>NZ_CP107811.1:2052500-2376250 GCF_036346105.1 Streptomyces sp. NBC_00539
AGACGTGCACCTTGGCGTTGCCCTTGTGCACGACGTTGGCGCCCCAGCGGGTCAGGCCGTTGATCACGCGGTAGACCGCGTTCTCGTTGCCCGGGATCAGGGACGACGCCAGGATCACGGTGTCACCGGGGACGATCCGGATCTGGTGGTCGCGGTTGGCCATCCGGGACAGGGCGGCCATCGGCTCGCCCTGGGAGCCGGTGCAGACCAGGACGACCTCGTGGGCCGGCAGGTCGTCGAGGGTCTTCACGTCCACGACGAGGCCGGCCGGGACCCGGAGGTAGCCCAGGTCACGCGCGATGCCCATGTTGCGGACCATCGAGCGGCCGACGAAGGCGACCCGGCGGCCGTACTCGTGGGCGGCGTCGAGGATCTGCTGGATGCGGTGCACGTGGCTGGCGAAGCTGGCCACGATGATCCGGTTGTGGGCATTGGCGAAGACCGTGCGCAGGACGTTGGAGATCTCCCGCTCCGGCGGCACGAAGCCCGGGACCTCGGCGTTCGTCGAGTCGGAGAGCAGGAGGTCGATGCCTTCCTCGCTCAGCCGCGCGAAGGCGTGGAGGTCGGTGAGGCGGCTGTCCAGCGGCAGCTGGTCCATCTTGAAGTCGCCGGTGGCCACGACCAGGCCGGCGGGGGTCCGGATGGCCACGGCCAAGGCGTCCGGGATGGAGTGGTTGACCGCGATGAACTCGCAGTCGAAGGGGCCGAGGGCCTCCCGTTCGCCTTCCTTCACCTCAAGGGTGTAGGGGCGGATCCGGTGCTCCTGGAGCTTCGCCTCGATGAGGGCCAGCGTCAGCTTGGAGCCGATCAGCGGGATGTCCGGCTTCTCCCGCAGGAGGTAGGGGACGGCGCCGATGTGGTCCTCGTGGCCGTGCGTGAGGACGATGCCCTCGATGTCGTCGAGCCGGTCCCTGATGGACGAGAAGTCCGGAAGGATCAGGTCGATGCCGGGCTGTTCCTCTTCGGGGAAGAGGACGCCGCAGTCGACGATCAGGAGGCGGCCGTCGAACTCGAAGACGGTCATGTTGCGGCCGATCTCACCGAGACCGCCCAGGGGGGTGACCCGGAGGCCGCCCTTGGGGAGCTTCGGGGGCGGGCCGAGTTCAGGATGCGGATGGCTCAAAAGTCTCTCCTCACCACGCACGCCACGTACCTCGGAAGGCACGTGGCGCGCATGTCATTCGTGCACTTGCTCTTGTCTGGTGTGGTCAAGCTTGTTCAGTTGTGCTTGTTCAGTTGTGAAGTCTGTTGTCAGAGCTGTACCCCGCCGGCGGCAAGATCGATCTTGAGCTGCGCCGTCTCTTCGGCGGTCAGCTCGACGAGCGGGAGCCGCAGCGGGCCTGCGGGCAGGCCCTGGAGGTTCAGCGCGCCCTTGGTGGTGATCACACCCTGGGTGCGGAACATGCCGGTGAACACGGGGAGCAGCTTCTGGTGGATCTCGGCGGCCTTCTGGACGTCGCCGCCCAGGTGGGCTTCGAGCAGCGCGCGCAGCTCGGGGGTGACCACGTGGCTGACGACGGAGACGAAGCCGACCGCGCCGACCGACAGGAGCGGCAGGTTCAGCATGTCGTCGCCGGAGTACCAGGCCAGGCCGCTCTGTGCGATGGCCCAGCTGGCGCGCCCCAGGTCGCCCTTGGCGTCCTTGTTGGCAACGATACGGGGGTGCTCGGCCAGCCGTACGAGGGTTTCGGTGTTGATCGGGACGCCGCTGCGGCCGGGGATGTCGTAGAGCATGACCGGCAGCTCGGTGGCGTCCGCGATCGCCGTGAAGTGCCGGTAGAGGCCCTCCTGCGGCGGCTTGCTGTAGTACGGGGTGACCGCGAGCAGGCCGTGGGCGCCGGTGCGCTCGGCCTGGCGTGCGAGCTCCAGGGTGTGGCGGGTGTCGTTGGTGCCGATGCCCGCGACCACGTGGGCGCGGTCCCCGACCGCTTCGAGTACGGCTCGTACGAGGTCGTTTTTCTCCGCGTCGGTGGTGGTCGGCGACTCACCGGTGGTGCCGTTGACGATCAGGCCGTCGTTGCCTGCGTCCACCAGGTGGGCGGCGAGTCGCTGCGCGCCGTCGAGGTCGAGTGCGCCATCCGCCGTGAACGGCGTGATCATGGCGGTGAGGACCCGCCCGAAGGGGGTCTGCGGAGTCGAGATCGGAGCCATGGGTAACACGCTACTCGCTGCCACCCTCATGGTGTCCCCTCGGGGGACGTCAACAGGGTACGGGTCCCCCATATGACTGCGGAGTGTGACGACGGCGAGTGGCTGCCGGTGTGGCCCGGGTTGTTGGAGCCCGGCACTGCCTGCTCGGGGGTTCAAGCAGTGCCGGGTCCGTTTGATCAGCCTAGATGAACTTTCCGAAACGCCGCAATACGGACACTTGGGACTTGCTTTCGGACATCCGTGCGCGACGCGCCGTCGACCCGCCCTACGGGGCGACGCGACCGTTCGCGTTGAAGGCGGCGTAGGTGAGGGGCATGAGCCCCGCCCAGTGCCGTTCCATCTTCTCGCCGACCATCTCGATCTCCCGCTGCGGGAAGGACGGGGTGGTCGCCAGCTCGTGCTGCGTGCGCAGGCCGAGGAAGTGCATGAGCGAGCGCGCGTTGCAGGTGGCGTACATCGAGGAGAAAAGACCGACCGGCAGGACCGAACGGGCAACCTCGCGGGCCACGCCCGCCGCCAGCATCTCCTGGTACGCCTCGTAGGCCCGGCGGTACGAGTCCTCCATGACGCGGCCGGTCAGTTCCTGCTGCGCCCCGGTGCCCTCGACGAACACGTACTTGCCGGGGCGGCCCTCCTGGACGAGCTTGCGGTCGCTGTCGGGGACGTAGAAGACGGGCTCGAGCTCCCTGTAGCGGCCCGATTCCTCGTTGTACGACCAGCCGACGCGGTGGCGCATGAACTCGCGGAACACGAAGATCGGCGCGCTGATGAAGAACGTCATCGAGTTGTGCTCGAAGGGGCTGCCGTGGCGGTCGCGCATCAGGTAGTTGATCAGACCCTTCGAGCGCTCCGGGTCCTTCTGCAGCTCCTCCAGCGACTGCTCGCCGGCCGTGGAGACGCGGGCGGCCCACAGCACGTCGGAGTCGGCGGCGGAGTGCTTCACCAGCTCCACCGTCACATCACTGCGGAAGCTGGGTTTCAGGTCGGTGGCGGCCGTATCGCTCACTGGGGTCCTTCCAAACGTGTCACACCTGGGGCGCGCCTACTCTACGGCGCCCGGCGAGGGTCCCTTCGCAGGCCCGAGGGGGGACGTACGGCGCCCGGGGAGCCGACGGGGCGCCGGGGAAACGGACGGATGTCACGGAATCCGGCACCTATCGGGGCGTTCGCGCGTCCTACTGGGAGAAGGACCAGAAGGTCCGGTAGGTCCGCAAAGGACCGGCAGGACCGCCCACGGCCCCCCGGGCCCCGACCACAAGGAGAGTCGCTTCCATGTTCCTCCGGCGCGAACCCGTCCCGTTCACCTTCGTCGCCGAGGCCGACCGATTCCGCAGTAACGTCACTCCGCCGCCGCGCGAGAGTCTGAGCAAGACTCAGCTCGCCGCCCGTACGCTGGTCGGACTGACCGTGGTGGCCGGGCTCGTCGGCTCGCTGCTCTTCGGCATGCCGGCACTGCAGCCGCACAAGGCACCCGAGAAGTCACAGCAGTCGGAGGCCTCCGAGGGGCGGTAGCCTCACGGGCACAGCCCAACCGAACGTGCATGTGAGTGAGGTACAGCCGTGCCCCTGCCCTTCTTGACGGCCGACGGCGTGACCGACGCCGACGAGCACGAGGACGAAGCCCTCCCCCACGAAGACCACGACCGCTGGCGCCGGCCCTACCGGCCCGGCCCCTGGCGGGTGGCGATCGCCGCGCTGCTGCTCCTGCTGACCGCCTTCATGCTGCTGGCCACGATGATCATCGCCTTCGCGGGGGCGTGGGGCGGCGCGCTCGTGTGCCTGGCCGCCGCGCTCGCGGTGCTGGGCGCGACGCTGCGCCTGCTGCTGACGGGCGTGTGGGTGAGCCGTAGGGGTCTGCGCCACGTGGCGTTCTTCCGGACGCGGTCGATCCCGTGGAGCGCCGTCGACCGGATCCGTACGGTGCAGCAGCCGGTGCGCCTGCTGGGGCTGCCGAGGACCGTACAGGGGCAGGCGTTGACGGTCTCCGGTCAGGACGGCGCGTCGCTGCCGGTGCTGCTGACCGACCACGACGCCGACTTCCTCACGCGCGGGGAGGCCTTCGAGCGGGCCGCCGACGTGGTCGGGGCCTGGGCCGACGAATACCGGGCCGTCCCGGCCTGAGGTGACGCGGCGGGCCGTCCCGTGCGGGGCGGCCCGCCGGGGTCCGTACGGGAGCGGCTCAGGCGGGTACGCGCTCCGCGTCGTGCAGGGCGATCGCCCGCTGCATGGCCTTGCGGGCCCGCGGGGTGTCACGGGCGTCGTGGTAGGCGACGGCGAGGCGGAACCAGCTGCGCCAGTCGCCCGGTGCGTCCTCGGTCTCGGCCTTGCGGCGCGCGAAGACCTCGTCGGCGGAGTCCCGCAGGATCCGGCCGTACTGGTCCCGCTCCAGCTCGTCCACGGGCAGGGCGCCCTCGGCCTCCAGCTCGGCGGCGAGCTGGTTGGCCTTGGTGACGAAGCGGGTGTTCATCCAGAGGAACCAGATCCCGATGACGGGCAGCACCAGGACCGCCACCCCGAAGGCGACGGTCAGCCAGGTGCCCTGCCGGATCAGCATCAGGCCCCGGCTGCCGACCAGGACGAAGTAGACGACCAGGACGGCGGCCGTGATGAAGTACGTGATCTTCGCGCGCATGGGTACTACTGCCTGCTCATCAGCCGAGGTCGAGGAAGTGTTCCAGGCCGAAGGTGAGGCCCGGGGTCTGCGTCACGCGGCGCGCACCGAGCAGGATGCCCGGCATGAAGCTGCGGTGGTGCAGGGAGTCGTGACGGATGGTCAGGGTCTCGCCCTCCCCGCCGAGCAGCACCTCCTGGTGGGCCAGCAGGCCGCGCAGGCGGATGGCGTGCACGGGGACGCCGTCCACGTCGGCGCCGCGGGCCCCGTCGAGGGCGGTGGCGGTGGCGTCCGGCTGGGCACCGAGGCCCGCCTCGGCGCGGGCGGCCGCGATGAGCTGCGCCGTACGGGTCGCGGTCCCGGAGGGGGCGTCGACCTTGTTCGGGTGGTGCAGCTCGACGACCTCGACGGACTCGAAGTAGCGGGCGGCCTGGGCGGCGAACTTCATGGTGAGGACGGCGCCGATGGAGAAGTTCGGGGCGATGAGCACCCCGGTCCCCGGCGAGCCGGCCAGCCAGGTGTCCAGCTGGGTGAGGCGGTCCTCGGTCCAGCCGGTGGTGCCGACCACCGCGTGGATGCCGTGGCCGACGAGGAAGTCGAGGTTCCCCATCACCGAGTCGGGGGTGGTCAGCTCGACGGCGACCTGGGCGCCGGCGTCGGCCAGCGTCTCCAGCTTGTCGCCGCGGCCGAGGGCGGCGACCAGTTCCATGTCGTCGGCGGCCTCGACGGCCTTGACCGCCTCGGAGCCGATGCGGCCCCGGGCGCCGAGGACCGCCACGCGCAGCTTGCTCATGTTCGCTTCCTTAGGTGCGTACGTGCGCACGTTCAGACGTGCCCACGGGACTAGGCGACCGCTTCGTCGAGGCGGGCGGCCTGCTTCTCCTTGAGCGGCCCGATCACCGCGAGGGACGGCCGCTGGGCCAGTACGTCCCGGGCGACCGCGCGGACCTCGTCGGGGGTGACGGCGGCGATGCGGCCCAGCATCTCGTCGACCGACATCTGGTCGCCCCAGCACAGCTCGCTCTTGCCGATGCGGTTCATGATCGCACCGGTGTCCTCCAGGCCGAGGACGGTGGAGCCCGAGAGCTGGCCGACGGCCCGCCTGATCTCCTCGTCCGTGAGTCCGTCCGAGGCGACCTTGTCGAGCTCGTCGCGGCAGATGCGCAGCACGTCGTGGACCTGGCTGGGCCGGCAGCCCGCGTAGACGCCGAAGAGACCGGTGTCGGCGAAGCCGGAGGTGTACGAGTACACGCTGTAGGCCAGGCCCCGCTTCTCGCGGACCTCCTGGAAGAGCCGCGAGGACATGCCGCCGCCGAGGGCGGTGTTCAGCACGCCGAGCGCCCAGCGCCGGTCGTCGGTGCGGGCCAGGCCGGGCATGCCGAGGACCACGTGGGCCTGCTCGGTCTTGCGGCTGACCATGTCGACGCGGCCGGCGGTGCGGATGCGCTTGCTGCCGGCGCGCGGGCCGACCGGTTCGGCGTCGGTGCGGGTGAGCGCCCCGGCCTTCTCGAAGGCCGCGCGGACCTGGCGGACGACCTTGTTGTGGTCGACGTTGCCGGCGGCGGCCACGACCAGGCGGGTCGGGTCGTAGTGCTTCTTGTAGAAGCGGCGGATCCGGTCGGCGCCCAGGGCGTTGATGGTGTCCACGGTGCCGAGGACGGGCCGGCCGAGGGGGGTGTCGCCGTACATGGTCTGCGCGAACAGGTCGTGTACGCAGTCGCCGGGGTCGTCCTCGGTCATCGCGATCTCTTCGAGGATGACTCCGCGTTCGGCGTCGACGTCCTCCTCGCGGATCAGCGAGCCGGTGAGCATGTCGCAGACCACGTCGATGGCCAGCGGCAGGTCGGTGTCGAGCACCCGTGCGTAGTAGCAGGTGTACTCCTTCGCCGTGAAGGCGTTCATCTCTCCGCCGACCGCGTCGATCGCGGAGGAGATGTCGAGGGCGCTGCGCTTGTCGGTGCCCTTGAAGAGGAGGTGCTCCAGGTAGTGCGTGGTGCCGCCGAGGGTGGGCGTCTCGTCACGGGAGCCGACGTTCGCCCAGATGCCGAAGGTGGCCGAGCGGACGGAGGGCAGGGTCTCGGTGACGATGCGCAGACCGCCGGGCAGGACGGTACGGCGGACGGTGCCGATGCCGTTCTGCCCCTTGAGCAGGGTTTGGGTACGGGCGAC
This sequence comes from Streptomyces sp. NBC_00539, assembly GCF_036346105.1. Lineage (GTDB taxonomy): Bacteria > Actinomycetota > Actinomycetes > Streptomycetales > Streptomycetaceae > Streptomyces. The sequence goes on from NZ_CP107811.1 coordinate 2,059,432, forward strand.
GGCCCGCCCCTCGGAAGAGGGGCGGGCCGTCACACGGGAACTACGCGACGTCACTTGTCGGAGTCGTCCTTCTCGGCGTCGGCAGCGTCTTCGCCCTCGATCACGGGGACGAGGGAGAGCTTGCCACGGGAGTCGATCTCGGCGATCTCGACCTGCACCTTGGTGCCGACCGCGAGCACGTCCTCGACGTTCTCCACGCGCTTGCCACCGGCGAGCTTGCGGATCTGCGAGATGTGCAGCAGACCGTCCTTGCCGGGCATGAGGGAGACGAAGGCACCGAAGGTGGTGGTCTTGACGACCGTACCCAGGTAGCGCTCGCCAACCTCCGGCATGGTCGGGTTGGCGATCTGGTTGATCGTGGCGCGGGCGGCCTCGGCGGCCGGGCCGTCGGCGGCACCGATGTAGATGGTGCCGTCGTCCTCGATCGTGATCTCGGCGCCGGTGTCCTCCTGGATCTGGTTGATCATCTTGCCCTTCGGGCCGATGACCTCGCCGATCTTGTCCACGGGGATCTTGACGGTGATGATCCGCGGGGCGTTGGGGGACATCTCGTCCGGCGTGTCGATCGCTTCCATCATCACGTCGAGGATGTGGAGGCGGGCGTCGCGGGCCTGCTTGAGGGCGGCGGCCAGGACGGAGGCCGGGATGCCGTCGAGCTTGGTGTCCAGCTGGAGCGCGGTGACGAACTCCTTGGTGCCGGCGACCTTGAAGTCCATGTCGCCGAACGCGTCCTCCGCACCGAGGATGTCGGTGAGGGCGACGTAGTGGGTCTTGCCGTCGATCTCCTGGGAGATCAGACCCATGGCGATACCGGCGACGGGGGCCTTGAGCGGCACACCGGCGTTCAGCAGCGACATGGTGGAGGCGCAGACCGAGCCCATGGACGTCGAACCGTTGGAGCCGAGGGCCTCGGACACCTGGCGGATCGCGTAGGGGAACTCCTCGCGCGTCGGCAGGACCGGCACGATCGCGCGCTCGGCGAGCGCGCCGTGGCCGATCTCGCGGCGCTTGGGGGAACCCACGCGGCCGGTCTCGCCGACCGAGTACGGCGGGAAGTTGTAGTTGTGCATGTAGCGCTTGCGGGTCACCGGGGAGAGGGTGTCCAGCTGCTGCTCCATGCGGAGCATGTTGAGGGTGGTGACGCCCAGGATCTGGGTCTCGCCACGCTCGAACAGCGCCGAGCCGTGCACGCGCGGGATGGCCTCGACCTCGGCGGCGAGGGTACGGATGTCCGTGATCCCGCGGCCGTCGATGCGGACCTTGTCCTTGATGACGCGCTCGCGCACCAGGGCCTTGGTCAGGCTGCGGTAGGCGGCGGAGATCTCCTTCTCGCGGCCCTCGAAGGCCGGGAGGAGCTTCTCGGCGGCGATGTCCTTGACGCGGTCCAGCTCGGCCTCGCGGTCCTGCTTGCCCGCGATGGTCAGCGCCTGGGAGAGGTCGCCCTTGACGGCGGCCGCGAGGGCCTCGTACACGTCGTCCTGGTAGTCCAGGAAGACCGGGAACTCGCCCTCGGGCTTGGCGGCCTTGGCGGCGAGGTCGGCCTGCGCCTTGCACAGGACCTTGATGAACGGCTTCGCGGCTTCGAGGCCGGCGGCCACGATCTCCTCGGTCGGCGCCTCGGCGCCGCCCTTGACGAGGGCGATGGTCTTCTCGGTGGCCTCGGCCTCGACCATCATGATCGCGACGTCGCCGTCCTCGAGGGTGCGACCGGCGACGACCATGTCGAAGACGGCGTCCTCGAGCTCGGTGTGCGTCGGGAACGCGACCCACTGACCGCGGATCAGCGCGACGCGGACGCCGCCGATCGGGCCGGAGAAGGGCAGACCGGCCAGCTGGGTGGACGCCGAGGCGGCGTTGATCGCCACGACGTCGTACAGGTGGTCGGGGTTGAGCGCCATGATCGTGGCGACGACCTGGATCTCGTTGCGCAGGCCCTTCTTGAAGGACGGGCGCAGCGGGCGGTCGATCAGGCGGCAGGTGAGGATCGCGTCCTCGGAGGGGCGGCCCTCGCGGCGGAAGAAGGAACCGGGGATCTTGCCGGCCGCGTACTGGCGCTCCTCGACGTCCACCGTCAGGGGGAAGAAGTCGAGCTGGTCCTTGGGCTTCTTCGACGCGGTGGTCGCGGAAAGCACCATCGTGTCGTCGTCCAGGTAGGCAACGGCGGAGCCGGCGGCCTGGCGGGCCAGACGGCCCGTCTCGAAGCGGATGGTGCGGGTGCCGAAGGAACCGTTGTCAATGACGGCCTCGGCGTAGTGGGTCTCGTTCTCCACTAGCGTTTTCTCCATTTTCGTCGTCTCCGTCCGCCACCCGTGTGGTGGTGGACGGTTGCGGAGAAGCGCTCCTGGCGTGCGGGCCGGTCTTCGATCGAAGCACCCGGTTCGTAGCCTTCCGGGGCTTTCCGGATGCCACTACCGAGGACCGGCGGCGTAGGGAGGGCGCTCCTCCTCTTCAGTTGTGCACCTGCGACCAGACTACAAAGCGTCCGGTACGTCTCGCACGTACAGCAAAGGGAGCGGCCCACTCAGTGTGGGAACCGCTCCCTTCACAGCGTCTTTACTTGGCGCCGGCCGCACCGCGGCGGATGCCGAGGCGCTCGACCAGCGTACGGAAGCGCTGGATGTCCTTCTTGGCCAGGTACTGCAGCAGGCGGCGACGCTGGCCGACCAGGATCAGCAGACCACGACGGGAGTGGTGGTCGTGCTTGTGGGTCTTGAGGTGCTCGGTCAGGTCCGAGATGCGCTTCGAGAGCATGGCGACCTGGACCTCGGGGGAGCCGGTGTCGCCCTCCTTGGCACCAAACTCTGCGATGATCTGCTTCTTCGTAGCGGCGTCGAGCGGCACGCGTACTCCTCGTTTAGGTCTTCGTAGCCACCGAGTGCCCCAGGTCGAATTCTCTGGGGATCTTCCGTAACTCGGGAGGCGGGGTCCGCTGAGCGCAGCCTCCAGAGGATCTCCGGGGGCGCGTACACAAACGGCCGTCACACAGCGTACCAGGCTGCCGGGCCGGGACCGTCTCAGCTGGTGAGGGAGCGGGCCCGGGAGTAGACGTCGAGCACGGCCAGGGTCAGCGGGACCAGGCTGAGCAGTACCGCCGCCTCGGTGAGGTCGAGCAGCCGTCCCCAGAAGGGTGACAGGCCCTTGCGGGGGATGACAAGCGCAATTCCGGCGAGGAGGGCCGCGCCTGCGGCGACGGCGGCGGAGAGCCAGATCGTGCGCAGGTCCAGCCCGCTGCGGTCGTGGTACTTGACGAGCTCCGCGAGCAGGTCGGCCGGCGGGTGCAGGGCCAGGCCCAGGACGAGCAGGGCGATCGCGCCGAACCCGGCCACCAGGGCGCACACGACCTGGGAGGTGTAGCGGAAGAGCCTGGCGCGCAGCAGCATCGCGAGGCCGGTGGCGAGGGCCAGCAGCCGGCCCCAGGTGTTGTCGGAGAAGCCGAGGACGGCGGCGGAGGCGACGACGACGGCGGCGCAGCCGCCCGCCAGGCCCAGCAGCATTTCGTGGCCGCGCCGGGCCTGGGCGGCGATGGCTTCAGCGTCGAGGGAGGCGCCCTGGTCGGAGCGGCCGTCGCCGGCCGGGTCCGCGGGGTCACCGTACGGGGTGGTGTCGTGACCGTCGGGCAGCTCGTAGTCGCTGGTCGAGCTCTGCGGGGCGGCGTAGCCGATGGGCAGGCGGGCGAAGCGGGCGGAGAGGCCGGGCAGGAAGGCGACGAGGCATATCGCGACGGGCGCGCAGACGGCGGCGGTGGCCGTCGCGGAGCCTGCGGTGGCGATGGCCGCGAAGGTGGCGAGGGTCCCGGTGGCGGCGAGGAAGGTGGCCGCGACGAAGGGGGCGTCGCCGTGCGGGGTGAGGGCGACCAGCGCGACGGAGGCGACGAGGGCGCAGACGCAGCCGAGCAGGAACTGCAGGCGGCCCGGTCCGTGGCCCGCGGCGGGGGCGACGATGCCGGAGCCGGCGATCAGCAGGTGCGGGAGCGCGGCGAGGCCGAGGGCGATGGCGGAGCCGCCGTCGCGGTAGACGCGGGCGCGGACGCCGGCCGCGGCGGTGAGCAGGACGGCGACGGCGGCGGCGATGACGCCGGGCAGGCCGTGGGTGTCGTGGCGGACCGGGTCGGCGTACCAGAGGACGAAGCCGAGCAGGACGAGCAGGACCGCGGAGCCGGCCAGGCCCGCGCCGCGCAGCATGTCGTCGCTCCAGCGGTGCCGGTCGCGGACGACGGCGGACGCGACGGCGTCGGAGACGTCGTCGAAGACGGCCGGCGGCAGGGACTCGGCGAAGGGGCGCAGGCTGAGCACCTCGCCGTCGAGCACCTGCTGGGCGGCGAGGGTGCGGGCGCCGTCGAGGACGGTGCCGGAGCGGCGTACGAGGTGGAAGCCGGTGGGGGCGCCGACGGGCTGGGTCTGGCCGGTCAGGCGCAGGAGTTCCGGGTAGACGTCCGCGACGGCGATGTCCTCGGGGAGGGCTACGTCGATACGGCTGTCCGGTGCCACGACGGTGACCCTGCAGAAGCCGGTCGCCTCGGCCGTACTCACCTGTGTGCTCCCCTGTTTGCCGTTCCGGCGCCCGCAGGTGCGGGGGGCGGATCCGCGGATGCGCAGACCGCGCGGGCCACCCTACCGGGCTTATGACGGACTGTAGGCAAGTAGGATCACCTCCCCCGGCCAGGCCGGGGAGTTGAGGGCGCCGGTTGGGACGTCCGTCTGTTTTCGAGGGATTGATGCTCCGGTGAGCCAGATCGTCGTGAAACGCCCGCCCAGGTCGCTGCCCCCGGAGGTGCCGTCGGACGAGGTGAGGCTGGAGGCTCCGCCGGAACTCCCGCGGGGGCAGCAGGAGGGCATGCTGATGCAGCTCCTGCCGATGCTCGGCATGGGCTCTTCGGTCGTCTTCTTCTTCATGCCGGGTGCGGCCCCGTTCATGCGCATCATGGGTGTGCTGATGCTGGTGTCCACGGTGGGCATGGTGATCGCCCAGCTGGTGCGTTACCGGCGCGGTACGCAGGGGCAGATGGCGGACGTGCGCCGTGACTACCTCAAGTACCTTGCGCAGACACGGCGTCAGGTGCGACGGACCGCGCGGGCGCAGCGCGACGCGCAGCTGTACCTGCACCCGGCCCCGGACCAGTTGTGGTCGGTGGTGGCGGAGGGCTCGCGGCTGTGGGAGCGGCGGGTCGGCGACGAGGACTTCGGGCAGGCCCGGCTGGGGCTTGGCGCACAGCGCCTGGCGACTGCGCTGGTGGCTCCGGACACCGCTCCGGTGGAGGAACTGGAGCCGTTGACGGCCGGGGCGATGCAGCGCTTCCTCAAGGTGCACTCCTCACTGGACGGGCTGCCGGTGGCGGTGTCGATCCGGGCGTTCTACCACGTGACGGTGTCCGGGGAGCCGGAGTCGGCGCGCGGTACGGCGCGGGCGCTGGTGGCACAGCTGGCGACGCTGCACTCCCCCGAGGACCTGATGGTCGCGGTGGTGGCGGCGCCGGGCGCGGTGCCCTCGTGGGACTGGACGAAGTGGCTGCCGCACACGCAGCTGCCCGGGCAGGTCGACGGGGCGGGCACCAAGCGGCTGTTCGGGGACGACCTGGGCGAGCTGGAGGGGCTGCTGGGGTCCCGGCTGGAGGGGCGGCCGCGGTTCAGCCGGGACGTTTCGCCGGTGCTGGACCAGCCGCACCTGGTGGTCGTGCTCGATGGCGGGATGGTGCCCCCGGACTCGGTGTTCGCGGCCGTCGAGGGCTTGCAGGGCGTAACCATCGTCGAGGTGGTTGCGGGCGAGCTCGACGAGCAGCGGGGCGGGCTCTCGGTCGTCGTGCGGCCGGGCCGGCTGCGGCTGGAGTCGGGCTCGGGCGTCGCGTACGAGGGGGTCCCGGACACGCTGTCGCTGCCGGCGGCGGAGGCCCTGGCACGGCAGTTGGCGCCGCTGCGGACCGGTGGCGGTGACGACGACGAGCCGCTGCTGGCGAACCTGGACTTCACGGACCTGCTGAACCTGGGCGACGCGGCGCAGGTCGACGTGTCGCGCACCTGGCGGCCGCGGTCGGCCGGCGAGCGGCTGCGCGTGCCGATCGGCGTCGGCGAGGACGGCACGCCGGTCATGCTGGACCTCAAGGAGGCCGCGCAGGAGGGCATGGGCCCGCACGGCCTGTGCGTGGGCGCGACGGGTTCGGGCAAGTCGGAGCTGCTGCGCACGCTGGTGCTGGGGCTGGCGGTCACGCACACCTCGGAGACGCTGAACTTCGTCCTCGCCGACTTCAAGGGCGGTGCGACGTTCACGGGCATGGGGCAACTGCCGCACGTGGCGGCCGTGATCACCAACCTGGCGGACGACCTGACGCTCGTGGACCGCATGGGCGACTCGATCCGCGGCGAGTTGCAGCGCCGCCAGGAGCTGCTGCGCTCGGCGGGCAACTACGCGAACATCCACGACTACGAGAAGGCGCGCGCGGCGGGTGCCCCGCTGGAGCCGCTGGCCTCGCTGGTGCTGGTCATCGACGAGTTCAGCGAGCTGCTGACGGCGAAGCCGGACTTCATCGACATGTTCATCCAGATCGGCCGGATCGGCCGTTCGCTGGGCGTGCACCTGCTGCTGGCCTCGCAGCGGCTGGAGGAGGGCAAGCTGCGCGGCCTGGACACGTACCTGTCGTACCGGATCGGTCTGCGGACGTTCTCGGCGGCGGAGTCCCGGACGGCGATCGGCGTGCCGGACGCGTACCACCTGCCGTCGGTCCCGGGTTCGGGGTACTTGAAGTTCGGCACCGACGAGATGACCCGCTTCAAGGCGGCGTACGTCTCGGGCACCTACCGCTCGGGCGGCCCGGACCTGGCGGTGGGGCCGTTCCCGGTGGAGCGGCGGCCCGCGCTGTTCACGGCGGCGCCGGTGCCGGTGGTGTACGCGGCTCCGGACCCGGCGTACCTCGCGGCGCAGGAGACGCGGGGCGACGACGCGCTCGCGGACACGGTGCTGGACGTGATCGTGGGCCGGCTGGAGGGGCAGGGCGTGCCGGCGCACCAGGTGTGGCTGCCGCCGCTCGACCAGGCGCCGCCGCTGGACCAGTTGCTGCCGGCGCTGGCGCCCAGCGGGACGAGGGGCCTGCACGCGCAGGGGTACACGCGGCCCGGCGGCCTCGTCGTACCGCTCGGCCTCATCGACAAGCCGTTCGAGCAGCGGCGCGAGGTGCTGTACCGGGACTTCTCGGGGGCGGCGGGCCACATGATGGTGGTCGGCGGCCCGCAGTCGGGCAAGTCGACGCTGATGCGGACGCTGATCTCCTCGTTCGCGCTGACGCACACCCCCGCAGAGGTGCAGTTCTACGGGCTGGACTTCGGCGGCGGCTCCCTCTCGTCGGTCGCGGACCTGCCGCACGTGGGCGGGATCGCCTCACGGCTGGACCCGGAACGGGTGCGGCGTACGGTCGCGGAGGTGGCGGGGGTGCTGAACCGCCGCGAGGAATTCTTCCGCGCCAACGGCATCGACTCGATCGGCACCTACCGGCGCCGGCGCGCGGCCGGGGAGCTGCCGGGCGAGGCGTGGGGCGACGTGTTCCTCGTGGTCGACGGCTGGGGCGGTTTCCGGGGCGAGTACGAGGGCCTGGAGCAGGTCGTCACGGACATCGCGTCCCGGGGTCTGGGATACGGCATCCACGTGGTGGTCACGGCAGCGCGGTACATGGAGGTCCGGGCCGCGCTCAAGGACCAGATCCTGAGCCGGCTGGAGCTGCGGCTCGGTGACGTCATGGACTCCGAGTTCGACCGCAGGGTCGCCGCGAACGTCCCGACGGGGATGCCGGGCCGCGGTCAGGTGCCGGAGAAGCTGCACTTCCTGGGCGCGCTGCCGCGCATCGACGGGTCGCACAGCGCGGAGGACCTCTCGGAGGGCACGGCCGCGTTCGTGGCGGCGGTCAAGGAGACCTGGGCGGGGCCCTCGGCCCCGGGGGTGCGGCTGCTGCCGAGGCTGCTGCACGCGGACCAGCTGCCCAAGGGCGGCGAGTTCCCGGGGCAGGGGATCTCGATCGGTGTGGACGAGACGGACCTGGAGCCGGTGTTCATCGACTTCGAGACCGACCCGTTCTTCCTGGTCTTCGGCGAGAGCGAGTCGGGCAAGACGAACCTGCTGCGGCTCATCGCGCAGCGGATCGCCGAGCGGTACAGCCCCGACCAGGCCAAGCTGGTCGTCGGCGACTACCGGCGCAGTCTGCTCGGGGCGCTGCCGGAGGAGCACCTCCTGGAGTACGCGCCGATGGCGAACTCGCTGCAGATGCACATGGAGGCGCTGGGCGGGGTGTTCTCCCGCAGGCAGCCGCCGGACGACGTCACCCCGCAGCAGCTGCGCGACCGCAGCTGGTGGACGGGCCCCGACGTCTTCATCATCATCGACGACTACGACCTCGTGGCCACCAGCCAGGGCAATCCGCTCACGCAGCTGGTGGAGTTCCTGCCCTTCGCCCGGGACACGGGCGTGCGCTTCATCATCGCGCGCAATTCCGCCGGTGCCTCGCGGGCGCTGTACGAGCCGTTCATGCAGCGGATCAAGGAGCTGGGGGCGCAGGGCGTGGTGCTCTCCGGCGACCCGTCCGAAGGGGACCTGCTGGGCAACGTCAGGCCGCGTCCGCTGCCTCCGGGGCGGGGCTACTCCGTCTCGCGCAGGCGCGGTACGTCACTGGTCCAGATCGGGCGGCTGCCCGTCCAGGGGGCGTGAGAAGCGCGAACGTCGCCCACTGCGCCGCCCCGGCACCGATAATCGGGGCAGAACGCTGCACCGCAGTCGCACGAAGGGAAGGCCGCGCCATGGGGTCCCAGCAGGAGAAGGACGAGCTGTACGCGCTCGACATCAGCGGCGTCGAGTGGGAGGGCCCGCCCGGGACCAGCCCCGACGAGGAGCGCGTGGAGATCGCGAAGCTGCCCGACGGGGCGGTGGCGATGCGGTCGTCGCTGGACCGGGAGACCGTGCTGCGGTACACGGCGGCCGAGTGGGAGGCGTTCGTGCTCGGCGCCCGGGACGGCGAGTTCGACCTGCGCTGACCCGGTTCGGGACGGCTCGGAACGCGCGAAGGGGCGCGCCCGGTGCGGGCGCGCCCCTTCGGGGTGTGGCGGGGGACTCAGTAGGCCTCGGTGAACAGGCGCGAGGCCTTGATGTCCGTGGCGTGGTAGTCGCCCTTGCCGCGCTCGATGAGCTGGGCGACGGTCTCCAGCTGCTTGTGCATGTGGTCGGCGGCGGCCTTGTACTTCTTCTGGAGGGCGACGTACTCGCGGTGCGCCTCACCGTCCCAGGTGTCCGTGACGACCTTGACGGCGGTGTCCATCTCGTCCAGGTCCTTGAGGATGTTCTGCGACACCACGCGGATGCGGTCCGCCATCTGCTGGACGCTTTCGTACCTGACCTTGGTGTGGCCGTCGTTACCGGACATGGTCTACTCCTTCGCGCTGGGGCGTTGTGGGCAACGGGGCCTTGATCAGAGGTTGTTGAGGCCGGACTTGTTGGCGGCGGCGAAAGCCTGACGCACGTCCTCGTCCTGGGCGTTGCTCAGGTTCTTCGTCTCCGACACCGCGTGGTGCAGGACGCCGAGCAGCCGGCGGATCTTGTCGTGGTCGGTGTTGATGTCCTCCTGCGCCTTGACGAAGCCTCCGGCGCCCACGCCGGTCCAGCCCGCGCTCACCGTCGCGATGATGTCGGCCAGTTCACGCGACTGCCGCGACACGGCCTCGGCCGTCTCGGAGATCCTGTTGGCCGCCTTGACGACCGGATCGTCCGCAAGTCCGAAATTGCTCGTCATCCGAAGCTCCTCACTTCTCAATTCGCCGGCCGAACCGGCGGACTGCGTGGCGGAGCGGGTGTTCCCGGCGCGGAAACGAGCACGCGCCCACGGAAATCCCCCTCCGCTCCACGCCATCCCCCGATCACAGTCGTGAAGCCTGCCGTCACTCTAGCCAGTTCACCGCGGGGCCCCAACACCGGTACTGCGTAGCGCCGGTGAACCGGTAGGCGGTCACCGCACGGGGCGTCGGCGCCTGCGGGCGTCGCGCATGACGGTGGCGGTACCCGCGATGACGGCGATGAGTACGACGGCGGTTCCCAGGGCGTACGTACCGAACCGCTCCTCCCGCTCCTGCACGGTCTCGGTGAGGTGCAGCCCGGCCGCTTGGGGCGCGGCCGCGGGCGGCGGGCCCGGGTCCGGGACGGGGGCCTTGGGGGCTTCGCCGTCCTGGGTGAGGGCCCGTACCGGGTCGACCACGCCCCAGCCGACGTAGTCGTCGTGGCCGTTCACGGAGCGTTCGGCGGTGTTCTCGATCTGCCAGACGATCTGCTGCACGCTCCAGTCCGGGTGCGCGGCCCGCAGCAGGGCGGCGACTCCGGCGACGTAGGGGGCGGAGAAGCTCGTGCCGTTGTCCAGGCACTGGCCGAAGCCGGGGACGGTGGAGACCATGTCGACGCCGGGGGCCGCGACGCCGATGAAGTCGCCGGGCTGGGAGAAGGCGGCCCGCTCGTTGTTGCGGTCGGAGGCGGCGACGGCGAGGACCCCGGGGAAGGCCGCCGGGTAGGTCTTGCGCTTCTGCCCGGTGAGGCCGTCGTTGCCGGCGGAGGCGACGACCACGACCTTCGCTTCGATGGCCCGCTGGACCGCCTTGGCGAGGTCGGAGTCCGCGCTCAGCGGGACGTCGGTGTCCTGGGAGATGTTGATGACCTGGGCGCCCTTGGACACCGCGTGGTCGATCGCCTGGGCGAGGGTGGCGGCGTTGCCGTTGCCCTGCCCGTCGTTCTGCCGGATCGGGATGACGGTGGCTTCCGGGGCGAGACCCACGAAGCCGGTGCCGGCCTGGGGTCGGGCGGCGATCAGGCCGGCGACCCTGGTGCCGTGACCCACGGTGTCGTTGGTGCCGTCACCGCCCTTGGGGTCGACGAAGTCCTTGCCCGCGCCGGTGTCGAGGGCGCCGCCGAGCTGCGGGTTGACCCGGTCCACGCCGGTGTCGATCACCGCGACGCGGACGCCCTTGCCGCGGGTGCGGGCCCACAGGGCGTCCAGGAGCAGCCGTTGCAGGGCCCAGGGCCGGTCGGCGATCTGCTGCTTCATCGGGAAGGTGCACTCGCCCCCGCCGGCGAGGGACAGCGCGCCCGGGGACCCCGGGGCGGCGGGGCCCGTACCGCACGCCGCGACGAGGGCCAGGACTGAGCTCAGGAGCAGGCTCCGCACGGCCGTGGCGCGGCGCCCGGACGGTTGCTGTGGCATCGGCGGCATCCTCACGAACCCTGCGGCTGACGGGCGGAGTTGGTGTCCAGGCGCGGCCCCTTGGAGAGGAACTCCGACCAGGCGATGGGCACCATGGCCGGGGTGACCCCGCCGTAGCCCAGCCGGATCTGCGCCTGGCTCGCCTCGGGCCGGCCGTCGCCCGCGCCCGGCTGCTTGGGGCCGCCGGCGCCGATCCCGGACTGCTCCGCGTCACTGTCGCCGTTGGCCTGGACGGCGTACCGCAGACCCGTGTCGGTGACCAGGAACGTGGAGCCGCCGGCCGTGGTCTGGCGGCCCTGGACCTGGGTGTAGAGCAGGCCCGAGCCCGGGGTGACGTACGCGCCGGTACCGCCGGCGGTGATGTCGACGGGGAAGCCGGTGCCCGCCCAGGTGCTCAGCGTGGGGTTGCCCTGGCCGTCGACGGAGCGCAGCACCGCGCAGACCGTGTCGCGCAGGGCGGCGCCGGACGCCGGGCCGGGGGCGGCGGTCACCCGGTTGACCTGGGAGACCCTGCGCTGGGGCCACTTGGCGTCGTTCTTGAACGGGGTGGCGTCCGGGTTGAGGGACTGCAGGTCCACCTCGTGGGCCTTGCCGTGCATGTCGAGGCCGTCGGCCGCGGGCGCCGAGATCAGCAGCCAGGCCACGAACTCCGAGACGGGTGCGACCCGGTCGGGCAGGACGACGTAGTACTGGGTGCCGGAACCGGTCTGGGCGGTCAGCACCATGCCGACCTTGCTGTCGGCGGTGCCCAGACCCTGCACGGCGGCCTTCTCGCCCGCCCTGCCGGGCAGTTGCGGGAAGGCCAGGTCGTCGCCGGGGGTGAGGGTGGCGAGCCACTGTTCGGTGACCGGCTGGGGAGTGGCGCCGGTGCCGACCAGGGCCGTCGTGATCGTCGCCGCGTCGGCGTTGCCCTCGGGGAACCGGTACTTGGTGCCGGCCGCGTCGACCAGGTAGCGCTCCTTGGCGCCGCCGGTGTTCTGCACGTACAGCACCTGCGTCTCGGTGGTCTTGCGGCCGTCGTCCATCAGACGCGCCTCCCGGTCGGCGAGGACGAACGCGGCGGTCTGGACGCCCTTGCCGTTGCCGCCGGGCTGCTGGCAGACGGCCCAGCGCTTGGCCTTGCCCGCGTCGGCCGGGGCGGGCAGCCGGTCGGGGGCGTAGGGGATGCCTATGATCGGGCCCCGCGGCGGCTTGCCCGCGTCAAGGATCTTGTCGTCGATCTGGACGACCTTGAACTTCGCGGGATCCAGCAGCAGTCGGGCGGACGCCAGGTTCAGCACGGGGTGCAGCCTGGTCTGGTCCTTGCCGTTGACCTTCGTGGTCAGGACCACGTACCGGGTGGTCGACTGCTTGCCGACGATGACCTGCGTGCCGGGCTCGTCCCAGCCCTTGGGCGCCTGCGGTTTGAACATCCCCCAGGCGCCGAAGCCCGCGACCACGAGGGCGCCGACCACCAGGCCGGGGACCACGGCGCGCAGCGGGCGGGGCGCGCCTTCCTCGGTACCGGTGGCGGAGGGCTGGAGGAACGCTGCCACCGTGCGCCGCTTCGCGAAGGTGTACGCGTTGAGTTCATCACGCCGTGATGCCATGACCGCCTGCTTCTCGCCGCACGGCCCGGCGGACTCCCGTGCCCCGGGCCTCGATGATCGGACCGGGGACCTACTATGCCTCTTGACGGACGGTATGCACGGCCCGGGTAGGCTCGGTCGGCCGCCGCGCGGCCTGCGGACCGGCGCGGTCAGGGCTCTTCGGGGCGGATCCGGCAGACTTCGAGAGGGCGGCGGCGACCCGCCGCGCCGCAGCGTACGGGGCCCGCCCCCGGGATGGGGAGGTGCGCGAGTGACGGCCACCGCGACGCAGCCACGAACGGCCCCGGCGGCACCGGCCACACCGGCGCGCACCGGGGTCACACCGCATCCGCGGTCCACCCCGGGCCGGTTCGGGCCGTTCCGGCTGCAACAGCTGGTGCTCCTCCAGATCGCGGCCGCCGCCCTGCTGGTGGCCTGGGTGGTGGAACCGCTGCTGCTGGTGCCCGCCGGGGTACTGGCGCTGGTCCTGGTGCCGCTCGCGCTCGTACGCCGGCACCAGCGCTCCCTGCCCGAGTGGATCGGGGGCGCGCTCGCCCTGCGCACGCGGCGCCGCCGGGCCGCGGCACGCTCCGTACCGGCCGGCGTCGAGCCGGGGCTGGCTCCGCTGGTCGAGGCCGAACCCGCCCTGCGGACGCTGACGTTCAGCGACCGTGACCGCCGGCCGGTCGGCATGGTCGGCGACGGCACGTTCCTGACGGCCGTCGTCCAGGTGGACATGGACGCCACCGCCCTGCGGCCCGACCGGGGGACGCGCCCGCTGCCGCTGGGGCTCGTCCGGGACGTCCTCGAAGTCGACGGGATCCGGCTGGAGAGCGCCCAGTTGGTGCAGCACACGCAGCCGGCGCCCGCCCCGCACCTGCCGCCCCAGGCGATGGCCACCCGCAACTACGCCCCGCTCCAGGCCAGTACGGGCGCGCCGGCGGTACGGCTGACGTGGATCGCGCTCAAGCTCGACCCGGAGCTGTGCCCGGAGGCGGTCACGGCGCGCGGCGGCGGACTGGGCGGCGCGCAGCGGTGCCTGGTGCGGATCGCGGACCAGCTGGCGAGCCGGCTGACCGGCGCCGGGTTCCGGGCGGTGGTGCTGACCGAGCAGGAGCTGACGGGCGCGCTGGCCACGTCCTCCTGCGCGAATCCGATGGCGATCACCCAGGCCGGCCGGTCCTCGGGCACGGGCCGCCGCACGGAGGAGACGGCGCGCACGTGGCGCTGCGACGACCGGCGGCACACGACGTACTGGATAGGCCGCTGGCCGCAGTTGGGCGGGGCGGGCGCGGCGGCGCTGCCGCAGTTCGTGGCGCTGCTCACGTCACTGCCCGCGCTCGCGACGAACTTCAGCCTGACGATCGCCCCCGCCGAGCGGCAGGGCGTGACGCTGACCGGGCACGTTCGGGTGACGGGGCGCAGCGACGAGGAACTGGTGGCCGCCCGCCGCGAACTGGAGCGGACGGCGCGCGGCATCAGGACCGGGCTCGTCCGGCTGGACCGCGAACAGGTACCGGGCCTGCTGGCCTCGCTGCCACTGGGAGGAGCACGATGAGGGGCGGTTTCGGGCTGATCGGGCCGCGCCGCGAACGGCACGTGGTCCCGGCGGCCGACCTGGACGCGCTGGCCCTGCCCGTCGCCGACGACGGCGTCGTCATCGGCGTGGACGCCGAGGGCCGTCCGGCGGTGCTGGGCGTCAACCGGCCCACGCCGTACGAGGTCACGCTGATCGGCGGCCTGTGGACGGCGCAGGTACTGGCGCTGCGCGCGGCGGCCACGGGGGCCCGGGTCGCGGTGGAGACCGGGCGCGGGCAGGCCTGGTCGGGGCTGGCCCAGGCCGCTGGCGGCGGCCAGCAGTGCGTGACCCTGCACGATGTGGGGCGGGTGCCGCCGCAGGGCGCGTCGGCCGGCAGCCCGGTGCTGGTGGTCCGGGACTGCGGGATGCGGCCGCCGCGCGGGCGGGTGGTGGCGGGGCCCTGGCAGTCGGTGCTGACGCTGCTGCCGTACCTGAGCCCGGCGGCGCCCCGGCTGATGGGCAACGCCTCGCTGGTGGGGGTGCAGCGGGTGTCGCCGGACGAGGCGGGGCAGGTCGGCCGCCTGATGCACCTTCCGCGGGCGGCGGTGGAGTCGCTGCCGACGCTGGGTGACGGGGTGACGCTGTGGTGCACGCCGAGGGACCGCAAGTTCGTCATGACGCAGGGCACGGACACCGAGACCGGCCTGTTGGGCGCCGCGCGGCGGATCGACTGACGGCCGGGGCGGCGGCGCCGTGGGGGCCGTGAGCCCGGACACGGGGTCGGGCGGGGCGACGCGGCGCGATTAGGCTGAGCGTGGGCGCGGCGTCGAGGTGGGCGCCTGACCGGTGTTCGACAGACCAGGAGGACTCAGTGAGCGGCGATCGGAACGAGAGGCGCGGCGGGACGTGGGACGTCCCGACGGACGATCAGTCCGATGCGGAGCCCGAGGTGACGGGCGAGTTCACCATCGACTACACCCCTCCGGCCTGGTACACCCAGGGTGCGGCGCAGGCTCCTGCCGCGTCCGTGCCGGGGCTGCCGGAGGGCAGCGGCTTCGAACCGCACCGCCCGTCGGACGTGACCTCGCCGCCGACGATGCGGATCGCCCCCTCGGCCCCGCGTACGCCGTCGGCCGACGCCGTGGTGCCGCCGCAGGTGTTCACGACCGCTCCCCCGGCGGCACCGGCCGACCGGGCGCCGGTCGCCACCGCCGACCCGGTGGCGGCCCCGGCGCCTGCTCCGCAACAGGGGCCGCCGGCCGCTCCGGCTCCCGCCGCGGACCAGGTGGCCGTTCCGGCTGCCGACCCGGCTGCGGTGGCTGCTCCGGCTCCCGCCGCGGACCAGGCGCCGGTCGCGGACCAGGCACCGGTCGCGGACCAGGTGCCGGTCGCGCCTGCGCCTGCGGCCGAAGACGCGGCCGCGCCGGCGGTGTTCACGATCGCTCCCCCGGCGGTCCCGGAGCCGGTGTTCCCCCCGGCGCCCGCTCCCGCGCCGCCGGTCGCCCAGGCACCGGATCCGGTGGTCCCCGCCGCTCCGGCCCCCGCCCCGGACCCGGTGGCCGCTCCCGCGCCGGTGGAGCCGACCCCGCCCCAGGCGGCGGCCCCCGCTCCCGCCCCGGTCGACGCGGCTGCGGCAGATGCCGTGCCGCCCGTACAGCTGTACCGGACCGCCACGCCGCCCGAGGGGACACCCGTGCCCCCCGCCGCGTACGCCCCGGCCCCGCCCGGGCCCTACGCGCCGCCCGCCACCCCCGCGGAGACCGCCGTACCCGCCGCCGAGCCCCCGTTCGCCGAAGCGGGGGGCGGGCTGCCGGCGCTGCCGCCCACGTACCAGGCCCCGGACGGCTACGGGTTCCCGCCGCCGGCCCCCGCTCCGGCGCAGCCCGCGCCGCAGCCCCAGCCCGCGCCGCAGCCCCAGCCGTCGCACGACCCCCGTTCCGGCGGCCAGTGGCCCCAGCCCCCGTACCAGGCCGGCCCGGCCACCGGCGGGGCGCCGCTCGGTTACACCGCCGCCGTCGAGCTGTCCTCCGAGCGCCTGCTGCGCGCCAAGCAGAAGCCCAAGCCCGCCCGCTCCGGCTTCCGCTTCGGCGGCAAGGCCGCCGAGGCCGAGCGCCTGCGCAAGCTCGAACTCATCCGTACCCCGGTCATGTCCTGCTACCGCATCGCCGTGATCAGCCTCAAGGGCGGTGTCGGCAAGACCACCACGACCACCGCGCTCGGCGCGACCCTCGCCACCGAGCGCCAGGACAAGATCCTGGCCATCGACGCGAACCCGGACGCCGGAACCCTCGGCCGCCGCGTCCGGCGCGAGACCGGGGCGACCATCCGCGACCTCGTCCAGGCGATCCCGTACCTCAACTCGTACATGGACATCCGGCGGTTCACCTCGCAGGCGCCCTCCGGCCTGGAGATCATCGCCAACGACGTGGACCCGGCCGTCTCGACCACGTTCAACGACGAGGACTACCGCCGCGCCATCGAGACGCTGGGCCGCCAGTACCCGATCATCCTCACCGACTCCGGCACGGGTCTGCTCTACTCCGCCATGCGCGGCGTCCTGGACCTCGCCGATCAGCTGATCATCATCTCGACCCCCTCCGTGGACGGTGCGAGCAGCGCCAGCACCACCCTCGACTGGCTGTCCGCACACGGGTACGGCGACCTCGTCTCCCGCTCCCTCACCGTCATCTCGGGGGTCCGCGAGACCAGCAAGATGATCAAGATCGAGGACATCGTGCAGCACTTCGAGACCCGCTGCCGCGGCGTCGTCGTGGTGCCGTTCGACGAGCACCTCGCGGCCGGCGCCGAAGTGGACCTCGACCTGATGCGGCCCAAGACCCGCGAGGCGTACTTCAACCTCTCCGCGCTGGTCGCCGAGGACTTCATCCGCGCCCAGCAGCAGGCCCCGCAAGGCCACTGGGGAGCGCCCCAGCCCGCCGCCCAGCCGCACGCCGCCCCGCCACAGCAACAGCCGCCGTACCAGCAGCCGCAGGCACCCCAGCCCTACGGCCAGCCGTACCCACAGCCCGGCCAGCCCTGGCAGCCCGCGCAGCAACAGCCCCCGCAACACCAGCCGCAGCCCGGTCAGCCGCCGCGCGACCCCCGGCTGGGCTGACCCGCCCGCGCCGGCCCCGGCGTGCGAAAGGGCCCGTACCGCCCCAGAGGGAGGTACGGGCCCTTTCGCGTCGTCCGGGCAGCCGCTCAGCGCTGCGCGTCGTAGCCTTCCGTCAGCACCCGGGCCCGCTTCACGTCGTCGGCGATGGCCTCCAGCAGCCCGTCCAGCGACTCGAACTTCGCCATCCCCCGCACGTAGGCGAGGAAGTCGACGGCCACGTGCATGCCGTACAGGTCCAGCCCGACGCGGTCGATCGCGTACGCCTCCACGGTCCGCTCGGTGGCGTCGAACTGCACGTTCGTGCCGACCGAGATGGCCGCCGGCATCCGCTCGCCGTCCGCCGTCAGCCAGCCCGCGTACACCCCGTCCGCCGGGATCGCGGTGTGCGGCTGCGTCTCGACGTTGGCCGTCGGGTAGCCGAGCTCCCGTCCGCGCTGCGCCCCGCGCACCACGACGCCCTCGACCCGGTGCGGGCGGCCGAGGATTTCCGCGACGCCCTCCATGTCCCCTTCGGCGACGAGCCTGCGCGCGAGCGTCGACGAGAACGGCACGCCGCCGCCCGCCTCTCCCCGCACCACCAGGTCCACGACCTCGACCTCGTAGTCGTACGTGGCGCCCAGCTCGCGCAGGAAGTCGACGTTCCCGGCGGCCTTGTGGCCGAAGCGGAAGTTCGGGCCTTCGATGACGGCGCGTGCGTGCAGCTTGTCGACCAGCACCTTCACGATGAAGTCGGCCGGGGACAGCTGGGAGAACTCGGCCGTGAACGGCAGGATCAGCAGCGCGTCGACGCCCAGCTCCGCCATCAGCTCGGCCCGCCGCTCGTAGGTGGCCAGGATCGGCGGGTGGCTGCCGGGGCGCACGACCTCGCTCGGGTGCGGGCTGAACGTCACGACGACCGACGGCACGCCGAGTTCGCGTGCCTGGGCCACGGCCCGTCCGATGATCAGCTGATGGCCGCGGTGCACTCCGTCGTAGGAGCCGATGGTGACGACGCTGCGTCCCCAGTCATCGGGGATGTCCTCCAAGCCACGCCAGCGCTGCACTGTGACCGCTCCTCGCCCGAACCCGTGGGTAGACCCTGTACTGATTGCCGATTGCAGGTCTAAGACTGCCATGCCACCCGCCGCGGCCCCGCATCGGCGTCGGACTCGCGGCCTTCCCCGCTCAGGTGATGTCCGGGGCGCCCCGCCCGAGGGTCTCGACCGTGCGCCGGGCGCCCGGCCCGAGCAGCGCGGCAGCCTCCGCCGTCGCCTCGCCCAGCCAGCGCGCGGTCACCGCGCCGAACGCCGGGTCCGCCCGTGACAGCTCCACGGTCCGCTGCTCGAACAGCGCGGGCCCGCCGGGGAGCCGCAGCAGTTGCCGGCCGGTACGCCTCAGCAGGTCACGGGTGCGCCGGTGCGGGCGGTCGGCGGCCCCGGACGCGACGGCCCCGAGGAACGCGTCGAGGACCGCCGGATCGGTCTCCTCACGCAGCAGTACGTCGGCCAGCTCGGCCCGCAAGGGGTACGAGGGCTCCCCGCCGGGCGCGGCCAGCACCGCGGCCAGGGCGGCCCGGACCGCCGTCGGCGCCGACCGCAGCAGCTCCAGGACGAGGGGGCGCAGCACGGGTTCGGCCGCCGGACCCTGCTCCAGGCGCCGGTCCACGAACGCGGCGGCGTGCGGGGCGTCCGACGGGCACCGCGCCAGGTGCCCCCGTACGAGGTCTCCCGCCCGCCGGGCCAGGGCCGGCGTGGTGAGCGCGGCCAGGGCGCGCAGCACCTCCCCGTCGGCCCGGGCGCGCAGGGCGGCGAAGACGGCGTCCGGATCCGGCAGCACCGGCAGGGCCGCCACCAGGGCCTCGGCGGGAAGCCGGGCGCCGCACCCGGGGTCGCGGAAGCAGGCCAGGGCGTCCGGCAGGTAGCGGGCGCGCACCTGGGGGTCGCGGAGCAGCGTCGCGAGGGCGCCGCCGTGCAGGGCGGCGTCGGCGGGGCGGGTGAGCAGCGCCTGGGCGGCCCGGCGCAGGAGCTCCCGGTCGGCGGGGGTGCGCACGTGCAGGGCGGTGGCCTGGCCGTAGGCGGCGGCCGCGACGCGGCGCCCCGGCTGCTCGTCGTGCGCCCAGCGGTGGACGGCCCGGCACAGTGCGGAGGGCTCGTCCTCGGCGAGTACGGCGAGCAGCTCGTCGGCGCGGGGGTGCGCGGCGGTGACGAGGGCCTCGGTGAGGTCGTCCACGGCGAGCCCGCGGTGGGTGTGCAGCAGGGCCTGGGCAGCGGTGGCCACGGTCGCGCCGGGGCGGCCCCGCAGCCGGCGTTCGTCGCCGAACCAGGCGCAGAGCAGGGGCTGGACGTACCGGGGGTCGCGGACCAGGCGGCGGCCCGCGGCTTCGAGGTAGCGGTGGTCCGAGGGCAGCAGGCTGCGCAGCAGGTCCAGCCGGTCGGGCTCGGGGAGCCGGAGCCGGTTCCAGAACCGGCCGTCGAAGTGGCCGGGGTCGCCGGGGTCCCGGACTGCGCACCCCCGCCCGGACAGGTGCTCCGCGAGGGCGTGCAGGACCGGCAGGTGCGGCGTGGCGTCGGGAACTCGCAGCAGGGTCTCGCGCAGCAGCCGGGCGGCCCACCAGGCCCGGTCCCCCTCCGGGGCCGGGACGGTGTCGGGGGCCGGGACGGTGTCGGAGGCCGCCACGGTGTCGGAGGCCGGGACGCCGTCGGGGGCCGAGACGGTGTCGGGGGCCGGTCCGAAGGCGTTCAGGGCCTCCAGCAGCCCGGTGAGCACCTTGCGCGCCTGGTCGGGCGGGAGCCTGCGCAGAGCTTCCAGGACGGGGCCGACGCGGTGGCGGGGCACGGGCGGGCCGGTGGTGGCCGGCCCCCGGTGCACGAGGGAGTCCAGCGCGGTCGGCACGTCGAGGCGACCGGCCTGGAGCCAGTCGGAAAGCTCCTCATGGGCGAAGCGGTAGCCGGACCCCGAAGGGACCAGCAGCCCCTCGGCCAGCGCGGCCGAGGCCCAGCCGGTGCGCCAGGGGAACAGCTCCTCGAAGGCGGCCCGGTCCAGCCTGCCCTGTCCCGGACCCAGGCACCGCCGGGCGGCCTCGTGCACCCGTCCCGAGACGCGCGCCGCCAGCCGTCGCACCCCGGGCGCGTGCACCCCGGCGCCCTGGGCGTCGGCGGCCGAGGCGGCGATGCGCACCGCCACCCGCAGGGCGAGGAGGTCCAGGTGGGCGGCGAACACCTCGTCGCGGCCCGGACGGCCCCCGGTGGCCCCGGCGGCCCGTACCCCGGCCAGCAGGCGCAGGGTCAACGGGTGCCGGGCGTCGGCCTCCCGGACGGCGTCGTCCGGGATACCGAGGCGGGCCCGCAGGGCAGCGGCCTCGGCCCGGGTCAGGTCTGCGACGGGCAGCGCGGGCGGCAGGCCTGGGGCGGGCCGCGCGGGGCGGTACAGCGCCTCGGGCGGGTAGAGGGCGCCGGCCCGCTCCCAGAACTCGGGCCGGGCGACGACGACCAGCCGGGCCCCGATCCCGCCGAGCCACCGGGCGGTGGCAGCCGTCCACGGCCCGAGGCCCTGCGCGAGTCCCGGCGGCATCTCCTCGGGCGCGTCCAGCACGACCACCAGCCTCCGCCCGGCCCCGGCGGCCAGCACCGCCACCGCCTCTCCGGACCCGCCCCACGCCTCCGCGGCGGCCGCCCCGGAACCGCCCGTACCCCCGGGCGCAGCCGCCTCGCCCGACCCCCCGACCACGGGCCCCGCCCCCGGCGTACCGGCCCGGGCCGAGCCCTCCGCGGCACGGGCCGCCCCTGCACCGCCCCGGGCGAAGTCCCCCGCCGGCGTGGCGCCACCGGCCCCTGCCCGGACACCGGCACTGGCACTGGCACCCATACCCGCGCCCACGCCCGCGCCGACGCCCGCCGCCACGATCCGTCCCGCCCCGGCCAGCGCCCGCGACACCGCGTCGGCCAGCGATCCGTCGCCCTCCCGGAGCTCCGCACCGCGCAGCCACAGCGTCGGCGCCGGGCGCTCCCCGCGCGCCCGGGCGGCGGCCAGGGCGCCGAGGGCGGTGGTCCGGCCGGTGCCGGGGTCGCCGACCACCCCGAGCACGAGCCGGTCCCCGGCGGTGAACGCCTCGAGCTCGGCGGCGATCCGGGGGCGCGCGACGGGACCCGGCCCGCCCGGCCCCGTGCCCAGCACCGGCCCGAGCGTCGTCCCGGTGAGTTCCAGTGCGCCCGCGAGGTTCAGTTCCGCCCCGTACCCCGGCACGGTGGCGGCGTTGCGCTCCAGCACCGCACGCAGCGGGCCCCCGCCGTCCGCCCCCGCCGCCGCGCGCAGCGGCACGGCGAAGGTGCCCCCGGCGACCACGACCGCGAGCACCGCCCCCGTCGTCGCGTCCAGGACCGGTGCTCCGCAGGCTTCACCGCCGCCCCGCAGGGCGTCCCGCCCGTCCGTCCCGATGGCCAGCTCCACCGCGGCCGGCAGCCCGTCGCACCGCTGCCCCGACCGGTGCACGACCTCCGCCCCGGCCGCGAGCACCCGCGCCTGGCGCCAGCCCCGCGCGGGCAGCCGTACGTACGTACCGGGCTCGACCACCTCGCGCCGGGCCGCCGGCAGCGGGCGGACCCCGAGCCCGTCGGTCCGTACGAGGGCCAGCGCGAGCCCCGGCAGGGCGGTCACATCGGCGGCACCGGCGAGCCAGGTCCGGCCCCCGGGCCCGTGCAGGACCAGCCGGTCCGATCCGTCGACGGCCTCGTGACCGGTGATCACCGTCCCGCGGTCGTCGGCGACGAAGCCGCTGCCCCGCACCCGCCCGGCGAGATCGCAGATCGTGACGAGCTCCGCCATTGCCGCACCACTTCCCGCCGCTTCCGTGCTCCGACGGTAGGCAGGTGAAGATCAGCGGCAAAAGCACACGAGGCGAAAGCGCCCCCTTGTGCTCCCTCCATTCACTCCGAGCGCCTGCTCGGACGGGTGAATAGAGGGCCCCGGGTGGATAAACACCTACCCGAGGGGGTCGTGGAGCGGTGAGCAGCGTCCATGTGCGCTCACCGCTCCACGTCAAGGCATCAACCTCAGGCATCAGACATCAGGCATCAGCCGTGCAGGGTCAGGCGTGAGGCGTCAGGCCTCACGGATCATCACGTCAGACGAAGACGGCGAGCGACTTCGCCTTCCCGCCCTTGTTCTCGGCCAGTCCGAGCAGCTGCCCCTGCGGGCCGAACACCGCGACCGTCCGGCCTTCGCCGTACTCGTCCGGCATCTCGATCCGCACGCCGTTGGCGAGCAGCGAGGCCCGCCGCGCATCCAGGTCCCAGCGCGGGAACGCCGCCGCGGCCGCCTCGCCGATCGGCATGACGGTCAACTCCTCCTGGAGCTGGTCGAGCGTCCGCGCCCGGTCCAGCTTGTACGGGCCCACCCGCGTGCGCCGCAGCGCGGTGAGGTGTCCGCCGACGCCGAGGTCGGCCCCCAGGTCGCGGGCGAGGGCGCGGATGTACGTACCGCTGGAGCAGACGACGGAGACGACGAGGTCGACGACCTTGGTGCCGTCCTCGGCTTCCGCGTCCCGCATGTCGTACACCTGGAACGAGGAGACGGTCACCGGCCGGGCCGGGATCTCGAAGTCCTCGCCGTCCCGCGCGCGCTTGTAGGAGCGCACGCCCTTGATCTTGATGGCGCTGACCTTCGACGGGACCTGCATGATCTCGCCGGTCAGCTTGGCGATGCCCTTGTCGACCGCCTCACGGGTCACCGCGGACGCGTCCGTCGAGGAGGTGATCTCGCCCTCGGCGTCGTCCGTCAGCGAGTTCTGGCCGAGGCGGATCGTGCCGAGGTACTCCTTCTCCGTCAGCGCGAGGTGGCCCAGCAGCTTGGTGGCCTTCTCGACGCCCAGGACGAGGACGCCCGTCGCCATCGGGTCCAGCGTGCCGGCGTGGCCGACGCGGCGGGTCTTGGCGATACCGCGCATCTTGGCGACCACGTCGTGCGAAGTGAATCCGGACGGCTTGTCGACGACGATCAGGCCGTCCGGAGTCTTCCCTGCCTGCGTGCTCATTCCGCCGCTGCGTCCTCGTCGTCGTCGCCCGGCTTCTTGTACGGGTCGGCGTCACCGGCGTAGGTGGCGCCGGAGGAGGCCTCGCGCACCTCGGCGTCCGAGGCGCGCACCTTGTCGAGGAGGTCCTCGATGGTCTTGGCGTTCTCCGGGAGGGCGTCCGCCACGAAGGTCAGGGTGGGCGTGAACTTGGTCCCCGCCGCCCGGCCGACCGCGGAGCGCAGTACGCCCTTGGCGCTCTCCAGGCCCGCTGCCGCGCTGGCCCGGTCCTCGTCGTCGCCGTAGACCGTGTAGAAGACCGTGGCCTCCCGCAGGTCGCCGGTGACGCGGGTGTCCGTGATGGTCACGTGCGTACCCAGGCGCGGGTCCTTGACGCCGCGCTGCAGCTTCTCGGCCACCACCTCCCGGATGAGGTCCGCCAGCTTCTTCGCCCGCGCATTGTCGGCCACTGGTCCGTCTCCTTCTTTTCTTGCAGACAAGCAATCAGTCTTCATCACCGTGCAGCCGCCGTCTCGCCGACAGCAGCTCCACTTCCGGACGCGCCGCGACCAGCCGCTCGCAGCGGTCGAGTACGTCCGACACGAACCCCGCGTCCCCGCTCACCAGGGCGACCCCGATACGGGCCCTGCGGTGCAGGTCCTGGTCGCCCACTTCGGCCGCGCTCACGGAGAACTTGCGCTGGAGCTCGGCGACGATGGGCCGGACGACGGAGCGTTTCTCCTTCAACGAGTGGACGTCGCCGAGGAGCAGATCGAAGGACAGAGTCCCCACGTACATGCAGTTCCGGATATCCCGCCGGTGCGGGTTCGGTGGCCTGCCGGCCAGACGCTCGGCAGGGTCACCTGAACCGTACACGCAACGGCCGGGGCCGATCGACGGATATTCCGCCGACCGGCCCCGGTGGTGCCCGTACGACCAACGGCCGTACGGGCCTTACGACACGGCGCGAACCGCCTCGCGCTTACGCGCGGGGCTTCTCGCGCATCTCGTACGTCGCGATGACGTCGTCGATCTTGATGTCGTTGAAGGAGCCGAGGTTGATACCGCCCTCGAAGCCTTCGCGGATCTCGGTGACGTCGTCCTTGAAGCGGCGCAGACCGGAGATGGTGAGGTTCTCGGCGATGACCTTGCCATCGCGCAGGAGCCGCGCCTTGGTGTTGCGCTTGACCTCGCCGGAGCGGATGAGGACACCGGCGATGTTGCCCAGCTTGGACGAGCGGAAGATCTCGCGGACCTCCGCCGTACCGAGCTCGACCTCTTCGTACTCGGGCTTGAGGAGACCCTTGAGGGCCGCCTCGATCTCCTCGATGGCCTGGTAGATCACCGAGTAGTAGCGGACGTCGACACCCTCGCGGTCCGCCATCTGCGCGGCACGGCCGGCCGCACGGACGTTGTAACCGATGACGATGGCGTCGGAGCCCATCGCCAGGGCGATGTCGGACTCGGTGACCGCACCCACACCGCGGTGCAGGACGCGGATGTCGACCTCTTCACCGACGTCGAGCTGGAGCAGCGAGGACTCGAGGGCCTCGACCGCACCGGACGCGTCGCCCTTGATGATGAGGTTGAGTTCCTGGACAAGACCGGCCTTGAGGACCGAGTCGAGGTCTTCCAGGGACACCCGGCGGACGCGCTTGGCGAAGTTGGCGTTGCGCTCACGCGCAGCACGCTTCTCGGCGATCTGACGGGCCGTACGGTCCTCGTCCACGACGAGGAAGTTGTCGCCGGCGCCGGGGACGTTGGTGAGACCCAGGACCAGGACGGGGGTCGAGGGACCCGCTTCCTCGACGTTGTTGCCCTTGTCGTCGAGCATGGCGCGCACTCGGCCGTAGGCGTCGCCCACGACCATCGTGTCGCCGACGCGGAGGGTACCGCGCTGGACGAGGACGGTGGCGACGGCACCGCGGCCGCGGTCGAGGTGGGACTCGATCGCAATACCCTGAGCGTCCTGCTCGGGGTTGGCGCGCAGGTCGAGCGAGGCGTCGGCGGTGAGGACGACGGCCTCCAGCAGGGAGTCGATGTGCAGACCCTGCTTGGCGGAGATGTCGACGAACATCGTGTCGCCGCCGTACTCCTCGGCGACCAGACCGAACTCGGTGAGCTGACCGCGCACCTTGACCGGGTCGGCACCCTCGACGTCGATCTTGTTGACCGCGACGACGATCGGGACGCCGGCGGCCTTGGCGTGGTTGAGCGCCTCGATCGTCTGCGGCATGACGCCGTCGTTGGCCGCGACCACGAGGATCGCGATGTCGGTCGACTTGGCACCACGGGCACGCATGGCGGTGAACGCCTCGTGACCCGGGGTGTCGATGAAGGTGATCTTGCGCTCTTCACCGTTGACCTCGGTACCGACCTGGTAGGCACCGATGTGCTGGGTGATGCCGCCGGCCTCGCCCGCAACGACGTTCGTCTTGCGGATGGCGTCGAGCAGTCGGGTCTTACCGTGGTCGACGTGACCCATGACGGTGACGACCGGGGGACGCGGCATGAGGTATTCCTCGCCGCCCTCGTCCTCGCCGAACTCGATGTCGAAGGTCTCGAGGAGCTCGCGGTCCTCCTCCTCCGGGCTGACGATCTGAACCTGGTAGTTCATCTCGCCCGCGAGGAGCTGGAGGGTCTCGTCGGACACGGACTGCGTGGCCGTGACCATCTCGCCGAGGTTCATCATCACGGCGACGAGCGACGCCGGGTTGGCGTTGATCTTCTCCGCGAAGTCGGTGAGCGAAGCACCGCGCGACAGGCGAACGGTCTCGCCGTTGCCGCGGGGCAGCATCACGCCGCCGACGGACGGGGCCTGCATGGCCTCGTACTCCTGGCGCCTCTGGCGCTTGGACTTGCGACCACGACGGGCCGGACCGCCGGGACGACCGAAGGCACCCTGCGTGCCACCACGGGCACCGGGACCACCGGGACGCCCGCCGAAGCCGGGACGACCGCCGCCACCGGCACCGGCCGGACCGCCGCCGAAGCCGCCGCCACCCGGACGGGGACCGCCGAAGCCGCCACCGCCGCCGGGACGCGAGCCGGGACCGGCCGGACGGCCGGCGAAGCCGCCGCCCGCGGGACGACCGGCGCCACCGGGACGCGGGCCACCCGCACCGGGACCACGGCCACCGGGGCCGCCGCCGGGACGCGGACCGGGACCACCCGCAGCGGGACGCTGCGGCATCATGCCCGGGTTCGGACGGTTACCACCGGGGGCACCGCCCGGACGCGGGGCGCCGCCCTGCGGACGGGGCATGCCACCGGGGGTGGGACGAGCACCGCCGGGACCCTGCGGACGCGGAGCGCCGGCCGGGCCGCCCTGCGGACGGGGAGCACCCTGGCCGCCGCCGGCGCCGGGGGCACCGGGACGGGGAGCGCCGGCCGGACGGGGCGCCTGCGGGCGCGCCATGCCGGTGGAGCCACCAGAGGTGAACGGGTTGTTGCCCGGACGGGGACCGGCCGGACGGGCGCCCTGCGGACGCGGGGCACCGGTGCCACCGGAAGGGCGCTGACCCTGGCCACCGGGGGCGGTGCCGGCCGGGCGCGGGGCGCCGGGACGGGCGCCCGACTGCGGGGCCTGACCACCCTGGGCCGCCGGGCGCTGCTGCGCCGGACGGGGACCGGGGGCGCCGGGACCGGCGGGACGGTCGGTACGCGCCGGGGCAGCGGCCGGAGCCGGTGCGGGCGCGGAGAACTCGGTCGCCACGGGCGCCGCCGGAGCGGGCTTCGGGGCGGCCGGAGACTTGGGACCGGGACGCGGGCCGGGGGCGGCCGGAGTCACCGGGCCACCCGCGGCCGGGGCCTCGGCGGCGGCGGGCTTGGGGGCCACCGGTGCGCCGGGCTTGGGGGCGGCGGGACGTGCCGCGGCGGCCGGGGACGGCGCTGCGGACGTGGGGGAACCCGCGCGGCCTGCCGCTGCGGGGGAAGGCGCGGCCTTGCGGGGCGCGCCGGGCTTCGCAGCGGACTTGCCGGCGTTGCCGCCGGGCCCCTGCAGTGCGTCGGTCAACTTGCGTACAACCGGCGCCTCGATCGTCGAGGACGCCGAACGGACGAACTCACCGAGTTCCTGGAGCTTGGCCATGACGACCTTGCTCTCAACTCCGAACTCCTTGGCGAGTTCGTATACCCGGACCTTAGCCACTTCGCTCCTTTTAGGTCCGGGTTACGCCGGACCGTCGCTACTTCATGGGCGTACTCATCGCGTACTCATCGAGTGCTCATCGCAATCTCGACCTACTTCCAACTCGCGAGGTACCTGACCGCACGGGGTATCCGTGCCGTACTACTTCTTCTTACGGTGTCGCCCCGGCCTCACCGGCCAGGGCTTTGCGCAGTGCCTCCGTGTCGAGCGCTCCTGCGGACCTGAGGGCCCGGGGGAACGCCCGGCGGCGGACCGCCTGGTCGAGACAGACCACGGCGGGGTGCAGGTAGGCACCCCGGCCGGGCAGCGTACCGCGTGGATCGGGGACGCATTCGTCCTCGATCGCCACGATCCGCAGCAGATCGCTCTTGGCCGCTCGCTCCCGGCACCCCACACAGGTGCGTTCGGGGCATGCGCGGGCTTGCGTCCGGCCAGACACGCCTAAGTCTACCTCCCCGTACCGACCTCACCCCTTCAGGCGAAAAATCGAACGGACGTTGTCGTGATCCATTCGGAAACCTCCGGGCGGACCCGGAGCAGCTCCCGCGTGCCGGGGACCCCGGTTCCCGGGGTCCCTGTCTACCGGCCGGTGAGCACCGGCCGGTAATGGTTTTATTCCCCGCGCCGCTCGGCGTGCTCACCGTCACGGGCGCCGCGGCCGTCGCGGTCGGCGTCCCGGTCCGCGGGCTCCTCGGTGTCGGGGCGGATGTCGATGCGCCAGCCGGTGAGCCGCGCGGCGAGGCGGGCGTTCTGGCCCTCCTTGCCGATCGCGAGCGACAGCTGGTAGTCGGGCACGGTCACCCGTGCGGAGCGGGAGTCCCAGTCGACGACGTCGACCGCGCTCACCCGGGCGGGTGAGAGGGCGTTCGCGACCATCTCGGCCGGGTCGTCCGACCAGTCCACGATGTCGATCTTCTCGCCGTGCAGCTCCGCCATCACGTTGCGCACGCGGCTGCCCATCGGGCCGATGCAGGCACCCTTCGGGTTCAGGCCGGAGCGGGTGGAGCGGACGGCGATCTTGGTGCGGTGACCGGCCTCGCGGGCGATCGCCGAGATCTCGACGCTGCCGTCGGCGATCTCCGGGACCTCCAGCGCGAACAGCTTCTTCACCAGGTTGGGGTGGGTGCGCGACAGCGTCACCGAGGGGCCGCGGACGCCCTTCGCCACACGGACGACGTACGCCTTGAGGCGCAGGCCGTGCGTGTACTCCTCGCCCGGGACCTGCTCCTGCACGGGCAGGATGGCCTCCAGCTTGCCGATGTCGACGAGGACGTTCTTGGGGTCCTTGCCCTGCTGCACCACTCCGGTGATGACGTCGCCCTCACGGCCGGCGAACTCGCCGAAGGTCAGGTCGTCCTCGGCGTCGCGCAGACGCTGGAGGATCACCTGCTTGGCGGTCGTCGCGGCGATCCGGCCGAAGTCCGACGGGGTGTCGTCGAACTCCTTGGGCTCCTGGCCCTCTTCGAGATCCCTCGGGTCTTCCGTCGCCCACACGACCACGTGACCGTTGCTGCGGTCGAGCACGACGCGGGCACGCCGGTAGCTGCCCTCGGTGCGGTGGTACGCGATGAGGAGGGCCGACTCGATCGCCTCGACGAGCAGGTCGAAGGAGATCTCCTTCTCCCGGACCAGACCCCGCAGGGCACTCATGTCGATGTCCACGGCTACGCCTCCTCTTCCTTCTTGTCCTTGCGGTTGAACTCGATCTCGACACGCGCCTTGGCGATGTCGGTGAACGCGATGCGGCGGGCGGTCGCCTTGCGGCCCTTCACGCCCGGAACTTCGAGGTCCATGCCCTCGTCGTCGACGTCGAGGATGCGGGCGACCAGTTCGCCGCCCTCTGCAAGCTGGAACTTCACGAGACGGCCGGTTGCCCGGACGTAGTGACGGTGCTCGGTCAACGGACGGTCGGCGCCCGGAGAGCTCACTTCGAGGACGTACTCGTCGTCGCCCATCACGTCGGATTGGTCGAGCAGGTCGGAGACCTCACGGCTCAGCTCGGCGCATGCGTCCAGCTCCACGCCCTCGTCGGAATCCACGATGACCCGCAGCATCCGTCGCTTGCCCGCCTTCGACAGCTCGATCTCTTCGAGGTCCAGGCCCTTGGCGGCGACGAGCGGCTCCAGCAGCCCGCGCAGCCTGTCGCTCTGGGTGGTGCTCATCCGGGTGACTCCTCGGCCGCGTGTGCTGTTGTGGTTTTCCGTCGCGTGTCAGGTCAAAGGGTATCCGGTCGCGGAGGGTGTTGCCGTCCGCGCGCCCGGCGGGGGCCCCGGGTACGGTGATCACACCCTGCCCCGCCAGCACCTCCGGAGGTCGTCGCCGTGCCCTGGACCATGCCTTCGTTGCCCGCAGCGCCCCACGGGCCCTCACGACGCAGCGTGCTCGCCGGAGCCGCCGGGGCGGCCGGGGCCGCGCTGCTCACCGGATGCACGGGCGAAAGCGGCGCGAACCCCGAGGACAACGGGATTCCACTCGAACGGCGGATGCGGGAGAACGCCGTACGTGACACGGAGCGGCTGCTGGAACGTTACGACGCCACCACCGCCGCCCATCCGGACCTGGCGGGGCGGCTCGCGCCGCTGCGCGCGGCCGTCGCGGCGCACCACGCGGCGCTGGCCGTTTCCGGGTCCGCTCCCCCGGCCGGGGCCGGCGCCCCCTCCGCCTCGTCCTCCGGTTCGGCCCCCTCGGCCGGGACCCCGGCGCCGCGCTCCGCGCCCGTACCGGCGACGGCGGCCGAGGCGCTGACGGAGCTCGCTGACACCGAGCGGAGCCTGTCCGAGGCACGGACCATCGCGCTGGCGGGCGCGCCGGGGGAGCTGGCCCGGCTGCTGGCCTCGGTGGCGGCCTGCGGGGCCGTCCACGCGTACCTGCTGACCTCGACCACCCCCGGAGCCGCCTCGTGAAGCCCTCGCCCTCCCCCGCGAGCCGTCCGCTGGAAGCCGCGCAGTCGGCGCTGGCCGCCGAACACGCCGCCGCGTACGGCTACGGGGTGATCGGCGCGCGCACCTCGCCGGAGCGGGCGGCCGAGGCCCGGGAGGCGTACGGGAACCACCTCGCGCGGCGTGACGCGCTGACCCGGACGGTGCGGGAGATGGGCGGGGCCCCGCGGGCCGCGGAGGCCGCGTACGCGCTTCCGTACGAGGTGCGCGGCCCGGCCGACGCCGAGCGGCTGGCCGCCGAGATCGAGGAGCGCGTCGCGGGCGCCTACTCCGATCTGGTGCGGGCCGCGGACGGCCCGCTGCGCCGCGAGGCGGCCGACGCGCTGAGCGCCGCCGCGGTGCGGGCGGCACGGTGGCGCGGCGGCGGCGTAGCCTTCCCTGGGCTCGCCGAACGCGCGGACCGCGCCCAGACCGGCTGAAAGGGATCACGCACGCATGGCTTTCGAACCGCCGCAGCGGCTTGTACGGGCGCTCGGCGAGACGCCGGAACCGGCGCGGGACGCCGACTGGCTGGAGCGGCTGCCGCGGCTCGCCGAGGAGGCGATGACCCGGCGCGGGGTGGCGGCCCAGCGGGTGCAGGCACCCGGCGGACGCAGCAGCCTCGTGGTCCTCGTGCGGTACTCCGACGGGACTCCGGCGGCTTTGAAGCTCGCCCCGCCCGCGGCCCGGCCGGACCTCGAACTCGCGGCGCTCGCGCACTGGGGCGGCTTCGGCGCGGTCCGGATCCTCGACTCCCGCCACCACGAGCAGGACGGCGGGCTGCTGCTGGAGCGGCTGCACCCGGAGGTGTCGCTGCGCTCGCTCCCGGAGGCGAAGGCCCTGCTGGAGGCCTGCGGCACCCTGCGCCGGCTGTGGGTGGCGCCGGGCGCCGGGCACGGCTGGGAGACGGTGGCTCAGCGCACCGCCCGCCAGGCCGAGGCGCTGCGCAAGGCCCCGCCCGAGACGGAGGCGCTGGCGGCCGAAGCCCTCGCGGTCCGGGAGGAGCTGACGGCCGCCCCCGCCGAGGAGCTGCTGCTGCACGGCAACTTCCGGCAGGGCAAGGTACTGGCGGGCGAGCGGGCGCCGTGGCTGACGGTGGGCCCGGATCCGCTGGTCGGGGAGCGGGCGTACGACCTGGCCCGGCTGGTACGGGACCGGCTGGAGGACCAGGTCGCCTCCTCAGCGGGAGCCTCGGGTGCCCGGCGCCGGGTGAACAAGCTGGCGGATGCGCTGGACGTGGACCGGGACCGGCTGCGCGGCTGGACGGTCTTCCGCGCGGTGGAGTCCGGGAACCGGGCGCTGGCGGCCGGACGACGGCGCGACGCCGAGCTGTTGCTGGAATTCGCGGCCTGGCTGTAGGGCATACCGTAGATATCAGGATGTGTCCGCAGGGAGGCCGTCATGGTCCAGGAACTGCTGACAGCGATCATCGCGGCCGGCCTGGGCGCCGCCGCGGTCTCGGCCGCCGCCGCGCGGGTGGTCAGGCAGTACGAGCGGGGCGTGGTCTTCCGCTTCGGCCGGCTGCGTGAGGGCGTCCGCGGCCCGGGCTTCACCATGATCGTCCCGGGCGTCGACCGGCTGCGCAAGGTGAACATGCAGATCGTGACGATGCCGGTGCCCGCGCAGGAGGGCATCACGCGGGACAACGTCACGGTGCGGGTGGACGCGGTCGTGTACTTCAAGGTCGTCGACGCGGCCAGCGCGATCATCGAGGTCGAGGACTACCGTTTCGCGGTCTCGCAGATGGCGCAGACCTCGCTGCGGTCGATCATCGGCAAGTCGGACCTGGACGATCTGCTGTCGAACCGGGAGCAGCTCAACCAGGGCCTGGAGCTGATGATCGACAGTCCGGCGGTCGGGTGGGGCGTGCAGATCGACCGGGTGGAGATCAAGGACGTCTCCCTGCCGGAGACCATGAAGCGGTCGATGGCGCGGCAGGCGGAGGCGGACCGGGAGCGCCGGGCGCGGGTCATCAACGCGGACGCCGAACTGCAGGCGTCGAAGAAGCTGGCCGAGGCCGCCGAGGTGATGTCGGAGCAGCCCGCGGCGCTCCAGCTGCGGCTGCTCCAGACGGTGGTGGCGGTGGCCGCGGAGAAGAACTCGACGCTGGTGCTGCCCTTCCCGGTGGAGCTGCTCCGCTTCCTCGAACGCGCCGCCCCGGCGCCGCCGGACGCCGCCGCACCCCCGCCGGCACCCCGCCCGGCGCGGCCCGTGAAGGACGCGGACCCGCCGCAGGCCCTGGCGGCCGGGTCCGCCGCCGACCGTGTGAACGGCTCGCCGGAGCGCCCGGACCCGCAGGAACCCCCGGCACCCGGGCCCGGCTCCGACCGCGTGAACGGCTCGCCGGACCCGGACCCCGTCCTGCCTCCCGGCGACCCCGTGCCCCCGCCGTCGGCGCCGGACGAACCCGACGCCTGACGGGGGGTGCGGAGGGTCGTCTCCCGTCCGCGGCTGCCCGCGGCCACCCGCAGGTGCCGCCGCTGCCGGGGCAGGAGCACGCCGTCCGCAGGGGCCGCCCGGAACGTCCTGCGCGGGGCCGGGCCCTGCGCCGCACCGGGTCCGCCGGTGCGGCCCGTTCCCCCGGGCCGCCCGGACCGGCTCAGGCCAGGCGTGCCAGGGCTTCGGCGAGGGGGAGTTCCTCGCGGGTGCCGGTGGCGCGGTCCTGGAGCTCGACCACGCCGTCGGCGGAGCGGCGTCCCGCGACCAGGATCCACGGCACGCCGATCAGCTCCGCGTCCGTGAGCTTGACGCCGGGCGACAGGCCGGGCCGGTCGTCCAGCAGCACGCGGCGGCCGGCCTCCGCCAGGGCCGTGGCCGCCGATTCGGCCAGTGCCAGCGGAACGGCCTTGCCCGCCGCCACCACGTGGACGTCGGCGGGGGCGACCGAAGACGGCCAGCACAGCCCCCGCTCGTCGGCGGTCTGCTCGGCCAGCGCGGCGACCACGCGGGAGACGCCGATCCCGTAGGAGCCCATGGTCACCCGCACCGGCTTGCCCTCGCGGCCGAGCACGTCGAGCCCGAAGGCGTCTGCGTACTTGCGGCCCAGCTGGAAGATGTGCCCGATCTCGATCGCCCGGTCCAGGGTGAGTCCGCTCCCGCAGGCCGGGCAGGGGTCACCCGGCTCGACCACCACGACGTCCAGGTACCGGTCGACTTCGAAGTCCCGCCCGCAGACCACGTTACGGGCGTGCGTGTCCGGCTTGTTGGCGCCCGTCACCCAGGAAGTCCCGGGCGCGACACGGGGGTCGGCCAGGTAGCGCACCTTCTCCAGGCCCTGCGGGCCCACGTAGCCGCGTACCAGGTCGGGGCGGTCGGTGAAGTCCTCCGCCGTCACCAACTCCACGACGGCCGGGGCGAGGTGCTCGCCGAGCTTGCCCAGGTCCACTTCCCGGTCGCCGGGCACGCCGACGGCGACGATCTCGCCGTCCACCTTGACGAGGAGGTTCTTGAGCGTGGCCGAGGCGGGCACGCCCAGGTGCGCCGCCAGCGTCTCGATGGTCGGGGTGTCGGGGGTGGGGATCTCCTCCAGCGGGCCGTGCTGCGCCTCCACCGGGGTCAGGGCGAAGGTCACCGCCTCGGTGTTGGCCGCGTAGTCGCAGGAGGGGCAGTCCGCGAAGGTGTCCTCCCCCGCGGCCGCAGGCGCGAGGAACTCCTCGGACGCCGAGCCGCCCATCGCGCCGGAGACCGCCGAGACGATGCGGTGGTCCAGGCCGAGCCGCTCGAAGATCCGCTGGTAGGCGGCGCGGTGGAGGGCGTACGACTGCGCGAGCCCCTCGTCGCTGACGTCGAAGGAGTACGAGTCCTTCATCTGGAACTCGCGGCCCCGCAGCACGCCGGAGCGCGGCCGGGCCTCGTCGCGGTACTTGGTCTGGATCTGGTAGAGCATGACCGGCAGGTCCTTGTAGGACGTGCACTGGTCCTTCACGAGCAGGGTGAAGATCTCCTCGTGGGTGGGCCCGAGCAGGTAGTCCGCGCCCTTGCGGTCCTTGAGCCGGAAGAGCAGGTCCCCGTACTCCGACCAGCGGCCGCTCACCTCGTAGGGCTCCCTCGGCAGCAGCGCCGGCAGCAGCACCTCCTGCGCCCCGATGGCGTCCATCTCCTCGCGGACGATGCGGGAGACGTTCTCCAGGACCCGCTTGCCGAGCGGCAGCCAGGTCCACACGCCGGCGGAGCTGCGCCGGACGTAGCCCGCGCGGACGAGGAGGCGGTGGCTGAGGGTCTCCGCGTCGGCCGGGTCTTCGCGGAGGGTCTTGGCCAGGAGGCGGGACATGCGCTGCACGTGTTGCGTTGACATGGAGCGAGCCTACCGAGGCACCCCCCGGGTCGGTCACCGCATTCCGGGCCTGCGCAGCGGCAGCGGGGCGCCCATCACGGCGTACGGGAGGCTCGCGCTCGGGAAGTACACGCGGCGGGCCAGGTCGGTGTAGCCCAGCGCGCGGTACAGGGCGCGGGCCGGGCTGTCGGTGTCGATGGCGGACAGGATGGAGCGGGGTTCGGCGGCGGCGTCCGTGATCCTGGTGATCAGCTCCCGGCCGACGCCGTGGCCCTGGAAGCCGGGGTGCACGTGCAGTTCGGTGATGACGAAGGAGCCGTCGAGCCAGCCCTCGTTGTCACCGGCGCGCAGGTAGGGCTCGACGACGGTGGACCACCAGTGGTCGCGGTCGTTCGGCATGCCGTAGACGAAGCCGGCGAGCGCGCCGTCGTCGGTGTACGCGCCGAGCGCGCGGGCTCCCGGGCAGGTCATGTGGCGCTGGACGATGTAGCGCCGGATGCCGACTTCCTCGTCGCTGAGCCCGAAGGCGACGGCCTGCACGCGCAGGGCCTCGTCCACGCGGCCGGCGAGGTCGAGGGGGCCGATGCGGAGTCCGGCGGGCCGGTGGGGGCCGTCGCCTTCGGGGGTAGGCATCATGCGGTGACCTTACTCGGCGGTAGCGGCGAGGGGTACGGGGCCGGCGCCGGGTCTTGTGGCCCCCGGGCGGCGCGCAGGAGCACTCCCCGACGGGTCGCAAGAGCAGGCTGACGGGTCAGAAGAGCACGCTCATGAAGGCGCCGACCTCACGGAAGCCCACGCGCCGGTAGGCCGCCCGCGCGGCGGTGTTGTAGTCGTTGACGTAGAGGCTGACCACCGGGGCCACGTCGCGCAGCGCGTACTCCACGACGGCGGCCATCCCCGCCTCGGAGTGCCCGCGTCCGCGGAACTCGGGGTCGACCCACACGCCCTGGATCTGGCAGGCGCGCGGGGTGGCCGCGCCGATCTCGGCCTTGAAGACGACCCTGCCGTCGTCGACGCGGGCGAAGGAGCGGCCGGTGCCGACGAGTTCCGCGACGCGGGCCTGGTAGAGCAGTCCGCCGTCCCCGGCGAGCGGGGAGATGCCGACCTCTTCGGTGAACATGGCCACGCAGGCGGGCATGATCAGGTCCATCTCGTCCTTGCGGACGCGGCGGACCAGGGGGTCGGGCCGCACCTCGGCGGACGACTGTTCGGTGATCATCAGGGGCTGGTGGGAACGGACGTCGCGGGCGGGTCCCCAGCTGGGCTCCAGGAGGCGCCACAGCAGCCGGGTGGCTTCGGCGGGGCCGACGATGGAGGAACAGCGGCGGCCGGTGCGGCGGGCCCGGTCGGCGAAGGCGCGAACGGCGTCGGGGCCGGCGCAGACGGGGACGAGGTTGGCGCCCGCGTAGCAGAGGGAACGCAGCTCGCCGTCGCGGTACCAGCCCCACATCTCGCCGCCCAGGCGCCAGGGGTCGAGGCCTGCGACCTGGACCCGGGAGGTGACGAAGGCGTTCTCGACCGGCTCGCGTCCGAGGACTTCGAGCGCCAGGTCGAGATCACCGGGTTCAAGGACCCGGGTGGTGGTCTGCGTCAACACTGGGGGCCTCACCGTGCAAGTCTGCTGATCTCCGCACTGTACCCGGCGCCGCTCGGGGATGCCCGGTCCCACAGGTCACGAAAAACCCCGTCCCCGCCCCCCCTGCAGCGGGGGCGGGGACGGGGACGCGGGCGGGGGACGGCGGGAAACCGCGAGGTGCCCCGGGGTGCCTCAGACGCCGATGGCGACGGTGGGCTCGCCGGAGGGGATGCCGTCCTTCTCCATCTGCTCGGCGATCTTCATGGCCTCTTCGATGAGCGTCTCCACGATCTTCGACTCGGGGACGGTCTTGATGACCTCGCCCTTGACGAAGATCTGGCCCTTGCCGTTGCCGGAGGCGACACCGAGGTCGGCCTCACGGGCCTCGCCGGGGCCGTTCACGACGCAGCCCATGACCGCGACGCGCAGCGGGACCTCCATGCCCTCCAGGCCCGCGGTGACCTCCTCGGCCAGCTTGTACACGTCGACCTGGGCGCGGCCGCAGGAGGGGCAGGAGACGATCTCCAGGCGGCGGGGCTTGAGGTTCAGCGACTCCAGGATCTGGATGCCGACCTTGACCTCCTCGACCGGCGGCGCGGAGAGCGAGACGCGGATGGTGTCGCCGATGCCCTCGGAGAGCAGCGCGCCGAAGGCGACGGCGGACTTGATGGTGCCCTGGAAGGCGGGGCCGGCCTCGGTGACGCCCAGGTGCAGCGGGTAGTCGCACGCGGCGGCGAGCTGGCGGTAGGCGTTGACCATGACGACCGGGTCGTTGTGCTTGACCGAGATCTTGATGTCGCTGAAACCGTGCTCCTCGAAGAGGGAGGCCTCCCACAGCGCGGACTCGACCAGCGCCTCGGGGGTGGCCTTGCCGTACTTCTTGAGCAGCCGGGCGTCGAGCGAGCCCGCGTTGACGCCGATCCGGATCGGGGTGCGGGTCTCGTTGGCGGCCCGCGCGATCTCCTTGACCTTGTCGTCGAACTGCTTGATGTTGCCGGGGTTGACGCGGACGGCCGCGCAGCCGGCGTCGATGGCCGCGAACACGTACTTCGGCTGGAAGTGGATGTCGGCGATCACCGGGATCTGGGACTTCTTGGCGATCGTCGCGAGTGCGTCGGCGTCGTCCTGCGTGGGGCAGGCCACGCGGACGATGTTGCAGCCGGAGGCGGTCAGCTCGGCGATCTGCTGGAGCGTGGCGCCGATGTCGGAGGTGCGGGTCGTGGTCATGGACTGCACCGAGATGGGTGCGTCGCCGCCGACGGCCACGGAGCCGACCTGGATCTTGCGGCTGACCCGGCGGTCGGCAAGCTTCGTCGGCACGGACGGCATTCCGAGAGAGATGGCAGTCATCTGCTGTGCAACCCCAAGGTGTGGTTCAAGGTCCCGAGATCGGCGGGCTCCAGGCTTCGAGATTACGCCAAGGCGCGGGTGACCCACGCATCGCAGGGGTCCGCGCCACCCGAACGCGGGGAGCCGGGCACGGTGTGTGCCCGGCTCCGCAGGTGTGCCCGCGCGGCGGGCGCGCGCTAGCTGATCTTGATCGGGTTGACCACGTCGGCCACGAGCACCAGCAGCGTGAAGCAGACGAACAGTCCGGCGACGACGTACGCGGCGGGCATCAGCTTCGCCACGTCGAACGGGCCGGGGTCGGCGCGCCGGAAGACGCGGGCGACGCCCCGCCGCACGGACTCCCACAGGGCGCCGGCGATGTGGCCGCCGTCCAGCGGCAGCAGCGGCAGCATGTTGAACAGGAACAGCGAGAGGTTGAACATCCCGAGGACGCTCAGCATCGTGGCGAGGCGCTGCTCGCCGGGGATGTCGAGGGTGGCGATCTCACCGCTGATGCGGGCGGCGCCGACGATGCCCATCGGGGAGTCGGG
The DNA here is from genome assembly GCF_036346105.1 of Streptomyces sp. NBC_00539. GTDB lineage: Bacteria > Actinomycetota > Actinomycetes > Streptomycetales > Streptomycetaceae > Streptomyces. The sequence goes on from NZ_CP107811.1 coordinate 2,097,623, forward strand.
CTGCCGTTCGGCGCCGTTGAAGGCCGCGTCCCACAGGGCGGGGATCTTCTCGGGCAGCCGCAGGAGGCCCTGCACGCTGCTCTGCGCGACGTCGCCCATGTGGTCCACGGACTCGCCGAAGGTGAGCGGCGCGATCACTTCCTTGGGGCCGAAGCCGAGCCAGCCGGCCGTCACGTACTGGCCCTTGACGTACCCGCCGTGACCGTCGGTCTTGGCGACCTTGTTCTCGATGAGCGTCGCCCGCAGGGTCAGCTCGTGCCCGTCCCGCACGACGGTGACGGTGGCCGGGCCGACGGTGTCGCGGATCTTCTTCTGGAGCACGGACCAGTCGGTCACCCGCTTGCCGTCGAAGGCCACGATCTTGTCGCCCGTCTGGAGGCCCGCCTTCTTGGCGGGGGCGACCGGGTCCCCGTCCTTGCAGACCTCGCGCTTCTCGCTCTGCTGGATGACACAGGGCGAGACGGACGCCACCTGGGTGGTGGTCTGGTTGACGCCGAAGGTCATCCACAGCCCGAAGAAGATCGCCAGCGCCAGGACGAGGTTCATGAACGGCCCGGCGAACATGACGATCACGCGCTTCCAGGGCTTGCGCGTGTAGAACAGCCGGCTCTCGTCCCCGGGCTGGAGTTCCTCGTACGCGGCCGAGCGCGCGTCCTCGATCATCGAGCGGAACGGGGAGGTCGAACGGGCGGTGACCTTGCCGTCCTCGCCGGGCGGGAACATCCCGATCATGCGGATGTAGCCGCCCATCGGGATGGCCTTGATGCCGTACTCCGTCTCGCCCTTCTTGCGGGACCAGACGGTGCGGCCGAAGCCGACCATGTACTGGGGCACGCGGATGCCGAAGAGCTTGGCCGTCGAGAGGTGGCCGAGCTCGTGCCAGGCGATGGAGAACAGCAGGCCGAACACGAAGACGACCACACCGATCAAGGTCAGCAAGATCGTCATGCGCGTGCCTCCACGGCGGCCCGTGCCGCCATCTCCCGTGCCCGGGCCCTGGCCCAGGTCTCCGCTTCAAGGACGTCCCGGACGGTGAGGGAAGTTCCCGCGTCCGGCGTTCCGTGCTCATCGACCACGGCAGAGACCGTATCCATGATTGCTGTGAACGGCAGCCGACCGGCCAGGAAGGCCGCCACGCACTCCTCGTTCGCCGCATTGAACACGGCGGGCGCGGTGGAGCCGAGGGTACCGACGTGGCGGGCCAGGCCGACCGCCGGGAAGGCCTCGGTGTCCAGCGGGAAGAACTCCCAGCCCATCGCCTTGGTCCAGTCGAAGGCGGGGGCCGCGTCGGGGATCCGCTCGGGCCAGCCGAGGCCGATCGCGATCGGGCCGCGCATGTCGGGCGGGGTGGCCTGGGCCAGGGTCGAACCGTCGGTGAACTCGACCATCGAGTGGACGTACGACTGGGGGTGGACCACGACCTCGATGCGGTCGAAGGGGATGTCGTAGAGCAGGTGCGCCTCGATGACCTCCAGCCCCTTGTTGACCAGCGTCGCCGAGTTGACGGTGATCACCGGGCCCATCGCCCAGGTCGGGTGGGCGAGGGCGTCCTCGACGGTGACCTTCGCCAGATCGGCGCGGGTACGGCCGCGGAAGGGGCCGCCCGAGGCCGTGACCACGAGCTTGCGGACATCGGCCCGGGTCCCGGCGGCCAGCGCCTGGAAGAGCGCGGCGTGCTCGGAGTCCACCGGGATGATCTGGCCCGGCCTCGCGAGGGCCTTGACCAGCGGGCCGCCGACGATCAGCGACTCCTTGTTGGCCAGGGCCAGGGTCCGGCCCGCACGCAGCGCGGCGAGGGTGGGCGCCAGGCCGATGGAACCGGTGATGCCGTTGAGGACGGTGTGGCACGGGGAAGCGGCGAGCGCGGCTGCCGCGTCCGGCCCGGCCAGGAGCTCGGGCAGCGGCTCGGACCCGCCGTACTGGGCGCCCAGCGCCTCTTTCAGCGCGGGGACGGCGTCCTCGTCGGCCACCGCGACCGCCTGGACCCGCAGCCTCCGGGCCTGCTCGGCCAGCAGTGCGACGCGGCCGCCGGCGGCGGAGAGCGCCGTGACCCGGAAGCGGTCCGGGTTGCGCAGGGCGAGGTCGATGGCCTGGGTGCCGATGGAGCCGGTGGAGCCGAGGATGACGATGTCCCGGCGGCCGACCGCGGGGTCGAAGAGGAGGTGCGGGTCGGCCAGGGGGGCTGGGCTGTCGGTCATGCCCCCCATTGTTGCCGCAACTCAGGAGCGGTTGGACACGGAGTCCCCCTGAACGACACCGGCCAGCAACTCCGGGAGGGTCCCGACGAAGTCGGGGAGCGTCAGGGCGGCCCGCCACCACGCTCCGGCGTCGGCGCCGAGGGCCGCCGTGAGCAGCCGGCCGGCCTCGGCGCGGGAGGCGAGCACGGCCGCCGGCCGATCGTGCCGGTCGGGGTAGTCGTCGTCGCCGAGCCAGTGGTCCTCGTCCAGGGCCCAGGCGGCGGGGGCCTTGTGCCGCAGTACGTCGGCGCCCGTGAGCAGGCCCGAGTCCAGACAGGCGCGGACCCAGCGGATGTCCTCGTGGAGGTCGCCCATCGCGTTGGGCACCGCCAGGCTGGCGAGGGCCAGCTCCCGGTCCACGCTGGGCTCGGGTTCCCGTACGGCGCCCGGCGCGAGGGCGTCGACGGCTTCGGCGAGGCCCTCCGGCGCGGGCCCGGGGTGCGTCGGCGCGCCGCCGCGGGCCACGGCCGCCGCCAGCTCGGGGAGGGTGCCGGCGAAACCGGGGGCGCTGCGGCGCAGTTGCGTCCACAGGCCGGGGTCGTCGCCGAGCACCGGGTGCAGGACGCGGACCAGGGCGGCCCGCATCCCGGCCCACTCGGCGAGGTTCCAGGCGAAGCGCCCGATCGCGTGGGCCTGTCCGAGCAGCAGGGTCCGGTGGGCGGGTGCGACGGCCGCCGCGAGTTCGTCGAAGGTCAGGGTTCCGGTGCGGACGGCCCGGACGGCGGGGCGGTGCCAGTGGGGCCCGTACGTGTCCTGCGCGCGGGTGTCGAGCAGGGCGAGGACGGCCGCCCGGTCCAGCCCGGCCACCAGGAGCAGCGCCTCGACCGAGCCGGGCGGGAGCGGGGCGCGGGAGTGCTCGCGCAGCAGGGTGTCCGGGTCGAGCTCGTACGGCAGGGTCAGCACGTCGAGCGGTATCCGTGGGCGGCGGCTGCCGTGGCGGCGCAGCAGGGCGATCAGTTCCGCGCTGCTCAGTGGCGGTCCGGGCTCCCCGGGCGCCGTGGGGGTGTGGCCCAGTTCGGCGCCGAGGGTGGCGAGGAGGCGCGGCGAGGGCCCGGGACGGCGCCGGTAGCGGGCGGGCCCGGGCAGGCCGGGCAGGGGGCGGCCGAGCACGTGCGGGTTGCGGGCGACGTGGCGGCGGTCCTCGTCGGTGCCGTCGCGTAGCAGCAGGGTGACGGCACCGGCGGGGAGGTGCTCGTCCCGGCACAGGTAGCGGCGGGCGGCCGGGTCGAGCCGGCCGAGGATCCCGGCCGCGACCGGGTCCGGTGCGTGGCGCAGCAGCAGTGCCACGCACCAGGCCAGCCGTCGGCTGTAGCGGTCTTCCTCGGCCGTCGCCATCGCTGTGCCGCCTCGTACTCGTGCCGGTTCCCGGGTCCGGGACCCGTGGCTCCCGTACACCAGTCTGACTGCACGCCGATCATGGCAGGTCAGCGCAGTGGACGGTGCACGTTTTCCTTCTGTGAGGGGCCGGGGGTGGCGTCCGCGATCCACGGGCCGTCGCCCGAGGGGTCGAGGACGCCCTCCTCCAGCCAGGTGTAGGTGCCGGAGAGGACTCCCGCGACGACCTTGCGGTCCAGGTCGTCGGTGTTGGACCAGAGCCGGCCGAAGAGTTCCTCGACGCGGATCCGGGACTGGCGGCAGAACGCGTCGGCGAGCTGGTAGGCCTCGCGGCCGTGTTCGCCGGTGGCCCGCAGGTGCTCGGCGCGGACGCAGGCCGCGCTCATCGCGAAGAGTTCCGCCCCGATGTCGACGATACGGCCGAGGAAGCCCTGCTTGGTCTCCATGCGGCCCTGCCAGCGGGCCATCGCCATGAACGTCATCCGGGCGAGTTTGCGGGCGCTGCGTTCGACGTACCGCAGGTGGGTGGCGAGGTCGGGGTGGCCGGCCGGGTGGAACTCCCGGTAGGTGCCGGGCACCTGCCCCGCGCCGGTGGCGAGCTGGGGCAGCCAGCGGGCGTAGAACCCGGCGGCGCGGGCTCCTGCCCTGGCCTTGTCGCCGAGGTCCTTCTCCGGGTCGATCAGGTCACCGGCGACCGACAGGTGGGCGTCGACGGCTTCCCGGGCGATCAGCAGGTGCATGATCTCGGTCGAGCCCTCGAAGATGCGGTTGATGCGCAGGTCCCGCAGCAGCTGCTCGGCGGGAACGGCCCGTTCACCACGCGCGGCGAGCGACTCGGCGGTCTCGAAGCCGCGTCCGCCGCGGATCTGGACCAGCTCGTCGGCCATCAGGCAGGCCATCTCGGAGCCGTAGAGCTTGGCGAGGGCGGCTTCGATGCGGATGTCGTTGCGGTCCTCGTCGGCCATCTGGGAGGCGAGGTCGACCACGGCCTCCAGGGCGAAGGTGGTCGCCGCGATGAAGGAGATCTTCGCGCCCACCGCCTCGTGCCGTGCGACCGGCCGGCCCCACTGCTCGCGGACCCCCGACCACTCACGGGCGATCTTGAGGCACCACTTCCCGGCGCCGACGCACATCGCGGGCAGCGAGAGGCGTCCGGTGTTCAGCGTGGTGAGCGCGATCTTCAGGCCGGCGCCCTCGGCGCCGATCCGCTGCGCGGCCGGGACCCGTACGCGGTGGAAGCGCGTGACGCCGTTCTCCAGACCGCGCAGGCCCATGAAGGCGTTGCGGTTCTCGACGGTGATGCCGGGCGAGTCGGCCTCCACGACGAAGGCGGTGATCCCGCCGCGGTGGTTCTCGCTCTTGGGGACCCGGGCCATAACCACGAGCAGGTCGGCCACGACCCCGTTGGTGGTCCAGAGCTTCACCCCGTCGAGTACGTACGCCTCCTCCCCGTCCTCCGTGACCGGGACCGCCGTGGTGGCCAGGCGGGCCGGGTCGGAGCCCACGTCGGGCTCGGTGAGGAGGAAGGCGCTGATGGCGCTGGTGGCACAGCGGGGCAGGTAGGCGTCCTTCTGCTCCTGGGTGCCGAACATCTTGAGCGGCTGGGGCACGCCGATCGACTGGTGGGCGGACAGGAGCGCCCCGATGGCGGGGCTGACGGAGCCGACGAGCGCGAGCGCCTTGTTGTAGTACACCTGGGTGAGGCCGAGCCCCCCGTACTTGGGGTCGATCTTCATCCCGAGGGCGCCGAGCTCCTTGAGGCCGCGCACGGTCTCGTCGGGGATCTTCGCCTCGCGCTCGATGCGCGGGCCGTCGATCTCGCGCTCGCAGAAGTCCCGCAACCGGGCGAGGAAGGCCTCGCCGCGCCGGACGTCCTCGTCGGCGGGAAGCGGGTGGGGGTGGATCAGGTCGAGCCGGAACCGTCCCAGGAACAGTTCCTTGGCGAAGCTGGGCTTGCGCCAGTCCTGCTGCCGGGCCGCTTCCGCGACCTGCCTGGCCTCGCGCTCGGTCACCTTGGGCTGTGTTGCGGACATGCGGGGACTCACCTCGCCGCCGAGTCGGATGACTTTCCGGAATACCGGTCGGTGCTACCTGTCAGTCGTACCCCCTCGGGGGCACCAGGAAAAGCGGGGCGGGGCAGGGTGGGGGAACGGGCGTGGGAAAAGGGGGACGGCCGGAGCCCCGCACGTGCGCTCTTCAGACCGCTTCCGACCGGTGGCGACCCCGGGCCTGCACGGATGATCCGCGCACCGGCCGGATCCTCAGCTCGCCCGCACCTTCCCTCCCGCCGGCCGCCTGCGTCCCGTGCGAACACGGCCTGGAGTACGGGAACACCGTCGGGAACGGCTGCGGAGGCCCGCCACGGCGGCAGATCTCGTGGCGAACGGCTCCGCCCTATCCGGCCACGTATCCCCGGCCCACGAATGCGCAGGGCCCCGCGCCCGGGTAGACGCCGCGAAATATCGGGTGTGAACTATATCTAGGGGCGGAGGTGGATTGAATGAAGGGTCTACCGTTCCAGCTCGAAATCATTGAAGCCGACACCAGCTGGATCGTGTCGTGCGCTTCCGAGTGCGGCGAAGCACTGATCCGCGTGCCGGCACCATATTCCGAGACCGACCTGCAATCCGCCCTTTCCAGGGTGGAGCTGTCACTTACCAAATCGTACAGTTCCCTGCCCGTTCGCGGCGCTCCCGCTACCGAAAGACCGGTCCGCGAATTCGGGGAACGCCTCACGCAGACCGTCTTCCAGAACGACATTTCCACTCAGTTCGACCTGTGCCGCCGCGAGGCGCGCAGGCATGGCGTCCCGGTGCGGATCCTGCTGCGGACGAACGGCCCGCATGTTGCGTCCATTCCGTGGGAGTACCTCGTCGATCCGTCTCGCGATGACTACCTGGCGCTTCGTGTCCCCATCGTCCGGTACTTGCGGCTGATGAACCCGGCACCGCCACTTCCCCTTACGCTCCCCTTGCGCGTACTGGGCATTACGGCGAATCCGCGCGACCTTCCCCTGCTGGACGGAAAACGGGAGGAGGGGCAGATATCGCAGGCGCTCGAACGGTACAGCTCCGACAACGTGGACGTCCACTGGCTGCCCGGGGATCAATGGCAGGATCTGGCGAGAGAGCTGCGGTTTGGCTCCTGGCACGTCCTGCACTGCGTCAGCCACGGCGGATTCGACGAGGAAAGGAATGCCGGTTTCATTCAGTTGTCCGGTGCCGACGGGGCTGCCAAAAAGATATATGCCAGTGACTTTGAGAGGCTGATCACCGACAGCCCGAACCTCCGTCTCATCGTGCTGAATTCCTGTGAATCCGCAGTCAGCGGGTCCGACGACGTCTTCGCGGGTACCGCCGCCAATCTCGTCCGTGCCGGCGTGCCGGCCGTCGTCGCCATGCAGTACGAGATCACCGACAGGGCCGCCCTCGTCTTCGCCTCCTCGTTCTACGAGCGGATCGCAGCAGGACTTCCCGTGGACCGCGCGGTGACCCTCGCGCGTGAAGACGTGAAGATGGACTTGGACAGCCTTGAGTGGGCCACTCCCGTGTTGTTCCTCGCATCCGACGAAACCCGGATCTTCTCGCTGCCGCACGCACCGCCGAACTCACAAGGGCCGCATCTGCGGACCACGGTGAACGTGCCCCCGCCCCCGGCCGCGCCGACGGCCCCCACGCGAGGACCCAGCCTCTCCCACCGCGCTCTGCTCGCGGAGATCGGTCCGTGCAACGACCTGGCGCTCGGACCGTCCGACCTCCTTGCCGCCGCTTGCCGCGATGGCGTGGTCCGCGTCGTGGACGGAGTCCATGGCGGCCTCGTGGCGCAGTGCCTGCCCGTGCAGCGCGAGAGCCCGATCCGTGTGGTCTGGGGCCCTTGGCGACGGCATGTGGCCAGTCGGCACAACGACGGAACCGTAATCGTGTGGGACCTCCAGACCTCGAACCCGGTGCGCGTGATGAACGTGGGAGGAGTGGGCTCCGCCGTGGCATTCAGCGCGGACGGCCACTGGCTCGCCGCGACCGTCCGGGACCACATCTACATCTACAACTCGTGGGGTGCCCGCGTACGGGATTTGGCGGCCTGGCCGGGGAAGGAGCCCAAAGGCTGGCAGCGCCGGGGTGGCCGCGGCAGGCTCGGCGCCCTTCGTTTCGCGCCGGGAGACCGGCATGTGGTCGTGGCGACCGGTGACGGCGTGGTACGCCAATTGGACGTGGCCGGGCAGCCGGTGATGACCTGGCCGCAACCCCACCCCATACTCTGCCTCGCGCTCACCGAACACCTCCTCGCCACCGGCTGCACGGACGGCCGGGTACGCCTCTGGTCCTGGGACGGCCGTCTCTTGCGGCGCACGGAGTACGGGCGCCAACCCTCCCATCTGGCCTTCTCCCCCGACTCCTCGGCGCTGGCCATCTCCGACGACGAGGGAATGGTCACCTTGTGGGACCTGAAGACGGGGGAGTTGACCGTTGCGGCGCAGCTGCCGCACCGGCTCGCGGGGCTGGCCTTCCTCGACGGTGGAAAAGGTCTGGTGACGGGCACCGGGGCGGGTGCCGTCGAGCGCTGGACGCTGCCTCATCGGGGATAGAGGGAGAAAGTCATGGAAAGTCCCGAGGTCGAGATCTTCTGGCCCTCGTCGCTCCCCGCCGAACCGGCCCTGGAAGGGCAAGATGCACTGCGCGAGGCCGGTGTTCCGACGACGTGCATGCTGCGGCCCACCCGGAGGGGGGCGGGCGACGTCGTTACGGTCCTGGTAACGACCGCTGTCATGCAGCCGTTCCTCAGCACTCTGTTCCAGCTCCTCGCCAAAGAGGCCCACACGGGATTGAAGACCTTCGTGGACCGACTGCTGGCAGGCCACTCGGAAAGAGAACAGGCACCCGAGGGCGTCGTGTTCGAGTCGGCAACCGGTGGGCGGGTCACCTTCGGCGCAGGTCTGCCCGAGCGGGCCTACGAGGAGGCGGTCCGTCTGGACGCCTACGGCGACAGCTGGATCTGGGACCCACGACGCTCGATGTGGACCCCTGCCTGAGGGGTCCGGACGCAGAGAGGTGCGCAGCCATGGCAGACCAACACCAGCCTCCTCCCCACGACGACAACTGGGGTCCGGAGACCCCTTGGCAGGAGCCGTTCATCGCACCGCAGCAGCCCCCGCCGTCCCAGTCTTCGCCTCCTTCGTCACCTCCTCCTGACGCGGAAGGCCGCCAGCAGCAGTGGGGAGCGGGAGTGCACAAAGGCCGCGCAGGAGCGCCGAGCTCCTACTTGACCCCTGCCATCCTCGTCACGCTCTTCTGCTTCCTGCCGACGGGGATCGCCGCCATCGTCTTCGCCTCACAGGTCCAAAGCAAATGGACCGTGGGTGACTTCGCGGGAGCCGCCGAAGCTTCGCGGAAGGCGAGGCTCTTCGTCATCGTGAGTGTCGCGGTCGGCTTCCTGGCGTGGGTGGTCTTTCTTGCCATCGGCTTCGCCAGTGGGCCGAGCACAACCACCGCGCCGACGCCGTGACCTCCCCACACGTCCGGGCCACCGGGCCGGCTCCCCGGGCTCCGACGGCGAAGACCCTCCGTGATGCCTGGCTGGGCGCGGCGATCTTCACAGCGGTCGCCGTCATCGTGGGGCTCGTGGACCCCACCCGACCGGGACGGTTCCCGAGCTGTCCGTTCCGATCCCTTACGGGCTTCGACTGTCCGGGCTGCGGCAGCCTGCGCGCACTCCACGAGCTCATTCACGCCCACGTGGCAGCCGCGGCCGACTACAACCTGCTGCTGGTCGCGTTCTTGCCCTACGCCGCTGTCGTGTGGCTGCGTGCCGTCACCGGCCGGACCGGCCGCAGAGGCATCCCCCGGTGGTGGGGGCCGCGCCTTGCGCTCATCGTGGTCGTCCTGTGGACGGTGCTGCGCAATCTTCCCGTCTTCGGAGGTGTGCTTGCCGCTTGACCTCCGGGGAGCGGGCGCGTCTCGGCCACCCCGGTCCGCCGGCGGCAGTCATCAGGCCGGGCAAGTCCGCGCCCGTTGTGCCGTGGAGAACAAACCGATACCCCGTTCTCACAGGTGAGAACGGGGTAGAGGGGGACGGCCGGAGCCCCCGCACAGTAGGCTCCGGCCGTCGGCTTTGGGCCGTACGAGTCGGCTCAGATGTCCAGGCCGGTGAGGACCAGGACGCGCTCGTAGGTGTAGTCGTCCATCGCGTAGCGGACGCCCTCGCGGCCGACACCCGACTGCTTGACGCCGCCGTAGGGCATCTGGTCGGCGCGGTAGGACGGCGCGTCGCCGACGATCACGCCGCCGACCTCCAGCTCCCGGTGGGCGCGGAACGCGGTCTGGATGTCGCGGGTGAAGACGCCGGTCTGGAGACCGAACTTCGAGTCGTTGACAGCGGCGAAGGCCTCGTCGGTGTTCTCGACCCTCTGCAGCGTCAGGACCGGCCCGAAGATCTCCTCGACGGCGAGCTTCACGCCGTCCGGCAGGTCGGCGACGACGGTGGGCTCGTACGAGGCACCCTCGCGCTTGCCGCCGGTCAGCAGCTTGGCGCCGGCCGAGACGGCCTCTTCGACCCAGGACTCGACGCGCTTGGCGGCGTCCTCGGAGACCAGGGGGCCGACGTCGGTCGCGGAGTCGGAGGGGTCACCGGTGACCTGCGCCTGGACCTTGGCGACGACCTTCTCCACGAGGCGGTCGTACACGGAGGCGTCGGCGATCACGCGCTGCACGGAGATGCAGGACTGGCCGGCCTGGTAGTTCGAGAAGGTCGCGATACGGGTCGCGGCCCAGTCGAGGTCGGCCTCGGAGGACCAGTCGGCCAGGACCACGGCCGCGGCGTTGCCGCCGAGCTCCAGGGTGCAGTGCTTGTGGGGCACCGACTGCTGGATGGCGTAGCCGACGGTGTCGGAGCCGGTGAAGGAGATGACGGGCAGGCGCTCGTCCTTCACCAGGGCCGGCATCTTGTCGTTCGCGACCGGCAGGACCGACCAGGAGCCGGCCGGCAGGTCGGTCTCGGCGAGCAGCTCGCCCAGGATCAGACCGGAGAGCGGGGTCGCCGGGGCCGGCTTGAGGATGATCGGCGCGCCGACGGCGATGGCGGGGGCCACCTTGTGGGCGCACAGGTTCAGCGGGAAGTTGAACGGGGCGATGCCGAGGACCGGGCCCTTGACGAAGCGGCGGGTCAGGGCGAGACGGCCGACGCCACCGGCGTCGGTGTCCAGGCGCTGGGCCTCTCCGCCGTTGAAGCGGCGGGCCTCTTCGGCGGCGAAGCGGAACACGGACACCGCACGGCCGACCTCACCGCGGGCCCACTTGATGGGCTTGCCGTTCTCGGCCGAGATCAGCTGGGCGATCTCCTCGGTGCGCTCGGCGAGGCGCTTCGAGACGTGGTCCAGGGCGGCGGCGCGCACGTGCGCGGGGGTCGCGGAGAACTCCGCCGTCACGGCGTGCGCCGCGGCCACGGCCTCTTCGACCTGGGCGTCGGTGGGCACGCTGACCGTGCCGACCAGCCGGCCGTCCCACGGGGAGTGGACGTCGAAGCTGTCCTCGCCGGTGGCCTGGCGGCCGGCGAGCCAGAAGGCGTGGGTGGAAGTCATGCGAATCCCGGCCCTTCGGGTTGTGCGGGTCCTTGTCCCCTCCACCGTAGGACTCCCTCCGGGATTCGGCGTTTAGCCGGGGTGGAGTACGCGCAGCCCCGGCCGCTCCGCTTTGTCACTGTCGCATCGGTCCACTCCGGCCCCGCGGGGCGAGTGGGGCGCGGGGCCCGGGCGGAGCTCCCCGGGAACGGGGAAAGGGCGGGCGGGGGGCGAGCCCCCGCGCGGCGGCACCCCGGAGCTACGCCGCGGGCGGGCTGGCCTTGAGGGCGAGCCACAGCTCCATGCGGACGTCCGGGTCGTCCAGGGAGCGCCCCAGGATCTCCTCCACCCTCCGCATCCGGTACCGCAGCGTGTGCCGGTGCACGCCGAGGTCGACCGCGGCGGCGTCCCACTGCCCGTGGCGCGACAGCCACGCGTACAGCGAGGCCACCAGGTCGCCCCGCCCCTTCGCGTCGTGCTCGCGCAGCGCCCGCAGCGTGCCGTCCGCGAAGGCCCGTACCGCGTCGTCGGCCAGCAGCGGGAGCACGGAGCCCGCCGCGAGGTCCTCGTGCTCCACCAGGGGCCGTCCGCGCCGCCGGGCCACCGCGAGGGCCTGGTCGGCCTGCTTGCAGGCGGCCGCCACCCCCGGGGGCCCCGCCGGGGCGGACAGGCCCACCACCAGTTCGTCCGGTTCCGGCCCGGCCGCGTCCCGCCCGCGCCGCCCCTCCAGCGCCTCCGCGTACTGCGCGCAGGCCTGCACCGCTGAGCCGGCCTCCGCCGCCAGGACCACCAACCGCCCGTCCTCGGGGACCACCAGCAGCGCCTCCCCCGTCCGGGCCGCCGCCGACTCGACCGCGTCGGCCAGCTGCGCGAGCCCCTCCGGCTGCGCCGTCCCCGCCAGCGCCGGCTCGGCGACGACGATGCGGAACGGGGCGTCCAGCAGGGCCCCGTACAGGTCCCCCGCCACGGCCCGGGCATGCTCCGCCTCGCCGGTCATCAGCATCCGCAGCACGGCCGCGCCGAGCCGTGACTCGGCGTCGTGCAGCGAGCGCGACCGCTCGGTGGTGAGGGTGAGCAGGGCCACCGCGGAGTGCACGGCGTACCGTTCGGCGGTGCCCAGCGGCGCTCCCGTGCCCACGGCCAGCGCGCCCCGGGGCCGCCGCCCGGTGCCGAGCGACTGGAGCTCGACGCGGTCCTCCGTCCCGCCCACCACGGCGCTCGCGGGCGCGGGCCGCTCCCGCAGCCGCTCCACGTCCGGGGTCAGCCGGGCGGCCCGGCGCGCGGCCCAGTCCGGCGCGGCGGCGACGACCGCGCCGGAGGTGTCGTAGAGCGCGGCCCAGCCGTGCACGTGGGCGGCCAGCTTCGCCAGCAGCTCGGCGGGCCCGTCGGCGGACAGCGCGGCCCGGGTCAGCTCCCGCTGCGCCTCGAAGCCGGCCGTCACGGCCCGGTACTGGTCGGCCGCCAGCGCCGCCGAGACGGCCTTGCTGATGGCGAGGAACGGGGTCCGGCGCGGTACCTCCAGCAGCGGCAGGTCCTCCGCCCGCGCCGCGTCGACCAGCGCCTCGGGGATCGCCTCGTAGTTGACGCCGATCGCGAAGCCGATGCCGACGACGCCGGCCGCCGCGAGCCGCCGTACGTAGCGGCGCATCTCCTCGGGGTCCTCCGCGTCCAGCTTCATGGCGGTGATCAGCAGCAGCTCGCCGCCCTCCATGTACGGGACGGGGTCGGCGAGCTCGCTGACGTGGGCCCAGCGCACGGGGGTGTCGAGGCGGCCCTCCCCCGCCCGGACGCCGAGTTTGAGGGCCGAGTGCTGGACGAGCGAGGCGAGGGTGAGCGGCATCGGTTTCCAGGGGCCTTGGGAGGGTGGGCGGAGGCGAGGAGGCGAGGCCACGGGGGCCCGCCCATTTCGCCGTGTCGTATGAACGACTCCCCTCGATTCTGCCACCTCGTACGGGTCCGCTCAGCTCGTTCCGGCCAGCCTGACCAGAAGCGGAGCTGCCCGTTCCCCTCGGACGGAGGTCAGTGACAGCACCGCGTGCCCCGGCGGCACCGCGTGCGCGAGCTCCGACGCCGACCACCGCTCCCGCTCCACCTGCCGCACGGTCACCGCGTCCGTGGTGACGGCCTTGCCGGTGATCAGCTTGCGGAAGGCGTGTACCGCCCGGGTCAGCGGCTGGTCCGCGAAGACCGTCCGGTGGGTCACGTCCCGCGTCTCGACCCACTCGGTGCCCCAGGCCTCGGCGAAGCGCTTGCCGTCCCAGGTGGTCACCCCCGAGAAGGCCATCCGGCAGCCGACCGCGCCGAGCAGCGGCGTCCGGAGCGCCTCCGGTACGTCGTCCAGCGTGCGCAGCGCCAGCAGCACCCCGGCGTTGGCCGAGCGCAGCCGCTGGATGCCGCGCACGGTCTCGGGGGTCAGGGTGTGGGAGGCGTCGTCGAAGGCGAGGAAGGCGAAGAGCGAGCGGTCGGTACGGGCCGCGGCGGAGGCGTTGAACTGGGCGAGCAGCAGCCGGGCCAGGACCCGGGAGGCCTCGGCGTGCGCCCGCTCGGGCAGGTCGACGCGCACCCGCAGCGGGTGTTCCAGCGAGCGCAGGGAGAACGGCCGTCCCTGCCCGGTGGTGTCGAAGAAGCCGGCGAAGGCGGGCCGGTCCAGCAGCGCCACCCGGTCGGCGAGCAGCGGCCCGGGGTCGCCGGGGGTGCCGTACTGGCGGGCGCGGGCGTCGAGCTCGCGGAGCATCACGTGCCGGCCAGTGTCCTCCAGGGCGGTGCGCAGGGCGTCGAGCGCGGCGGGCACCTGGTCGAGGAGCTCGCGCAGCTCGGGCACTCCGGGGAAGCGGCCGTAAGCGGCGTGGAAGGGGCCCAGCAGCTGGGCGAGGGCGGTCGCGGCCCGGCGGACCTCCGTCCCGGGGACGTCACCGGCGAAGGCCTCGGCGAGCAGGGAGGCGGCCTCGTCGGGGTCGGTGGTGCCGCCGTAGAGGTCGAGGTCGTAGACGGAGTCGGGGTCGCCGACGCGCACCACGACGTCGTAGGCGGTGTCGGGGCCCAGGGCGGTTCCGGCGGAGGCCACGACGATGACCGCGGCCTGGCCGGCCAGTGCCTGGAGGGCGAGCGTCTCCACGACGGGGCGGACCAGCCGCCGGGTCTTGCCGGAGCCGGAGGGGCCGACGGCGAGCAGGGAGGTGCCGAGCACGTCGGGGTCGAGCGCGAGCCCCGTCCCGCGGCGGGCCCAGGGGTTGCGCTCGCCGTCCTCCACGGTGCCCAGCAGCACCTGCCGGGCGGGCAGGTCGTGCCGCGCGGCCCGCGCGGGCAGGTCCCGCGCGCCGGACGGGTGCACGCACGCCGCCGCCCCCTTGTCCCGCACGGCCTGCGCGAAGGCCCGGGCACGCCCCGGGTCGGCCCGTACGCTCTCCCACGCCCGCCGGATCCGCGCGTAGTCCACGTCGTTCATCCGCCCGGCGCCGATCTCCCCGGCGAGCCGCTCGGCGGCCTCCGGGAGCCCGGCCGCGCGCAGCTCGTTCCAGGCGACCGGGTCCTCGGCGACGGGGGCGGCGACGGGGTCCGCCGGCCCGCGCCGCGCCCCGTCCGTCCGCCGGGCCAGCCGGACGAAGAAGACCACGACGGGCAGCCCGGTCACCACGTAGACGAGGTAGGCGACCAGGGTCTGCGTGCCCGCGCTCATGTCCTCGTACGGCAGGTGGTCGCCGACCAGGCCGAGCACCGTCAGCGTCTTCGTCCAGATGAGCATCAGGACGAACAGCGCCCCGGCCGTCGCGCCCGCCACCCGCGCCACCGGGCCGCGCGCGGCGACGAGCCGTTCGAAGGCCGGCCGCCAGGAGCCCAGGCGGCTGAACCACACCACGAGCACACCGGTGATCAGCAGCGCGTACGCCTGGAGCGCGGCGACGCCCCGGCCGTCGACCGGGTCGTCACCGAGCCGCCACCAGCTCTGCGGGGTGAGCGCCTTCACGGGCACGTCGACCTTCGGGATGTACCCGTTCGTCAGCAGGGACCAGACCAGCACGCACGCGAGGAACGAGATCACGGCCCCGCTCAGCAGCGCCCGGTCCTGGGCGGGTTCCGCCTCGGCCCTCGCGGGCGGCCGGTGACCGAACCGCCAGGTGCCGGGTTCTGCCTTCGGCCGCGGGACCCGCAGCCACTCGGCGAACGCGGGACCGGCGCCCGGGGCGTACCCGGGCTTCGGCGGCGCGGCCGGGGGGGCTGCGGGCATGGGCGGAGGACCGGCGGGCCTCGGCACGCGGCCGCCCCCCACCCGCTGCTCCTGGTACGCGCCGTCGGTGTCCATGAACCCTGCCCCCTGCCCGTGCCTGCGCTGCGTCGCTCAATGTAGTTGCCCGGCGGCGGCCGCGGGGGGCTACCGGTGCAGCGGAATCGTGTCCTTCCTATGTCCGTCACGGACAAGGACACGCGGGGACCACTCCCGAACGGAGCATGCCCTCGCCCCTCCCCCGGGCCTAGCCTGCGGACAAAGACACAAGTGCGTCCGAAAACACCCCCCAGGAGCCCCCTATGACCGCTGTCCCGCAGGAGCGCCGCATCGTCACCGCGATCCCCGGCCCCAAGTCGCAGGAGCTGCAGGCCCGCCGCCTCGAGACGGTGGCCGGCGGCGTGGGCTCCGTGCTCCCCGTCTTCACCGCCCGCGCGGGCGGCGGCATCATCGAGGACGTCGACGGCAACCGCCTGATCGACTTCGGTTCCGGCATCGCCGTGACCTCCGTCGGCGCCTCCGCCGAGGCCGTCGTGCGCCGCGCCTCCGCGCAGCTCGCCGACTTCACCCACACCTGCTTCATGGTCACCCCCTACGAGGGCTACGTGGAGGTCTGCGAGGCGCTCGCCGAGCTGACCCCGGGCGACCACGCGAAGAAGTCGGCGCTGTTCAACTCCGGCGCCGAGGCCGTCGAGAACGCCGTCAAGATCGCCCGTGCGTACACCAAGCGCCAGGCCGTCGTCGTCTTCGACCACGGCTACCACGGCCGTACGAACCTGACGATGGCGCTGACCTCGAAGAACATGCCGTACAAGAACGGCTTCGGCCCGTTCGCCCCCGAGGTCTACCGCGTCCCGGTCGCCTACGGCTACCGCTGGCCCACCGGCGCCGAGAACTGCGGCCCCGAGGCCGCCGCCCAGGCGATCGACCAGATCACCAAGCAGATCGGCGCCGACAACGTCGCCGCGATCATCATCGAGCCGGTCCTCGGCGAGGGCGGCTTCATCGAGCCGGCCAAGGGCTTCCTGCCGGAGATCGTGAAGTTCGCCAACGAGAACGGCATCGTCTTCGTCGCCGACGAGATCCAGTCCGGCTTCTGCCGTACCGGCCAGTGGTTCGCGTGCGAGGACGAGGGCATCGTCCCCGACCTGATCACCACCGCGAAGGGCATCGCGGGCGGTCTGCCGCTCGCCGCCGTGACCGGCCGCGCCGAGATCATGGACGCCGCGCACGCGGGTGGCCTGGGCGGCACCTACGGCGGCAACCCGGTGGCGTGCGCCGGTGCGCTCGGTTCCATCGAGACCATGAAGGAGCTCGACCTCAACGCCGCGGCGAAGAAGATCGAGAACGTCATGAAGGCCCGTCTGACGGCCATGCAGGAGAAGTACGACATCATCGGCGACATCCGCGGCCGCGGCGCCATGATCGCCATCGAGCTGGTCAAGGACCCCGCGTCCAAGACCCCGTTCCCGGAGGCGGCCGGCGCCCTCGCCAAGGCCTGCCACGCCGAGGGCCTGCTCGTCCTCACCTGTGGCACCTACGGCAACGTGCTCCGCTTCCTGCCGCCGATCGTCATCGGCGAGGACCTCCTGAACGAGGGCCTGGACATCATCGAGGCCGCTTTCGCGGGCATCTGAGCGAACGTCCGAACACGGGGACCCACCGGTACCGCCGGTAACGGTCGGGCGCTGTGAAGAAGATGTGGGGGGCCGATGGCAGGAGCGCGTTCCTGCTGTCGGTCCCCTTTTCGCTGCCGTACGGTTTCTGCAGATGAGTGAGACACCCCGCTCCCGGGAAACCGGGGGCGACACCAGTACCGGGCTTCCCCAGCGCCGCACTGGGCATGCGTTCGCGCACACTCCTCACCGATCGGACGGCCGTACGCCCCAAACCCCCCGGGGCGCACGGCAACCCGATCCGGGCGGCCGTCCCGGAACCACCCCCCCTGTTCCGGGACGGCCGGCCATTCTCCGAGCCGCGCTCTGCGCGCTCCTCTTCGCCCTGACCACCTGGCAGGTCCTGGTCTCGGGTCCGCTGCTCGCCCCGGACGCCCGGCTGAGCCGCGCGCTCGTCCGTACGGTCCCCGACCCCGTCACCGAACGCCTCGCGGACCTCGGCAACGTCCCCGTCGCCCTGCCCGTGCTCCTCCTCGCGCTCTGCTACGCCCTGTGGCGCGGCGACCGCGGAGGCGCCGCCGCAGCGGCGGTGGCCATGGCCGTGGTGCCGGCGCTGATCGTCCCGCTCAAGGAGTGGACCGGCCGCCCCGGCCCCCTGGAGCCGTGGGCCGCCGGCTACTACCCCTCGGGGCACACGGCGACGGCCCTCGTGGCGTACGGGGGCGCAGCCCTGCTCGTACGCCCGTACACCCGCGGCCCCTGGCCCACGGTGCTCGCCGTCCTCCTGGCGGGGCTGACGGCGGCGGGCCTGGTCGTGCGGGGCTTCCACTGGCCCTTGGACGTCCTGGCGAGCCTGCTGCTGTGCGCGCCGCTGCTGCTCGGGGTGCGGTGGGCCGTGGGCCGGTCCCGGTCCCGGTCCCGGGGGTAGCGCCGCCTCAGGGCGCCGGGTCCTCGCGCGCCGCCGACCGGGCCGCCGCCTCGTGCATGGCGAGTTCCAGCACCGCCGGGTCGGTGAGGGTGCCCCGGCCGTCCGGGGCCACGAGCCAGCGCAGGCCGCCCGTCGCCCGGCCCGGGTACGGGACCGCGATCCAGGTTCCGGGTCCTGCCCCCCGCACCCCCGTACCGACCCAGTGGCAGGCGGTGCCGGGGGGTACGAAGAAGCCGAGCCGGGTCATCGCCGTGCGGCCCCGCCGGGCGTCGGGGAAGTCGCCGAGCACCGGGCCGGGCCGCTCCACGAGCCGTGTCAGCACGTCGAGGGCGGGCCGGCCCAGGCAGCCGGGGGTGATCAGTACGTCCCAGTGCCGCCCGGCGGGCAGGAGGACGACCCCGAGGGGGTTGCGCTCCCATTCCCACCGGCAGGCGTCCGGGTCCGGCGCCACCGACACCAGCCATTCCACTGCCGTCTTGTCCCCCGGGAACGTCATCGCCCGGCCTCCGTTCGCTCCAGCTCGGTCAAGGTCCCTCGAACGGGGCCTCCGGCTGGAGAGAGCGGGGCGGGGCGCGGCTATGACGCGGGTTCGGCGACACCGTGGTGGTGAACCGGGCCACCGGTGCGGTGACGGTCGGCGCCGGGCGCGCGCCCGGCAGCCGCAGCCCCGGTCGCGCAGCCGGTCGGCTGTCGAATCCGTTCAGCCGCGCGTCCGTTCAGCTGTCGGGTCGGCTGTCGGGCCGGTCAGCTGTCGAAGCCCAGGCCGAAGCGGTCGAGCACCTTGAGCCAGAGGTTGCGGCGCCCGCCCCGGGCGTCGGCCCGGGCCAGCGACCACTTGGTGAGGGCGATGCCGGTCCAGGCGAAGGGCTCCGGCGGGAACGGCATCGGCTTGGACTTCACCATCTCCAGCTCGGTCCGCTCGGTGCGCGCGCCGTCCAGCAGGTCGAGCATCACGTCCGCGCCGAAGCGGGTGGCGCCGACGCCCAGTCCGGTGAACCCGGCCGCGTAGGCCACCTTGCCGGAGTGCGCGGTGCCGAAGAAGGCGGAGAACCGGGAGCAGGTGTCGATCGCCCCGCCCCAGGCGTGGCTGAACTTGATGCCTTCCAGCTGCGGGAAGGCGGTGAAGAAGTGCTGCGCGAGCTTGAGGTACGTCTCGGGGCGGTGGTCGTACTCGGAGTCCAGCTTGCCCTTGTAGGGGTAGATGGCGTCGTACCCGCCCCACAGGATGCGGTTCTCCGGGGTGATGCGGAAGTAGTGGAACTGGTTGGCGCTGTCGCCGAGGCCCTGGCGCTTGCCCCAGCCGATGGCCTTGAGCTGCTCGGGGGTGAGCGGCTCGGTCATCAGCGCGTAGTCGTAGACGGGGACGGTGAACGGCCGGATCCGCTTGACCAGCGACGGGAAGATGTTGGTCCCCAGCGCGACCCGGCGGGCGAAGATCCGCCCGTACGGGGTGCGTACGGCCATGCCGGCGCCGGAGGCGGTCAGCGAGAGCCCGCGGGTGTTCTCGTAGATCCGCACGCCGAGGCCCAGGCAGGCCCGCTTGAGGCCCCAGGCGAGCTTCGCGGGGTTGAGCATGGCGACGCCGTCGGTGTCCCACAGCCCCGCGAGGAAGGTCGGGGAGTCGACCTCGGCGCGGACCGCGTCGCGGTCCAGCCAGCGCGAGCCGTCGGCGAGACCCAGCTTGCGGGCCTCCTCGTACAGTTCGCGCAGTTCCTCGACCTGGTGGGGCTCGGTCGCCACGTCGATCTCGCCGGTGCGCTCGAAGTCGCAGTCGATGCCGTAACGGGCGATGGCCGCCTCGATCTCGTCGAGGTTGCGGGCGCCCAGCTCCTCCAGCTTCGCCAGCTCGCCGGGCCAGCGGGCCAGGCCGTTGGCGAAGCCGTGGGTGAGGGAGGCGGCGCAGAAACCGCCGTTGCGGCCGGAGGCGGCCCAGCCCGCCTCCTTGCCCTCGATCAGGACGACGTCCCGGGCGGGGTCGCGCTCCTTGGCGATGAGCGCGGTCCACAGACCGCTGTAGCCCCCGCCGATGACCAGCAGGTCGCAGGCCTCGTCGGAGGTCAGCGCCGGCTCGGCGGCGGGCTTGCCCGGGTCGTCCAGCCAGTACGAGACCGGCAGTGCTTCGGAAAGGGATTGCGCAACGCTTCGCATGGCGACTGGGGCCATGTCTTCCAACTCCCTACAGAGTTACTCGGGCTGTGCCTTCTTGCGGCGGTTGCCGATCGTCTGACCGGCGAGGACCACCAGCACCGCGATGACGAACATCGCCGTGCCGATGACGTTGATCTGGACGGGCGTACCGCGCTGCGCCGATCCCCACACGAACATGGGGAAGGTGACGGTGTTGCCCGAGTTGAAGTTGGTGATGATGAAGTCGTCGAAGGAGAGCGCGAAGGAGAGCAGCGCACCCGCCGCGATACCGGGGGCCGCGATCGGCAGGGTGACGCGCAGGAAGGTCTGCACCGGTCCCGCGTAGAGGTCGCGCGCGGCCTCCTCCAGCCGCGGGTCCATGGACAGGACGCGCGCCTTGACCGCGGCGACGACGAAGCTGAGGCAGAACATGATGTGGGCGATCAGGATCGTCCAGAAGCCCAGCCTGATGCCCATGTTGAGGAAGAGGGCCAGCAGCGAGGCGGCCATCACGATCTCGGGCATCGCCATGGGCAGGAAGATCAGCGAGTTGACCGCGCCGCGCGCCCGGAAGCGGTAGCGCACGAGCGCGAAGGCGATCGCCGTGCCGAGGACGGTGGCTCCGAGGGTGGCCCACACGGCGATCTGGAGCGAGAGCGACAGGGAGCCGCACAGGTCCGCGACCCCGCAGGGGTCCTTCCAGGCGTCGAGCGAGAACTCCTGCCAGGCGTAGTTGAAGCGCCCGGTGGGGTTGTTGAAGGAGAACACCGTCACGACGACGTTCGGCAGGATCAGGTAGGCGAGGGTGCCCAGACCCGCGATCACGACGAGGTTGCGGCGCAGCCACGCGATGGGGGTACGCATCAGACCAGGTCCTCCGTCCCCGCTCGGCGGATGTAGATGGTGACCATGATCAGCACGATGGCCATGAGGATGAAGGACAGCGCGGCCGCCGTCGGGTAGTCGAGGATGCGCAGGTACTGCGACTGGATGACGTTGCCGATCATCCGGGTGTCGGCCGAGCCGAGCAGTTCGGCGTTGACGTAGTCGCCGCTCGCCGGGATGAAGGTCAGCAGGGTCCCGGAGACCACGCCCGGCATCGAGAGCGGGAAGGTCACCTTCCGGAACACCGTGGCGGGACGGGCGTACAGGTCGCCGGCCGCCTCGTGGAGGCGGGTGTCGATGCGCTCCAGCGAGGTGTACAGCGGAAGGATCATGAAGGGGAGGAAGTTGTACGTCAGACCGCAGACCACCGCGAGCGGCGTGGCCAGGACCCGGTCGCCCTCGGTCATGCCCAGCCAGCTGGTGACGTCCAGGAAGCCGATCTTGTTGAGCACGCCGACGACCGGGCCGCCGTCGGCCAGGATCGTCTTCCAGGCCAGCGTGCGGATCAGGAAGCTGGTGAAGAACGGGGCGATGACCAGCACCAGCAGGAGGTTGCGCCAGCGGCCCGCCTTGAAGGCGATCAGGTAGGCGAGCGGGTACCCGAGCAGCAGGCACAGGACGGTCGCGGTGCCGGCGTACAGGAGCGAGCGGAGGAACTGCGGGACGTAGTCGGTGAAGGCGTCCCAGTACGTCTGGAAGTGCCAGGTGACCTTGAAGCCCTCTTCGAGGGAGCCGGTCTGTACCGAGGTCGAGGCCTGGTAGACCATCGGCAGGACGAAGAACACCAGCAGCCACAGGATGCCGGGCAGCAGCAGCCAGTACGGGACCAGCCGCTTGCGCATCGACGGCTTGTGGACCGGGGGGTCGGTCGCAGGGGCGGCCTGGGGCGGCGCGGTGGTGGCGCTCACGCGGACTCCTCGACCGTCTCGATGCCCGCGTCGATGTCCTGCGCCGCGTCGAGGCCGAACGTGTGGTCCGGGTTCCAGTGCAGGACGACCCGGGCTCCCGGGGTCAGGCGGACGTCGCGCTCGATGTTCTGGACGTAGACCTCGAGCTCCGGGCAGACGGGGCTGTCGATGACGAACTGGGTGGAGACCCCGATGAAGGAGGAGTCGGCGATCGTTCCGGTGATCTTGTTGCGGCCGGCCGCGATGGTGTCCTCCTCGTCCGCGTGGACCAGGGATATCTTCTCGGGGCGCACCCCGACCAGCAGCTTTCCGCCGGCCCGGGGCGTGGTCGAACATCGCGCGGCGGGCAGCCTGAGCTTCGCGCCCGCGCTGGAGACGACGACGTCGCCGGACCCGGACTCCAGCACCTCGGCCTCGATGAGGTTGGAGGTGCCGAGGAAGTTGGCCACGAAGGTGGTCTTCGGGTTCTCGTACAGCTCGGCGGGGGCGCCCAGCTGCTCCACCCGTCCGCCGTTCATCACCGCGACGGTGTCGGCCATCGTCATGGCCTCCTCCTGGTCGTGCGTGACGTGGACGAAGGTGATGCCGACCTCGGTCTGGATCCGCTTGAGCTCCAGCTGCATCTGGCGGCGCAGCTTGAGGTCGAGGGCGCCGAGCGGCTCGTCCAGGAGCAGCACCTGGGGGTGGTTGATCAGGGCGCGGGCGACCGCGACGCGCTGCTGCTGGCCGCCGGAGAGCTGGTGCGGTTTGCGCTCGGCGAACTGGCCGAGCTGGACCAGTTCCAGCATGTCGTCGACCTGCTTCTTGACCGACTTCACGCCGCGGCGGCGCAGCCCGAAGGCGACGTTCTCGTAGATGTTCAGGTGTGGGAAGAGCGCGTAGCTCTGGAAGACGGTGTTCACCGGGCGCTTGTACGGGGGCAGCTGGGTGACCTCGCGGTCACCGAGGCTGACGGTGCCGGTGGAGGGCTCCTCCAGACCGGCGATCATGCGCAGGGTGGTGGTCTTCCCGCAGCCCGAGGCGCCGAGCAGGGCGAAGAAGGAGCCCTGGGGGATGGTGAGATCGAGCGGGTGCACGGCGGTGAAGGATCCGTAGTGCTTGCTGATCCCGGCGAGGCGGACGTCGCCGCCCGCGGTCTTGTCAGTCATGGGCCTGGGCCTTCGGTGGTGGTGTCGTCAAAAAGGGCGGGGGCGCGGGTGCCGGTCGGGCCCCGTCAGGCGCCGATGAGCTTGGTGAACTTCTCCTCGTACGCCGTCTCTTCCTCGCTGGTGAGCGAGCGGAAGGCGTGCGATTTGGCGGCCATTTCCTTGTCCGGGACGATCAGTACGTTGTCCGCGAGGGCCGGGTCGATCTTGGCGAGGTCTTCCTTGACGCCGTCGACCGGGCAGACGTAGCTGATGAAGGCCGCGAGCTGGGCGGCCACCGCCGGCTCGTAGTAGTAGTCGATGAGCTTCTCGGCGTTGGCCTTGTGCCGGGCGTGCGCGGGGACCAGCAGGTTGTCGCTGGAGGAGAGGTAACCGGCGGCGGGGATCGCGTACTTGATGTCCGGGTTGCCGGCCTGGAGCTGGATGACGTCGCCCGCCCAGGCGAGGCAGGCCGCGAGGTCGCCCTTGTCGAGGTCCGCCGTGTAGTCGTTGCCGGTGAAGCGGCGGATCTGCTTGGTGTCGACGCCCTTCTGGAGCCGGCCGATGGCGCCGTCGAAGTCGGCGGTGGTGAAGTTCGCCGGGTCCTTGCCCTGGTCGAGCAGGGTCATGCCGACGCTGTCGCGCATCTCGGTGAGGAAGCCGACCCGGCCCTTGAGGGTGGGGTCGTCGAGCAGCTGCGTGACGGAGTCGACCTTCCTGCCGCCGGTGGCCTTGGCGTTGTAGGCGATGACGGTGTCGATGCCGGTCCAGGGGTAGCTGTGGGCGCGGCCGGGGTCCCAGTCGGGGTTGCGGAACTGGGGGATCAGGTTCGCGTAGGCGTGCGGGAGGTTGGCGGGGTCCAGTTTCTGCGCCCAGCCGAGGCGGATGATGCGGGCGGCGAGCCAGTCGGTGACGACGATCAGGTCCCGGCCGGTGTCCTGGCCGGCGGCCAGCTGGGGGCGTATCTTGCCGAAGAACTCGACGTTGTCGTTGATGTCCTCCGTGTACTTGACCTGGATTCCCGTGCGCTTGGTGAACGCCTCTAGCGTGGGCCGGGACTTCTCGTCGTCACTGGTGTCCATGTACTCGGTCCAGTTGGAGAAGTTGATCTCCTTCTCCGAGGCCGAGTGGTCGTCGGAGGCCGTCCCCGCGTCGCCTTCCCGCTTGGCGGGCGGGATGCCGCAGCCGGTCAGCCCGTACAGGCCGCCGACAGTGAGCGCCCCGATGCCGCAGGCGCGCAGCAGCGAACGCCGGGTGAGGGCGCCGCGGCCGCTGGTGAGGCTGCGTCGTATCGCGGCGAGTTGCGGCGGCGAGAGGCTGCCGGGCTCGAACTGCTCCATGCGCTGTGCCCTTTCGGGTGGTGTGCCGCTCGGTCGGGCGGTCTCGGCTATCGGTCCCCGAAGATCGTGCGGTGCCAGTCCTTCGCGGCGACCGCGGTGTTGTCGTACATCACGTGCTTGACCTGTGTGTACTCCTCGAAGGAGTAGGCACTCATGTCCTTGCCGAAGCCGCTCGCCTTGTAGCCCCCGTGCGGCATCTCGCTGATGATCGGAATGTGGTCGTTGACCCAGACGCAGCCGGCCTTGAGCTCGCGGGTGGCGCGGCCCGCCCGGTAGACGTCGCGGCTCCAGGCGGAGGCCGCGAGCCCGTAGGGGGTGTCGTTGGCCAGCGCGATGCCCTCGTCGTCGGTGTCGAAGGGCAGGACGACGAGGACCGGCCCGAAGATCTCGGACTGCACGACCTCGCTGTCCTGCGCGGCGCCGGAGATCAGGGTGGGCCGGTAGTAGGCGCCGTCGGCAAGGTCGCCCGAGGGGGACCCGCCGCCAGTGACGACGGTCGCGTACGCGCGGGCGCGCTCGACGAAGCCGGCGACGCGGTCGCGCTGGGCGTGGGAGACGAGCGGGCCGAGGTCGGTGTCCGGCGCGAAGGGGTCGCCGAGGCGGACGGTGTCCATCAGTTCGGCGACGCGGGCGACGAAGGCGTCGTGCAGGGGCCGCTGGACGTAGGCGCGGGTGGCGGCGGTGCAGTCCTGCCCGGTGTTGATGAGGGATGCGGCGACCGCGCCGTGCGCGGCGGCCTCCAGGTCGGCGTCGTCGAAGACGAGGAAGGGGGCCTTGCCGCCGAGCTCCAGGTGGAGGCGCTTGACGGTGGCGGTGGCGATCTCGGCGACGCGCTTGCCGACGGCGGTGGAGCCGGTGAAGGAGGTCATCACCACGTCCGGGTGCCCGACGAGGTGCTCGCCCGCGTCCCGGCCCGCACCGGTGACGATGTTGATCACACCGTCCGGGAGGCCCGCCTCCTTGGCCGCCTGCGCGAACATCAGCGAGGTCAGCGGCGTGAGCTCGGCGGGCTTGAGCACGATCGTGTTGCCCGCGGCGATCGCCGGGAGGATCTTCCAAGCCGCCATCTGGAGCGGATAGTTCCAGGGGGCGATCGAGCCGACGACGCCGATGGCCTCGCGGCGTACGTAGGAGGTGTGATCGCCCGAGTACTCGCCGGCCGCCTGGCCCTGGAGGTGACGGGCGGCGCCCGCGAAGAAGGCGGTGTTGTCGATGGTCCCCGGTACGTCGAACTCCGTGGACAGCTTGATGGGCTTGCCGCACTGGAGGGATTCCGCGTACGCGAAGTCGTCGGCCTGCTCGGCCAGTACGGCGGCCAGCCGGTGGAGCGCGTCCGAACGCTCGCCGGGAGCGGCGGCGGACCAGCCGGGGAAGGCCCGCTTCGCGGCGGCGACCGCCTCGTCCACGTCCGCCGGGCCCGCGAGCTCGTAGGTGAGCACGTCGGCGCCGGTGGCGGGGTCCACGACGGTGTGCGACCGCCCCGAGGTGCCGGGCCGGAGCCGGCCGTCGATGTACTGCGCGCCTTCTGCGAAGCGCTCCTTGACCTGGAAGCGGTTGCCCATCACGCTCTCACGCTCTCCGTAGCTACAGTTCGGGTAGACCCGAATTGAGTGCCGATCCTGACAGAGGTGCCCCTCTCGGCCAAGTGATTCCGTTGTTGCCTTTTGATTACGCGACGGAATCGGTCGACCATGTGTCGAGGCACACCCGAAATCCCGTACGAAGTGTCCGTGGCGACTGCCAGACTCGCGTGCATGGAGAAGATCGACGAACTGATCGGCCTGGTCAGCCGTGGTGAGCGGGTGAAGTACCTGCCTTTCTGGGGCCACCGCCCGAGGCCCGACGGCAGCCTGGGACCGAGCTGTCTCAGCCAGTGGTGGCCCGCGCCCTTCACTGTCGGTGAGGTCCGCTACGCCTCGGCGGAGCACTGGATGATGGCCGGGAAGGCCCGCCTGTTCGGGGACGCCGGAGCGGAGCGCGCCGCGGTGGGGGCGAAGACCGCGGCGGAGGCGAAGAAGGCCGGGCGGCTGGTGCGCGGCTTCGACGAAGGGGTCTGGGAGCGGGAGCGGTACGCGCTGGTCGTGGAGGGCAGCGTGCACAAGTTCGGCTCCGACCCCGCGCTGCGGGCGTACCTGCTGGGCACCGGCGACCGGGTCCTGGTCGAGGCGAGCCCGCTCGACCGGATCTGGGGCATCGGGCTGGCCGCGGACGACGAACGCGTGGGCGACCCGGCGCGCTGGCAGGGCCTCAACCTGCTGGGCTTCGCCCTGATGGACGCCCGGGAGCGGCTGCGGGCGGCGTGCCGCGCGTGAGCGGCGTGCCGCGCGTGAGCGGCGTGCCGCGCGTGAGCGGCGTGCCGCGCGTGAGCGGCGTGCCGGCGGACCGGCGCCGGGTCGCCGCGGTGATCATCAGGGACGGCCTGCTGCTCATGGTCCGCGAGCGCGGCCGCAGCCCTTCGGGGCGGCACGACGGGCCCGAGTACTGGACCCTGCCGGGCGGCGGCCTGGAGCCCGGGGAGGATCCGCAGGACGCCGTCCGGCGGGAGGTGGCCGAGGAGACGGGCCTGCGCCCCGTCGCCGTGCGGTACGCCTACGAGGCGCCCTACCCCTCCGGATGGACGTCCTGTTACCGCGTCGAGGTGGGCCCCGGTGAGCCCCGGCTCGGCGTGGACCCGGATCTGGAGTGTGACTGCCCCCGCATGGTGGGCCTGATCTGGGTCCCGCTCACCCGAGCCTTCGCCGCCACTGCGGACACGGCCGAGGTGATGGTCCCGACGCTGCTCATGCCGGCGCCGGTGTGACCCTGCCGCGCCGACGGGCCGGGGCCCGCCGACCGCGTCGACGGCCCGTCGGCGCCGTCATATCTTCTCTTGCACCTGGGAGTCCGACGACGGGCCGTGGTAGTCGCCGTCACCGGAACCGGGACCGAAGAACGGGCCCGGGCTGAACAGGAGGAGCAGGGTCAGGGCGGCGCCGATCACGATGCCCACCGCGCCGCAGATGAGGCCGGCCAGGGCGACACCGCCGTTGGTGGCCTCGCCGCGGCGGGCCTTGCCCCGGCCCAGCGCACCGAACACGACCGCCGTGATGCCGAACATGACGGACCCGATCATGGTGGGGCACGCCACGATCGCCAGTATCCCGAGGACCAGCGCGGCGATCCCGAAGCCGTTGCTGGGCTGGGCGTGGGGGTAGCCGGGATACCCCGGAGCGTAACCCTGGTAACCGGGCGCGTACCCGGGGTAGGCCCCGTACCCGGGCTGGGCCGGCGGCGTCGGCGGACCCGGGTGGGCGTAGCCTCCGGGGGCCGGCGGGGCCGGGTAGCCGTAGGCCGGCGGTGCCGGGTATCCGTAGGCAGGCGGCGGGCTGTCCGCCCCCGGCGTCTGCGACACCGTCGGGTGCTCGTGCGCCCCCGGGCCGCCCGGCGCGCCCCCTGGCGGCGGCGGTGCCCACGGGTCCCTCGGCTCAGGGCTCTGCTGTTCGGTCATACGGCGCCCCCCTCTCGTACGGCCATGCTATGCGCCGGCACGGACACCGCCCGGGCCTGCCTACGATGAAGCCGACCTGCCCGCACCCGTGTCCTCCCGGAGGCCTCCATGCCCGACCTGCACCCCTTCATCGCGGGGCTCCCCAAGGCCGAACTGCACGTCCACCACGTGGGGTCCGCCTCCCCCCGCATCGTGGCCGAACTCGCCGCCCGCCACCCCGACTCGAAGGTCCCCACCGACCCCGAGGCCCTCGTCGACTACTTCACCTTCACCGACTTCGCCCACTTCATCGAGGTCTACCTGTCGGTCGTCGACCTCGTCCGCACCCCCGACGACGTGCGCACCCTCACCTTCGAGGTTGCCCGCGACATGGCACGGCAGAACATCCGCTACGCCGAGCTGACCATCACCCCCTACTCCTCCACCCGCCGCGGCATCGACGAGGACGCCTTCATGGCGGCCATCGAGGACGCCCGCAAGGCGGCCGAGGCCGAGCTCGGCGTCGTCCTGCGCTGGTGCTTCGACATCCCCGGCGAGGCCGGCCTGGAGGCCGCCGCGGAGACCGCCCGGCTCGCCGTCGACCTGCGCCCGGAGGGCCTGGTCTCCTTCGGCCTCGGCGGCCCCGAGATCGGCGTGCCGCGTCCGCAGTTCAAGCCGTACTTCGACCGCGCCCGCGCGGCCGGCCTGCACAGCGTCCCGCACGCCGGCGAGACCACCGGCCCGGAGACGATCTGGGACGCCGTCAACGAGCTGGGCGCCCAGCGCATCGGCCACGGCACCAGTGCCACCCAGGACCCGGCGCTGCTCGCGTACCTCGCCGAGCACCGCATCGCGCTGGAGGTGTGCCCGACCTCGAACATCGCGACGCGCGCCGTCACCGATCTGGATCGGCACCCGATCAAGGAGATGGTGCAGGCCGGAGTGCTCGTCACCATCAACAGCGACGACCCGCCGATGTTCGGCACCGACCTCAACAACGAGTACGCGGTCGCCGCCCGGCTCCTCGACCTCGACGAGCGCGGGCTCGCCTCCCTCGCGAAGAACGCCGTCGAGGCCTCCTTCCTGGACCCGGCGGGCAAGGCGAGGCTCAGCGCGGAGATCGACACGTACACCGAGGCGTGGCTGGCTTCCTGACGCCCCAGCAGAATGGGGGCCATGCGCACCCTGACTGCCGTCGGCCACCGCGGCGATCCCTACCGAGTCCGTGAGAACACCCTCAACTCGATCCGCTCCGCCTTCGCCCGCGGGGCGGACGCGGTGGAGATCGACGTACGGCTGACCCGCGACGGGACCCCGGTCCTGCTCCACGACGAGACGCTCCGGCGGCTGTGGGGCCACGACGTACGGCTCGACGCCGTCACCGCCGCGCAGCTCAGGGAGCTGACGCAGGGCGGGGTCCCGGCCCTGCGGGAGGCGCTGGCGGTGGCGGGCTCCGGCCGGCTGATGCTGGACCTGCCGGGTGCCACGCCGGAAGCCGTACGGGCGGTCGTGGACGAGGTCCGCGCCTGCGGCGCGCGCGAGCGCACGTACTACTGCGCGGGCCCGAACTCGATGCTGGCCGTCCGCGCCGCCGATCCGGACGCGGAGATCGCCCTGACCTGGACCACGCTGTCCCCGCCGCGCCGGGTACTGATCGACGCGGTGCGGCCGGCCTGGCTCAACTACCGGTTCGGGCTCGTCAGCCGGGAGCTGACCGACGCCGTACACCGGGACGGGCTGAAGGTGTCCGCCTGGACGGCGGACACGAAGCGGACGATGCGCGCGCTGCTCCTGGCCGGCGTGGACTCCGTGACCACGAACCGGGTGGACGCGCTGGCCGCGGTACGGGCCGGGGCCGGGCGGTGATACGCACCTGGGGGCAGTGGATCCGGCGGGCCGATCCGCGGTGGCAGGACGTGGGGCTGACCCTGCTCGTGCAGCTGGCCGTCACGATGCCGTTCGTGGTGCCCCGGGCCGCGGACCTGCCGACGGCCGACTGGGCCTCGTACGGGATGACCACGCTCGGGGTGCTGCCGCTGGTCTGGCGGCGGCGGGCACCCGTGACGGTGCTGCTGGCCGTCCTCGCGGTCGGCGCGGTGTACGACCAGGCGCTCGACGGGCCGGGCCAGCCGCTGCCGTACGCGGGCCTGATCGCCTTCTACACGGTGGCCCTGCTGTGCACGGCCCGGCTGCGGCTGGCGGTGGCGCTGTTCACGGTGGTGGCGGTCGCCCTGTCGGTGTGGTGGAACACGGGGACGGCCCGCGAGTTGCTGTTCACGCTGTTCGTGTCGGTCGCCGCGTACGTGCTCGGCCGCCTCCAGGACACGCGCCAGGCGTACACGCGGGCCGTCGAGGCGCGGGCGGCGGAGCTGGAGCGGGCGAACCGGATCGAGGCGGAGCAGGCGGCGGCGCGCGAACGGGCGCGGATCGCCCGGGAGATGCACGACATCCTCTCGCACGCGGTCAGCATCATGATCGTGCAGGCGGAGGCCGGTCCGGTGGCGGTGCGCCGGGCCCCCGAGCGGGCGGAGGCGGCGTTCGACGCGATAGCCGGGACGGGGCGGGAGGCGATGACGCAGTTGCGTTCGATGCTGGGCGTGCTGCGCACGCAGGAAGCGGCGCCCCGCAGGCCGCAGCCGGGGGTGCAGGAGCTGGCGGGCCTGCTGGAGCGGGTGCGGGGCAGCGGCCTGGAGGTGTCGTACGCGCGCACCGGCGAGGTGCGTCCCCTGCCGGCCGCGCTGGAGGCGACGGTGCACCGCGTCGTGCAGGAGGCGCTGACCAATGTGGTGAAGCACGCCCGGGCGTCGCGGGCCGCGGTACGGCTCCACTACGCCCCGCGTGAGCTGACCGTGTCGGTGACGGACGACGGACGGGGGCCGGGCAGCGGCCCGTCGGGCGGCCACGGCCTGATCGGGATCCGCGAGCGGGCGGCCGCGCACGGCGGGACGGCCGAGTGCGGTCCGGGGCCCGGCGGCCGCGGGTTCCGGGTCCGGGCCACGCTCGTCATGTCGGTGCAGGAGGTGGCGGGTTGACGATCCGTGTGGTGGTGGCCGACGACCAGGAGCTGGTGCGCAGCGGTTTCGCGATGATCCTGGACGCGCAGGACGACGTCGAGGTCGTCGCGGAGGCCGGGGACGGCGCCGCGGCGGTGGCGGCGGTCCGGGAGCTGCGGCCGGACGTGGCGCTGCTGGACATCCGGATGCCGGTGACGGACGGGATCGAGGCGTGCCGGATGATCTCGGCGCAGAGCACCTGCCGGACGGTGATGCTGACGACCTTCGACTCCGACGAGTACGTGTACGAGGCGCTGCACGCGGGGGCGAGCGGGTTCCTGTTGAAGGACGTGCGGCGCGACGACCTGGTGCACGCGGTACGGGTGGTGGCGGCGGGCGACTCCCTGCTGGCGCCTTCGGTGGCGCGGCGCCTGATCGAGGAGTACACGGCGGTGACGGCGCGTCCGGCGGCCGGGGCGGCCCTTTCCGCGGGCCGGCTGGAGGCGCTGACGGCGCGGGAGCGGGAGACGCTGCTGCACCTGGGGCGGGGGCGGTCGAACGCGGAGATCGCGGCGGCGCTGACGGTGAGCGAGCACACGGTGAAGTCGCACGTGGGGAACGTGCTGGCCAAGCTGGGTCTGCGGGACCGGATCCAGGCGGTGATCTGCGCGTACGAGACGGGGCTGATCTCGGCGGGGGCGTGGTCCCCCGTGAGGGGTACTCGCTCTCGGGAGTGAGGTGCGGGGTGTCGGCTCCCTCGCGCCGGTGAGTCGTCGTACCGCAGAAGACCCCTCTTGTCGGGGATCCGTGACTACCCCTGTGACCGGGAGCATGGGTGTCACCGGAGCGGAAGTCGCCCGGGGAACGACAAGGGGGATCCCTCATGAACGCGCGTACCCGCACGCTGGTCGCCGCCACTTTGCTGCTGGGCATCGTGTCCGGCCCGGCCGTGGCCCAGGCCGCGCCGCGGCAGGTCGCCGTCCCGGCACGGGCACCGGTGTCGGCACCGGTCTACTCCCACGCGCCGGACGCGAAGGCGCTGACGGAGGCACTGGAGGGGGTCGGCGCCCACGACAAGGACGCGACCGCCGCCCTGGTACGGATCGGCGGGTCGAGCGGCGGCTGGCAGGGCGCCTTCGGCGTCGCGGACGTCGGCAGTGGGCGCCCGGCGCTGGAGCAGGGCCGGTTCCGGGCGGGGTCGGTGACCAAGACCTTCACCGCGGCGGTGGTCCTCCAGCTCGCCGCCGAGGGGAAGCTGGACCTTGACGAGCCGGTCCAGCAGTACCTGCCCGGGACCTTCCCGGACCGGTTCGAGCCCGTCTCCGTACGCCAGTTGCTGAACCACACGAGCGGCATCAAGCCGGCCGACGGCCCGGGGGACGACTTCGAGGCGCAGTGGCGGCACCGGTTCGATGTCGTCGATCCGCACGACCAGATCGCGGGCGCGCTCGCCCAGGGGCCGGAGTTCGTCCCGGGCCGGGCGCAGCACTACCTGAACATCAACTACACCGTGCTGGGCGTCCTCATAGAGAAGCTGACGGGCACGACGTACGAGGAGCAGGTCGACCGGCGGATCCTGCGTCCGCTGGGTCTGCGCCAGACCTCGTTCCCGGGGCGGACGCAGACCCGGATGGCCGGCCCCTACAACCACGGCTACCAGGCGGTGCCGCGCCCGGACGGCTCGACCGAACTGAGGGACGTGTCGGTGTGGAACAGCTCCGACCGCTGGGCGGCGGGCGACATCATCTCGACCACCGCGGACCTGGAGCGGTTCACCGTGGCCCTGTTCAGCGGCCGGGTCGTACCGCGGGCCCAGCTGGAGGAGATGTTCACCGTCCCGGCGGTGAAGGACATCGAGACCGGAAAGAAAGCCGTGTTGACGGCGGGTCTGTCGAGGATCGTGATGCCCGACGGCACCGAGCTGTGGGGCAAGACCGGCAGCCGCCTCGGTTACAGCACCGGTATGGGCGCCGCCCGCGACCTCTCCCGGACCCTGGTCTACTCGGTCAACTCCACTGACGCGAAGGGGGAGAACACCAATCCGGTGATCGATCGCCTCGTGCTGGCCGCCCTCGACCGTTGGCAGTCGTAGCCGGCCCGGCCCTAGGGGCGGTCGGCGGGCATCGCTTCCAGTCGCTTGATCAGGCGGCGCAGGACCAGCAGCGGGAGGACCCCGAAGACTCCGAACGACATGTCGATGACGCTCCAGCCGAAGGGGATGCCCCGGATCGGCCCGCAGATCAGGGCCAGGGGGATCACGCCGGCGCAGGCGATCATGCCGGCTTCCACGACCCAGACGTTGCGTACCGGGTCGCGGTGGACCCCGTAGAAGAAGACGGCGATCACCAGGTGGGCGAAGGCGAGCCAGTCGTTGCCGTAGAGGAGGAAGGGGTACTGCGCGTCGGCCTGGTCCAGCCCGTCGCCCACCCGCCGCAGCCATTCGTGGGACACCACGGAGTTCGCCCAGTGGAGCTCACTGACCAGGGGGAACGCCGTGAGCCCGCTGAGTACGAGGCAGACGATGAACAGGACCAGCCAGGCACGGATCCGCCGCTGGAGGGCGCTTCTCTCGCTCATGGGAGGAAGCGTACGCAGAATTCTGAACGCGTTCAGCCATATCGCTGAACACGTTCAGTTCTGTGGCCGTACCGTGACGTCGGCTCAGCGCCCGGAGTTCACAGGCCGACGATGCCGTTCCAGCGCTTGGCGAAGGACTGGCGCTCCGCGGAGGAGATGTCCCGGGCCACCACGAGCCGCTTGCGCATCTCGTCGTCCGGGAAGATCAGCGGGTTCTCGGCGAGTTCGGCGGTCTCCCTGTCCGGGGAGGCGGCCAGTACGTCGCGGGCGGCCGGGACGGGGCAGACGTAGTTGACGGCGGCGGCGAGTTCCGCGGCCACCGCCGGGTCGTAGTAGTAGTCGACCAGCGCCTCCGCATTGGCCTTGTGCAGGGCCAGGTTGGGCACCAGCAGGCTCTCCGCCCAGAGTTCGGCGCCCTCCTGCGGGACCACGAACTCGATGTCGGGGTTGTCGGCCTGCAGTTGCACGACGTCACCGGAGTAGGCCTGGCAGGCCAGCACGTCGCCCTTGCTGAGGTCGGAGGTGTAGTCGTTGCCCGTGAAGCGGCGGATGTGCTTCTTCTTCACCAGGGCCTCGACCTGGTCGCACATCCGGTGGAAGTCGCTCTCGGTCCAGCGGGTGACGTCCACGCCGTTGCCCTGCATCAGCAGGGCGAACGACTCGTCGAGTCCGGAGAAGAGCGTCACCCGGCCCGCCAGGTCCGGCTGCCACAGGTCTTTGACGGACTTGATCTCCCGGCCCATCGCCTTGCGGTTGTAGGCGATGCCGGTGATCCCCGACTGCCACGGCACGGTGTGCAGCCTGGCCGCGTCGAAGGCGGGGGAACGCAGCTGCGGGTCGAGGAACTTGGCGACGTTCGGCTGCGCCGAGCGGTCCATCTTCTGCGCCCAGCCCAGGCGGACGAAGCGGGCCGCCATCCAGTCGCTGACCACCACCAGGTCGTGGCCGGTCCGCTGGTGGTTCATGAGGGCCGGGCTGATCTTGCCGAAGAACTCGTCGTTGTCGTTGATCTCCTCCGTGTACCGGACCTCGATACCGGTCTTCTCGGAGAAGGCGTCCAGCGTCGGACGGCGCTGTTCGTCCTCGTCGTCGGTGTCGATGTAGAGCGGCCAGTTGGAGAAGGCGAGGCTGCGCTCACCGGCGGAGTGGTCCGGGCCCTCCCGGCGGTCCTCGGGGACGTAGGCGGCGGGCACGCCGCAGCCACTGAGGGCGGCCAGCAGGCCCGCGGCGCCGATGCCGCGCAGCGCGGCGCGGCGGGAGAAGGGGAGTTCAGGCATGCCCAAAGCCTCGGACAAGGCGAGGGGGCGGACAATAGACAACGTGTCTACTGCCCGCCCCCTCAGCCTTCTGCGCTGATCAGTGCGGAACGCCCGCCGGAACGGCCCCCGGAACAGCCGCCGGGACGGCCGCCGGCGCCATCGCCGTGGCTCAGCCGTCGAGCGAGGTCATCACGTGCTTGATGCGGGTGTAGTCCTCGAAGCCGTAGGCGGAGAGGTCCTTGCCGTAGCCGGACTTCTTGAAACCGCCGTGGGGCATCTCGGCGACGAGCGGGATGTGGGTGTTGATCCACACGCAGCCGAAGTCGAGGTTCTTGGACATCCGCATCGCGCGGCCGTGGTCCTTGGTCCACACGGAGGAGGCGAGGGCGAACTCGACGCCGTTCGCGTACTCCAGGGCCTGGGCCTCGTCCGTGAAGGACTGCACCGTGATGACGGGGCCGAAGACCTCGTTCTGGATGATCTCGTCGTCCTGCTTGAGGCCGGTGACCACGGTCGGCGCGTAGAAGTAGCCCTTCTCGCCGACCTGGTGGCCGCCCGCCTCGACCTTGGCGTGGGCGGGGAGGCGCTCGATGAAGCCCGCGACCTGCTTGAGCTGGTTCGGGTTGTTCAGCGGGCCGTACAGCACGTCCTCGTCGTCCGGCTGGCCGGTCTTGGTGTCGGCGGCGGCCTTGGCGAGCGCGGCCACGAACTCGTCGTGGATGGACTGGTGCACGAGCACGCGGGTGGCGGCGGTGCAGTCCTGGCCGGCGTTGAAGTAGCCGGCGACGGCGATGTCCTCGACGGCCTTGGCGAGGTCGGCGTCCTCGAAGACCACGACCGGGGCCTTGCCGCCCAGCTCCAGGTGGACGCGCTTGACGTCCTTGGAGGCGCTCTCGGCGACCTGCATGCCCGCGCGCACCGAGCCGGTGATGGAGGCCATCGCCGGGGTGGAGTGCTCGACCATGGCCTTGCCGGTCTCGCGGTCACCGCAGACGACGTTGAAGACGCCCTTGGGCAGGATCGAGTCGATGATCTCGGCCATCAGCACGGTCGAGGCCGGGGTGGTGTCGGAGGGCTTGAGCACCACGGTGTTGCCCGCGGCGATGGCCGGGGCGAACTTCCACACCGCCATCATCATCGGGTAGTTCCACGGCGCGACCTGGGCGCAGACGCCGACCGGCTCACGGCGGATGATCGAGGTCATCCCGTCCATGTACTCACCGGCGGAGCGGCCCTCCAGCAGGCGCGCGGCGCCCGCGAAGAAGCGGATCTGGTCCACCATCGGCGGCAGCTCCTCGCTGGCCGTCAGGCCCAGCGGCTTGCCGGTGTTCTCCGACTCGGCGGCCACCAGCTCGTCCGCGCGCGCCTCGAAGGCGTCCGCGATCTTGAGCAGGGCCTTCTGCCGCTCGGAGGGAGTGGTGTCGCGCCAGCCCGGGAAGGCGGCGGCCGCGGCCGCCATGGCCGCGTCCACATCGGCCTGGCCGGAGAGCGGGGCGGTGGCGTACACCTCGCCGGTGGCGGGGTTGACCACATCGGTGGTCCGGCCGTCGGCGGCGTCCTTGAACTCTCCGCCGATGTAGTTGCGCAGACGACGCAGTTCGGTGGTCACTACAGCCACTCTCCTGATCACATGTCCAACGATTGAGACGAAGCCCCAGCCTATCTCGTCCGCTGACGCTTTCGACAGGGCCGGATGCCACGAGCTGCGAAATCCGTGCAATCGGAGAGTCAAGACAACGAATTTCATCGGTTACGGGTTGCGGAACCGACGACTCCTCGTGCACAGTGAGGTCGTGGTCAGTCGAAGCGCAGATTCCAGGAACAGACAACCGTCCCCTTCGGTCGATGCTGTGTCCCTGGCGATCATCGAGCAACTGCAAGAGGACGGACGCCGTCCCTACGCGGCGATCGGCAAGGCCGTGGGCCTGTCGGAGGCAGCCGTACGCCAACGCGTACAGAAACTCCTCGACCAGGGCGTCATGCAGATCGTCGCCGTCACCGACCCGCTCACCGTGGGCCTGCGCCGTCAGGCCATGGTCGGCATCAACGTCGAGGGAGACCTCGACCCGGTGGCCGACGCGCTGACCGCGATGGCCGAATGCGAGTACGTGGTGATGACCGCGGGCTCCTTCGACCTGATGGTGGAGATCGTCTGCGAGGACGACGACCACCTGCTGGAGACGATCAACAAGAAGATCCGCGCGCTCCCCGGCGTGCGATCAACCGAAAGCTTCGTTTACTTGAAGCTGAAGAAGCAGACCTACATGTGGGGAACTCGATAGCCCGTGAGCCAAGACCTCTCCAAGACCGCGTACGACCACCTGTGGATGCACTTCACCCGCATGTCGTCGTACGAGAACTCCCCCGTCCCCACCATCGTGCGGGGTGAGGGCACTTACATCTTCGACGACAAGGGCAAGCGCTACCTGGACGGTCTCGCCGGACTGTTCGTGGTCAACGCCGGTCACGGCCGCAAGGAACTGGCCGAGGTCGCCTACAAGCAGGCGCAGAAGCTCGCGTTCTTCCCCATCTGGTCGTACGCACACCCGCAGGCCGTCGAGCTCGCCGAGCGTCTGGCCGGCTACGCCCCCGGCGACCTGAACAAGGTCTTCTTCACCACCGGTGGCGGCGAGGCCGTCGAGACCGCGTGGAAGCTCGCCAAGCAGTACTTCAAGCTGCAGGGCAAGCACACCAAGTACAAGGTCATCTCGCGCGCGGTCGCCTACCACGGCACCCCGCAGGGCGCCCTGTCCATCACCGGCCTGCCCGCCCTCAAGGCCCCCTTCGAGCCGCTGGTCCCCGGCGCGCACAAGGTGCCGAACACCAACATCTACCGCGCCCCGATCTACGGCGACGACCCCGAGGCCTTCGGCCGCTGGTGCGCCGACCAGATCGAGCAGGAGATCCTGTTCGAGGGCGCCGACACCGTCGCCGCCGTCTTCCTGGAGCCCGTGCAGAACGCCGGCGGCTGCTTCCCGCCGCCGCCCGGGTACTTCCAGCGGGTCCGCGAAATCTGCGACGAGTACGACGTGCTGCTCGTCTCCGACGAGACGATCTGTGCCTTCGGCCGCCTCGGCACGATGTTCGCCTGTGACAAGTTCGACTACGTGCCGGACATGATCACCTGCGCCAAGGGCATGACCTCGGGCTACTCCCCGATCGGTGCCTGCATCGTCTCGGACCGCATCGCCGAGCCGTTCTACAAGGGTGACAACACCTTCCTGCACGGCTACACCTTCGGCGGCCACCCGGTCTCCTCGGCGGTCGCGCTGGCCAACCTCGACATCTTCGACAAGGAAGGCCTCAACCAGCACGTGCTGGACAACGAGGGCGCCTTCCTGTCGACGCTGCAGAAGCTGCACGACCTGCCGATCGTCGGCGACGTCCGCGGCAACGGCTACTTCTACGGCATCGAGCTCGTCAAGGACAAGGTCACCAAGGAGTCCTTCACGGACGAGGAGACCGAGCGCGTGCTCTACGGCTTCCTCTCCAAGGCGCTCTTCGACAACGGCCTGTACTGCCGTGCCGACGACCGTGGCGACCCGGTCATCCAGCTGGCCCCGCCGCTGATCGCGGACCAGGGCACCTTCGACGAGATCGAAGGCATCCTGCGCTCGGTGCTCACCGAGGCGTGGACCAAGCTGTAACCAGCGGCTTCCACCGGCGGCACCGCCGACGGCAACCAGCGCCGCCACCGGCCCCGGCCTGGCAGTAAATAGTCCGAACCACACGGCCCGGATCCCCCGTTCGAGTGAGAACGCGGTGGTCCGGGCCGTGTGCTGTCACCATCCGGGCCGTTCGTCTCTTTACATCTCCTTGCGGCGCCAGTGACCGACGGGGCTCCGCTTCGTTCCCCCGGACGGAGGTGTACGCCATGGTGGCTCCCGCAGACGATGCCCCGCCCGACAATGACGTCTTGTGGGCACGGTCCCTTCACCACTCCCACGATGGCTCGCCCGGACTCATCGGCGTTTCCGTCGGCGTCCGCCAGGGCGAGATCCTGGCGCTGACCGGCCCGCGCGGAAGCGGCAAGACCACGCTGCTGCGCTGCCTGTCCGGCTCGCTCAAACCGGAGCAGGGCGAGGTCTGGTTCAACAGCGTCCCCGTCCACACCATGGGGGCCCTGGCCCGCGAACGGCTGCGCCGGGACCGGTTCGGCTGGATCGGCCCCGAGCCGCACCTCGTGCCCGAGCTCAGGGTGTGGGAGAACGCCGCCCTGCCCCTGCTGATCGCCGGCGCCTCGCACCGTACCGCCAAGCACACCGCCTGCGAATGGCTGGAGCGGCTCGACATCGCCGCCTTCGCCCGCAAGCGGCCCCGCGCGCTGACCCGCGCCGAGGCGCAGCGCGTCGCCCTGGCCCGGGCCCTGGTCAACGAGCCCGCGGTGATCTTCGCCGACGAGCCGACGGCCCCGCTGCACCGCGCCGAGCGGGCACTGCTGCTGCGGACGCTGACCACCGCGGCCCGCTCCCACGAGATCACCGTGCTGCTCGCCACCCACGACGAGGAGAGCGCGGCCGTGGCCGACCGCCGGTTCGCCCTGCTCGACGGCCGTACCGCCGGGGCCGCCGCCCCGGCCGGTCCCGCCGAGACCACGGAGGACCAGGCCGCGTGCTCGCTCTCCGCCTAGTCCGCGGCTCCGGCCCGCTGGTCCAGCTGCGCCGGCTCCTCGTCGCCGCCGCCTCGGCCTGCGCCGGGTTCCTGCTGCTGTACGTCCTCGCGGAGGCGACTGCCCGGCCCGCCGGATCGTTCCCTCGGCTGCTGTGGGCGCTGGTTCCGCTCGCCGCCACCGTCCAGTTCGCGGTCGCCGTGGCCCGGACCGACCCCGCGACCCGGCCCCGCGAGGGGATGGACGCCGCCGGGCTGGGTCCCCTGCGGCTCACCCTGGCCGCGGCCGTGTCCACCGCCGTCGCCTGCACCCTGGGCAGCGCCCTGGCCCTGGCCGTCTTCCTCCACCTGCGGGGCGAGCTGTCGGGGCTGCCCTTCGACGGGGCCGGCTCCGGGCTGCTGCACGCCGAGCAGCCGCTCCCCGTGGCGGCCGCGCTGACCCTGCTGACGCTGGTCCCGGTGGCCGCCTCCGCCGCGACGGCCCTGATCCTGCGCCCGCGCCCGACGGCGGCGGGGCTCTCGCCGCAGACCGGGGTGCCGTGGGGGGTCGCCCTGGGCGCCTGCGGACTCGCCCTCCAGGCGTACGCCGGGCAGGGCAGCCCCGCGCTGCCGTTCGGGTGGGCGCTGATCGCGCTCGGGCTGGCCCTCGCCGGCCCGGGCCTGACCTACGCCTGCGGGACCCTGGTGCTGGCCGTCCGCCCGGGCGCGCTGCGCCTGCTCGCCGGACGGGCGCTCCAGGAGGAAGCCCCCCGGCTGGGCCGCCCCCTCGGGATGCTGTGCGCGGTCGGGGCGGCCGCCCTCACGGCGCTGGCCCTGCGCGAGCGGGGCACGGTCTTCGCCCCGCTCGGCCCGCTGACCGGGGCCGCCGCTGCGCTCGTGGCGCTGTGCGCGGCCGCGACACTTCTCACATCGGCGGTGGAGTCCCGGCAGGCCCGGGCGGCCACCCGCGCGACCCTGAGCGGCCTCGGCGCGCCGGGCACGGTCCTGCGTACGGCCGCCACTTTGCGGGCTTCCGCGCTGGTCGTGGTGTGCGTACCGCTCAGCTGGGGTGTGGCACAACTGACGTCGCTCGCGCTGACCCGCTGACCCGGCCAGCCCTTAGGGTGGGCCGAATGGTCAACGCAGACATCGAGATCGAGACGCTCGCCGAATTCGACCAGGTCGTCGCCCGGGGCTCGCTGAACGGCTACCGCATCCAGTCGGTCAACCTGCTGGAGCGGACCTTCGCCCTGCTGTCCGCCGACACCTCGGCCACCGTCTTCCTGGGCTGCGCGATGGAACCCGACGCCGCGGCCAAGGTGCGCGCCGACGGCGCGCTGGTCTTCCCGCCGGTACCGGACCTGCCCTTCAACCCCTACCGGGGCCTGCTCTACACCGCCGACGAGCTGTTCGCCGGGCTGCCGCAGGGCTACGAAGCCACGCCGGACGCGCAGGCGTACGCCTGGTTGCAGGAGACGAAGTCGGACGGCGACGTCCTGTCCTCGATGCTGCGCTCCATCCACGACGACGCGATCTCCGACGCCCTCGACGAGCACCTCGCCGGCGCCCGGGTGGTCGGCGTGATGGGCGGCCATGCCATGACCCGCGGCGCCGTCGACTACCGGGGCGCGGCCGAGCTCGGCCGCACGCTGGCCCGGTCCGGGCTGACGGTGGCCACCGGCGGCGGCCCGGGTGCGATGGAGGCGGCCAACCTCGGCGCCTACCTGGCCCCCGCCCCCGACGACATCCTCCCCGAGGCCCTGGCACTGCTGGCCAAGGCACCGTCCTTCGTGCCGTCGGTGTCCGACTGGGCGCGGGCCGCCTTCGCCGTGCGGGAACTCTGGCCCGCCGGCGGTGACTCGGTGGGGATCCCGACCTGGTTCTACGGGCACGAGCCGCCGAACGCCTTCGCCGGCCACATAGCCAAGTACTTCGCGAACGCCACCCGCGAGGACGGGCTGCTCGCGCGCTCGAACGCGGGCGTGGTGTTC
The DNA here is from genome assembly GCF_036346105.1 of Streptomyces sp. NBC_00539. Taxonomy (GTDB): domain Bacteria; phylum Actinomycetota; class Actinomycetes; order Streptomycetales; family Streptomycetaceae; genus Streptomyces. The sequence goes on from NZ_CP107811.1 coordinate 2,138,770, forward strand.
CTGCCGGGAGCGGCCGGGACGGTGCAGGAGATCTTCGACAACGCGACGCCGAACTACTACTCCTCGCGCGGCGAGCCGACGCCGATGGTCCTGGTCGACCGCCGGCACTGGACCGAGCAGCTGCCCGCCTGGCCCCTGCTCCAGGCGCTGGCGCGCGGCCGCGCCATGGAGTCGAAGATCGCCCTGGTCGAATCGGTGTCCGAGGTCCCGGCGGCGCTCGCCGCGATGAGCTGACCGGCCGAGGCAACTTCCCGGCCCGTATCGACGTCTGCCTTAGGTAATCAGACCGCAAAATCTGCCAGACGTGAACGGAGCCCCCGGTGCTCATAGGACTGCTGACCGCCATCGCGGCGTCCCTCTGCTACGGCACGGGCTCCGTCCTGCAAGCCGTGGGTTCCCGGCGGGCGGCCCGCTCGTCGGCGGCGGCCGCCGGGGTGACCGCGCACGGCGGCCCCAACCTGTCCTCGACCGCGAAAGCGGCGATGACCTGGGAGTTCATCGTCGGCACGGTCCTGGACTTCGTGGGCTTCGGACTGGGCGCGCTCGCCGCGCGGCTGCTTCCGCTGTTCCTGTCGCAGACGGTGATCAGCGCCAACCTGGTGATCACCGCGGTGCTGAGCGTCAAGCTGCTGGGCATCCGGCTCTCGCGCAAGGAGTGGACCTCCATCGGGGTCGTCTGCGCGGCGCTGGTGCTGCTGGCGACGGCCGCGGGCCACGAGGGCGGCCACCACGCGGCGACGTCCACGCACTGGTGGCTGCTGGCGGTCACCCTGCTGATCATCGTGGGCGGCACGGTGGCCGTACGTCTCCTCGGCGCGCGGGCCGCGATCCTGGCGGGCCTGTTGTCGGGCCTCGCCTTCGGCGCGCTGGGAGTCGGCGTACGGATCCTCGACGGGATCGAGCCGTTCTCGCTCGGAGGGCTCCTCGGCGACCCGGCCCTGTACGCGATCGTGCTGGCGGGCGTCGGCGGCATGTACCTGCACACGGTCGCGCTGCAGATCGGTTCGGTGAACGGGGCCACGGCCGCGCTGGTGGTCGGCGAGACCGTCCTGCCGGGCGCGATCGGCGTGCTGTGGCTGGGCGACGCGTCCCGCCCGGGTCTCGCCTGGCTGGCGGCCCTGGGCTTCGTCCTGGCGGTGACGGGCGCCGTGGCGGTGGCCTGGTACGGCAACCACGACGCGGCGGAACCCGCCGCGGAGGAACCCGTCCCCGCCGGCGTCTGAGCCGCGGGTCCGCTCAGCCCGTCCGGCGCCCCAGGACCGGGTCCGGGCCCGGGTCGGGATCCGGGCCCGGGTCCGCCCGCGCCCGCGCCCGCGCCCGGCGAACGGGAGAAGGGCGGGGGGACCGAGGCCCCGCGCAGCGGCTACGCCGTCGGCAGGACGACCACCTCCGACGGCGTGAAGGACACCGCGACCCGGTCCCCCACCGCCGGCGCCCCGGCCAGCCCCCACTCGGCTTCCAGCACCGGCCCCGCCTCCGGCCGCAGCAGCAGCGCGACGTGCGTGCCCCGGAAGGTGCGGGACAGCACCTCGCAGCGGAGCCCCCGCCCGTCCGCACCCGGCGTCACCCCGGCGGGCCGGACCAACAGCCGCTGCGGCCCCTCCGGCGTCCCGGCCGGCACCGGGACCTTGCCCCACGCCGTGTCCGCGACCCCGCCCGACACCACCGCCGGCACCACGTTCTCGAAGCCCAGGAACCGCGCCACGAACTCCGAAGCCGGCCGCTGCCAGACCTCCAGCGGGGTCCCTGCCTGCGCGATCCGCCCGTCCCGCATCACCACCACCCGGTCGGCCAGCGCGAAGGCCTCCCCCTGGTCGTGGGTCACGGCCAGCACGGTCGTCCCCAGCCGGGCGAACAGCCCCCGCAACTCGACCACCAGCCGCTCCCGCAGCCCCCGGTCCAGCTGTCCCAGCGGCTCGTCCAGCATCAGCAGCCTCGGCGACGGCGCCAGCGCCCGGGCCAGCGCCACCCGCTGCTGCTCGCCCCCGGACAGGGAGGCCACGGCCCGGTCCTGCGCCCCGGGCAGCCCGACCAGCTCCAGCAACTCCGCGACGCGGTCCCCGTAGGAACCCCGCCCGGCGCCCCGCGCAGCGCCCCGCATCCGCAGCCCGAACCCGACGTTCCCGCCCACGTCCCGGTGCGGGAACAGCTGGTGGTCCTGGAACATCAGGCCCACCCCCCGCCGGTGCACGGGCACCCCGGCCTGGTCCGCGCCGTCCAGCAGCACCCGCCCCCCGGACACCGGCTGGAGCCCGGCCACCACCCGCAGCAGCGTGGACTTGCCGCTGCCGCTCGGCCCCAGTACGCACACGGTCTCGTGCTCGGCGACCTCCAGGTCGACGCGGTCCACGGCGGCCCGCCCGCCGAAGCGGACCGACACCCCCTCCAACCGGAGCAACGTCATCAGAACTCTCCCGAGGTCTCGTCGGGCCGCAGCCGCTCCAGCACCAGCAGGGACACCGCGCACACCAGCATCAAGATCGTGCTCAGGGCCATCGCCTGCCCGTAGTTCATCTCCCCCGCCCGCCCCAGCAGCCGCGCCACGGCCACCGGCAGCGTCGGCCGGTCCGGGCGTGCGATGAAGACGGTCGCCCCGAACTCACCCAGGGACACGGCGAATGCGAACCCGGCCGCGATCAGCAGCGCCCGCCGCACCAGCGGCAGGTCCACCTCCCGCCACGCCCGCCACGGCGACGCCCCGAGTACCGCGGCCGCCTCCCGCAGCCGCCCGTCCACCGCGCGCAGCACCGGCAGCATGGTCCGTACGACGAACGGGACGCCCACCAGCGCCTGTGCGAGCGGTACCAGGATCCACGAGGTCCGCAGGTCCAGCGGCGGCTCGTCCAGGGTGATCAGGAAACCGAAGCCCACCGTCACCGCCGACACCCCGAGCGGCAGCATCAGCAGCGCATCGAACCCGCGCACGAACCGCCCCGCGCGCCGGGTGAGCGCTCCCGCCGCGAGCCCGCCGATCACCAGGGCGATGGCCGTCGCGGCCAGCGCGTACTCCAGCGAGTTGCCGATCGACTCCAGCGGCGGCACGAGGAACGTCCCGGAGCCGGCCTCCTCCAGTGCCCGGTAGAAACCGAGCCCGTACCCGCCGGGGGCGTCGAGGGAGCGCTCCACCAGCACACCGAGCGGGAGCACGATCAGCAGCGCCACCGTCAGCAGCACCCCGCCCAGCAGCACCCGCTCCCCCGGCCCGTGCGGCCGGTGCGCGGTCCGGCCGGGGTCCACCAGCCGCAGGGCGGTCTCCCGGCGGCGCACGGTCCGGGCGTGCACGGCCAGGACCAGCCCCATCGCGACGAACTGGACCATGGTCAGCACGGCGGCCGTCGGCAGGTCCAGCAGCTGCGCGGTCTGCCGGTAGACCTCCACCTCCAGCGTGGAGTACGAGGGGCCGCCCAGGATCTGCACGACGCCGAAGGAGGAGAAGGTGAACAGGAACACCATCAGCGCCGCCGCGGCCACCGCCGGGGCCAGCGCGGGCAGCGTCACCCTGCGCCACGCCGCGAACCGCCCGGCGCCCAGCACCCGCGCGGCCTCCTCCTGCCGCGGGTCGAGCTGCGCCCAGAGCCCCCCGACCGTCCGCACGACGACGGCGTAGTTGAAGAAGACGTGCGCGAGGAGGATCGCCCAGACGGTGGTGTCGAGCCGGATCCCCCACAGTTCGTCCAGCAGCCCGTTCCGGCCGACCAGCGCGAGGAAGGCCGTACCGACCACCACGGTCGGCAGTACGAACGGAACGGTGACCACCGCCCGCAGCAGACCCTTGCCCGGGAAGTCGAAGCGCGCGAAGGCGTACGCGCCGGGGAGCGCGATCAGCAAAGTCAGCCCCGTCGAGGCGAACGCCTGCCAGGTCGTGAACCACAGCACGCCGGCGATGTCCGGCCGGGCGAGCACCTCGCCGATGCGGCCGAACTGCCAGCCCGCGTCGGTCTTGAGCCCGCGCCCGACGATCGCGGCGACGGGATAGGCGAAGAACAGCCCGAAGAAGGCGAGCGGGACGGCCATCAGGGCGAACCTGACGACCGTGGCCCGCACGCCCTCTCGGGGGGAGTCGCGTACTACTTCACGACGAGCGAGGACCATGCCTTGACCCACTGCTCACGGTTCTTGGCGATGGTGTCCGGCGCGACGTTCTCCGGCTTGTCGATCACCACGCCGTGCTTCGTGAACAGTTCCGGCAGCTTGGCGTCCTTGACCACCGGATTCACGAACATCTGGAGCGGCATGTCCTCCTGGAACTTCTTGCTCACCAGGAAGTCGAGGAGCGCCTTGCCGCCCGCCTCGTTCTTCGCTCCCTTGAGCAGGCCCGCGAACTCGACCTGGCGGAAGCAGGTGCCGGTGGAGACGCCCGTGGGCGCCTCGGCCGGCTGCGGCTCGCCGTACAGGACCTCGACCGGCGGGCTGGAGGCGTAGGAGACGACCAGCGGACGGTCGCCCTTGGCCTTCTTGCCTCCGGCGGAACCGGAGAACCGCTCGTTGTAGGCCTGCTCCCAGCCGTCGACGACCTCGACGCCGTTGGCCTTGAGCTTGCTCCAGTAGTCCTTCCAGCCCGCGTCGCCGTACTTGCCGACGGAGGCGAGGAGGAAGCCGAGACCGGGCGAGGAGGTCGCGGCGTTCTCGGTGACCAGCAGGTTCTTGTACTCGGGCTTGATCAGGTCGTCCAGCGTCTGCGGCGGGGTGAGCTTCTTGTCCGCGAAGTACTGCTTGTCGTAGTTGACGCAGATGTCGCCGGAGTCCACCGGGGTGACCCGGTGCTTCTCGTCCAGCACGAACTCGGGCTTCACCTCGGCCAGGCCCTTGGCCTCGTACGGCGTGAAGATGCCGTTGTCGAGGGCGCGCGAGAGGAGCGTGTTGTCCACGCCGAAGAAGACGTCGCCGCGCGGCGAGCCCTTGGTGAGGATCTCCTGGTTGAGGGCGGCGCCGGCGTCGCCGGACTTGAGTACCTTGACGGTGTAGCCGCTCTGCTGCTCGAACTCCTTGAGGACCGGCTCGCTCACGGCGAAGGAGTCGTGGGAGACGAGGGTGACGGTCTTGGACTTCGGCGCCCCGCTCGCGCCCGCCGCGGGCTTGTCCTTGCCGTCGCCACAGGCGCCGAGCGTGGTGACGCCCAGCGCCGTCACGAGCAGGGCGCCCGCGAACTTCTTGGTGGTGCTCACTGGTGAATTCCTCCTGGGATGTCCAGGAGAAGACGCGGCCCCGCCCGGCGCTCGGTGGAGCGGTCGCCGGGCAGGGCGCAACAGCTTGAGTGAATGACCGAACTTCCTACCCCGAATGACCGGGGCGAGGTTCAGAGGGTCTGCGGATGACGGTTACCGCACTCTCAGCGCTGTGGCGCTCCCCTGTCGGAATATGCAATTGGTTCGGCCACAGGGTACCCCGTGGCCGATTCGGCCCCCAGGAGAGTCCACCGGGCTCCGTGCGGGCCCGCGCGACGCCGGGCCCGCGCGGGAAAACGGGCCGTCCTAGCGCTCGGACGCGGCGAGCTGCCCGCACGCGCCGTCGATCTCCTGGCCGCGGGTGTCGCGCACGGTCACCGGCACGCCGTGCCGGGCGATCGCCTCGACGAACGCCTTCTCGTCCTCGGGCCGCGAGGCGGTCCACTTCGAGCCGGGCGTCGGGTTCAGCGGGATGAGGTTGACGTGCACGCGCTTGCCCTTGAGCAGCCTGCCGAGCAGGTCACCTCGCCAGGCCTGGTCGTTGATGTCGCGGATCAGGGCGTACTCGATCGAGACCCGGCGACCGGACTTCTCGGCGTACTCCCACGCCGCGTCCAGCACCTCGCGCACCTTCCAGCGGGTGTTCACCGGCACCAGGGTGTCGCGCAGCTCGTCGTCGGGCGCGTGCAGCGAGACGGCGAGGCGGCACTTGAAGCCCTCGTCGGCGAAGCGCAGCATGGCCGGGACCAGGCCGACGGTGGAGACGGTGATCCCGCGCTGCGAAAGGCCCAGGCCGTCGGGCTCCGGGTCGGTCAGGCGGCGGATGGCGCCGACGACGCGGTTGTAGTTGGCCAGCGGTTCGCCCATGCCCATGAAGACGATGTTCGAGAGCCGGGCGGGGCCTCCGGGGACCTCCCCGTCGCGCAGGGCGCGCATGCCGTCGACGATCTGGTGCACGATCTCGGCGGTCGACAGGTTCCGGTCGAGCCCGGCCTGGCCCGTGGCGCAGAACGGGCAGTTCATCCCGCAGCCGGCCTGGGAGGAGATGCACATGGTGACCCGGTCGGGGTAGCGCATCAGCACCGACTCGACGAGGGTGCCGTCGTGCAGCTTCCACAGGGTCTTGCGGGTGGTGTCGTCGTCGCACGAGATGTGCCGCACGACGCTCATCAGGTCGGGCAGCAGCTCCTGCTGGAGCTTCTCCCGCGAGCCGGCCGGGATGTCGGTCCACTCGGCGGGGTCGTGGGCGTAGCGCGCGAAGTAGTGCTGTGAGAGCTGCTTGGCCCGGAACGGCTTCTCGCCGATCGCGGCGACCGCCTCGCGGCGTTCGGCCGGGGTCATGTCGGCGAGGTGCCGGGGCGGCTTCTTCGCCCCGCGAGGGGCGACGAAAGTGAGCTCTCCCGGAACGGGGCGGGCCATGGCGGGTACTCCTTGTAAGACGAAAGGCGCGCCGCAGAAGCAGCGCGCCTTCCAAGAGTAACCGCCCGGACCCACCCGAGGCCTTCGCACGTACGTCGCCCCTGCTCAGCAGGGGCTTTCCGGAGGAACGGCCCGCGGACCGGGTCCCCGGGAGCCCGTGTCAGCCGGTGCCGACGAACGCGGCCAGCAGCAGCCACACCACCGGGGCGGTCGGCAGCAGCGAGTCGAGCCGGTCCATGATGCCGCCGTGCCCGGGCAGCAGGGTGCCCATGTCCTTGATGCCCAGGTCCCGCTTGATCATGGACTCGCCCAGGTCGCCCAGGGTGGCACTGACCGCGACGGCCAGGCCCAGCAGCAGCCCCTGCCACCAGACACCGTCGTCGATGAGGAACTCCATGCACAGTGCGCCGGCCGCCATCGCGAACGCCACCGCGCCGACCAGCCCCTCGCGGGTCTTGCCGGGGCTGATGCGCGGCGCGAGCTTCGTCTTGCCGAAGCGCCAGCCCACGGCGTAGGCCCCGGTGTCACTGACCACGGTCAGCAGCAGGAAGGTCACGACCCGCTGGGGGCCGTCGTCGGCGGTGAGCAGCATCACCACGAAGGTGGCGAGGAACGGCACGTAGAACGCGGCGAAGACGCCCGCCGTGACGTCCTTGAGGTAGTCCTCGGGCGGCTCGGTCATCCGCCAGACCAGCACCGCCAGGGCGGTCAGCGCCATCGCCACCCAGGCGCCCTCGGCCCCCCGGACGTATCCGGCGATGACCATGGCGGCGCCACCGACCGCGAGCGGTACGAGGGGCGCCTTGATGCCCTTCTTCTCCTGGAGCCGGGAGGTGAGCTCCCACAGGCCGACCACGACCGCGACGACGATGACACCGACGAACACGGCCTTGACGATGAAGAGCGAGGCGAAGATCACCGCTCCGAGGCCGACGCCGACCCCTATGGCGGCCCGCAGGTCCCGCCCCGCGCGCTTCTTCGGCGGCGGGGAGGCGTCCTGGGGTGCCTGGGAAGGCGGGGGCGGGGGGCTGGGCATGGGCTCCTGCGGCGGCGTCTCGGCGCGGAAGAGGGGGCCGCTGTAGGCGGCGACCCCCCGATCGCGTGCTTCCCGGTCGTCGAAGTCACGGCCGGCGGCATCGGGCACGATGGGCATGGGCCGAGTCTGCGGGCCCACCTGCGCATCGTATGCGGGACCCGCCGGAACGGGCTCCGGCTGCCAGGAAGAGTCGTTCATCAGACTTCGAGGAGCTCGGCTTCCTTGTGCTTGAGCAGCTCGTCCACCTGCGTGACGTACTTCGCGGTGGTGTCGTCGAGCTCCTTCTCCGCGCGGCGCACCTCGTCCTCGCCGGACTCCTTGTCCTTGACGAGCTTGTCGAGGGCGTCCTTCGCCTTGCGGCGGATGGAGCGGATCGAGACCTTGGAGTCCTCGGCCTTGGTGCGCGCGACCTTGACGTACTCCTTGCGGCGCTCCTGCGTCAGCTCGGGGAAGGTCACCCGGATGATGCGGCCGTCGTTGCTCGGGTTGACGCCGAGGTCGGAGTCGCGGATGGCCTGCTCGATGTTGCGCAGCGCGGACGAGTCGAACGGCGTCACGACGGCCATGCGCGGCTCGGGCACCGCGAAGGAGGCGAGCTGGTTGATGGGCGTGATGGCACCGTAGTAGTCCGCCACGATCTTGTTGAACATCGCCGGGTGCGCACGGCCCGTGCGAATCGCGGCGAAGTCTTCCTTGGCGACGACGACGGCCTTCTCCATCTTCTCCTCGGCCTCGAGGAGGATTTCTTCGATCACCACGTGCTCCTGCATGTCAGATTTGGATGGTTCAGGCGGGGCGGCCCGGCCGGGCCGGTCCGCTGCGGGCCGGGCCCGGCGGCGGAGGTCAGACGCGGGTGCCCTGGTCGCTCACGAGCGTGCCGATCTTCTCACCCTTGACGGCGCGGGCGATATTGCCCTCGGCGAGGAGCTCGAAGACCAGGATCGGAAGCCGGTTGTCGCGGCACAGCGTGATGGCGGTGGCATCGGCGACCTTGAGGTCCCGGGACAGCACCTCGCTGTACTCCAGCGCGTCGAACTTCACCGCGTCGGGGTTGGTCTTCGGGTCGGAGTCGTAGACCCCGTCGACGCCGTTCTTGCCCATGAGCAGGGCTTCCGCGTCGATCTCCAGGGCGCGCTGGGCGGCCGTGGTGTCGGTGGAGAAGTACGGCATGCCCATGCCGGCGCCGAAGATGACGACGCGGCCCTTCTCCAGGTGCCGCACGGCACGCAGCGGGATGTACGGCTCCGCGACCTGGCCCATCGTGATGGCGGTCTGGACGCGGCTGTCGATGCCCTCCTTCTCCAGGAAGTCCTGGAGGGCGAGGCAGTTCATGACCGTGCCGAGCATGCCCATGTAGTCGGAACGGGCACGGTCCATGCCGCGCTGCTGGAGCTCGGCGCCGCGGAAGAAGTTGCCGCCGCCGATGACGATCGCGATCTCCGCGCCGTCACGGACCACGGCAGCGATCTCACGCGCGATGGCGTGCACGACGTCAGGGTCGACGCCCAGCCCGCCGCCGCCGGAGAAGGCCTCGCCCGACAGCTTCAGCATGAAGCGGCGGCCCTTCTTGTCGTGGTCGCTCTTGTCGTCGGAAGCGGTGTGGGGGTCCACGCCCTGATTCATGGGATCTCCTCGTGCACATACGAAGAAGGCCATTGCCGGTGGGTCCTCGCGGTTCCCTCTACGGCAATGGCCTCCTCGTCAGATCTGCGGTCGCCCTGCGCGAGCGCGGACGACTGCTTCAGACCCTACCGGGGTCCGGTGTCCGTCGCGTACGGACGGACTCAGATGCCGACCTTGATGCGGGTGAAGCGCACCAGGGTGACACCGGCCTCGTCCAGGACCTTCTGGACGGACTTCTTGTTGTCCAGCGCGTACGGCTGGCCGAGGAGCGTGGCTTCCTTGAAGAAGCCGTTGACGCGACCCTCGACGATCTTCGGCAGGGCAGCCTCGGGCTTGCCCTCCGCGCGGGTGGTCTCCTCGGCGACGCGACGCTCGCTCTCGACGACCTCGGCCGGGACGTCCTCCTTGGAGAGGTACTTCGGCGCGAAGGCGGCGATGTGCTGGGCGATGCCCTTGGCCAGGTCGGCGTCGGCCTTGTCCAGCTCGACCAGGACACCGATCTGCGGGGGCAGGTCGGGCATGGTGCGGTGCATGTACGCGGAGACGAAGGCACCCTGGTACTGCGCGAAGCGGTCCAGGACGATCTTCTCGCCGAGGTTGGCGTTGGCCTCGTCCACGAACGCCTGCACGGTCTGGCCGGGCTTGATCTCGGAGGCGAGCAGCGCCTCGATGTCCGCCGGGTTGGTGGCGGCCACGTGCTGGGCCAGCTCGTCGGCGACGGCGAGGAACTTCGGGCTCTTCGCGACGAAGTCGGTCTCGCACTTGAGCTCGAGCAGCACGCCGGAGGTGTTGTCGGCGGCGATGAGGGAGGCGACCGCGCCGTTCTCGGCGGAGCGGCCCTCACGCTTGGCAACGCCCTTGAGGCCCTTGACGCGCAGGATCTCGTTGGCCTTCTCGACGTCGCCGTCGGCCTCGACGAGCGCGTTCTTGCAGTCCAGCATGCCGGCGCCGGTGAGCTCGCGGAGCTTCTTGACGTCAGCGGCGGTGTAGTTCGCCATGAGTCTTGGATTCTCTCTCGAAGTCGTAGATCCAGGGTGAGCGGCGGAGGAGTCGCGCTCGTGGCGCGGCTCCCCCGCCGTCATCGTCCGTGCTGTGAGTGCCCGGCGCGTGAACGCCGGGCGCCCCCAGTGGGTCAGGCCTGCTCGGCGTCGGCGGCCGGAGCCTCGACGACGGTCTCGGCCTCGGCCTCGGCGGCCGGAGCCTCGACAGCGGCCTCGGCCGGGGCGGCCTCGGCGGCCGGCTCGTCGGCCTTCTTCTCGCCCTCGAGCAGGTCGCGCTCCCACTCGGCGAGCGGCTCGGCGGCGGCCTTCTCGCCCGGCTTCGAGTCACCGGTCGCAGCGCCGGAACGGGCGATGAGGCCCTCGGCGACGGCGTCGGCGATCACGCGGGTGAGCAGGGTGACGGAGCGGATCGCGTCGTCGTTGCCCGGGATCTTGTAGTCGACCTCGTCGGGGTCGCAGTTGGTGTCGAGGATCGCGACGACCGGGATGTGGAGCTTGCGCGCCTCACCGACGGCGATGTGCTCCTTCTTGGTGTCGACGATCCAGACGGCGCTGGGGACCTTCGACATCTCGCGGATACCACCGAGGGTCTTCTCCAGCTTGATCTTCTCGCGGGAGAGGACCAGGAGCTCCTTCTTGGTGAGACCCGAGGCGGCGACGTCCTCGAAGTCGATCGCCTCAAGCTCCTTCAGACGCTGGAGGCGCTTGTAGACGGTGGAGAAGTTGGTGAGCATGCCACCGAGCCAGCGCTGGTTGACGTACGGCATGCCGACGCGCGTCGCCTGCTCGGCGATCGCTTCCTGCGCCTGCTTCTTGGTACCGACGAACATGATGGAGCCACCGTGCGCGACGGTCTCCTTCACGAACTCGTAGGCGCGGTCGATGTACGACAGCGACTGGAGCAGGTCGATGATGTAGATGCCGTTGCGCTCGGTGAAGATGAAGCGCTTCATCTTCGGGTTCCAGCGACGGGTCTGGTGACCGAAGTGGACGCCGCTTTCCAGCAGCTCCCGCATCGTTACGACGGCCATGGCCATCTCCTTGTTTTCTCGGTTTGGTTCCTGACGCCCCGACGCGCCCTGCCCCCGAAGAAGGGGACCGAGAGACGCTCTCACCTGGCCTGACGGGCCGGTGCTGGGGCGTGCGAAGTCGACCCGGTGACCCGGATCGCCACAAGAAGTGTACGGGACCCGGCGGTATGCCGGGTGACGCGCTTGTCCACACCGTCCGGGTTGTCCACAGGCCCGGACGCCGCCCGGAGGCGGCGCGGGAGGCTGTCCCGCATGACGACACTGCTGCTCACCCTGCTCGTGGCGCTGTCCCAGGCGCTCACCTCCGCCGTCCGCCCGCTGCCGCCGCCCCTGGTGGTGGCGCGGTGGTGGGACCCGCCCCCGACGCCGTACGCGGCCGGTCACCGGGGGGTGGACCTGGCGGCGCCCGTGGGGGCGCGGCTGCGCGCCGTGGGGCCCGGCCGGGTGTACTACGCCGGGCAGGTCGCGGGGCGCGGGGTGCTGTCCCTGACCCTGCCGGGCGGCCTGCGCACCACGTACGAGCCGGTCCGGCCGCTCGTGGCGGAGGGCGAGGAGGTCGCGGCGGGGCAGGTGGTGGCGGTGCTGACGGAGGGCGCCCACTGCCAGGAGCCCTGCCTGCACTGGGGGCTGCTGGCGGGCGGTACGTACCTCAACCCGCTGACCCTGCTCCCGCGCCCGGCCCCGAGGCTGCTCCCGACGTCGCCGCCGGGCGGCGGCTGAGACCGGCGCCGCTCGGGCCCGGACCGCTCGGGCCACGACCGCTCGGGCCACGACCGCTCGGGCCACGACCGCTCAGGCCCGGACCGCCCAGCCCCGGACCGCCCAGCCCCGGACCGCCCAGCCCCGGACCGCTCAGCCCCGGACGCCGCGCAGGGCCATCGCGACCGCCGCCTCCGTCACCACGGCCGGGTCCTCGGCGGCGCCGAGCTCGATCCGCCGGACCGCCGCGTCCACGACCCCCTGGAGCAGCATCGCGGCCAGCTTCGGCTCCGCCTGGCCGAGGGCGCCCAGCGCCTCGACGATCATCGCGACCAGTCCGCCGTGCGCCGCGCGGATCTTCTCCCGCGCACCGGCGTCCAGCTCACTGGCCGAGATCGCCACCACCGCCCGGTGGCGGCGGTCCCCGACCAGCCCGAGCTGGCTGCGGACGTAGGCCTCGATCTTCGTCTCGGGCGTCGGGGCCGCCTCCATCGCCGCTTCGATCTCGGCGGCCCAGACGGGGAAGTCCACCGCGCACAGCTCCTCGACGACCGCCGCGCGGGAGCGGAAGTACTCGTACACGGAGGACCGGGCGAGCCCGGTGCGCTGGGCCAGGGCGGGGAAGGTCAGGGCCTCCGTACCGCCTTCGGACAGCAGGGAACGGGCGGCGTCCAACAGGGCGTCGCGCTGCATCGACCGGTGCTCGGCCACGGAGGCCGCTCGAATCCTTGGCACCCGACCACTCTACGGAGCAACGGCCGCCAGGACACGGGTCATCGACGCAAGGGGCGGCCGGCCGCGCCGCCGACCGTGCCCGTCGTCACCGGCCGACGTCCGCGAGCTTGGCCCGCAGCTGGAGCACGGACTTGGTGTGGATCTGGCTGACCCGGCTCTCGGTGACGCCCAGCACGTTGCCGATCTCCGCGAGGGTGAGGCCCTCGTAGTAGTACAGGGTGACGACCGTCTTCTCCCGCTCGGGCAGCGTGTTGATCGCGCGGGCCAGCAGTCTGCGCAGCTCGCGGTCCTCGGCCACCTCCACCGGGTCGTCGGCGGCGTGGTCCTCCAGGGTGTCCATGAGCGAGAGGCGGTCCCCGCCTTCGCCGCCGACGTGCAGCAGCTCCTCCAGGGCGACCACGTTCGCCAGCGACAGCTGGCTGAACACGGTGTGGAGCTCCTCCACCCCGATCCCCATCTCCCCGGCCACCTCGTGCTCGGTCGGGGTGCGCCGCAGCTGGGCCTCCAGCGTGGCGTACGCGCGCTCCACGGCCCGCGCCTTCTGCCGGACCGAGCGGGGGATCCAGTCCAGCGCCCGCAGTTCGTCGATCATCGCGCCGCGGATCCGGGTGATGGCGTACGTCTCGAACTTGATGGACCGCTCGATGTCGAACTTCTCGATGGCGTCGATGAGCCCGAAGACGCCGGAGGAGACGAAGTCGGCCTGTTCGACGTTGGGCGGCAGGCCCACGCTGACCCGGCCGGCCACGTACTTCACCAGCGGTGAGTAGTGCAGGATCAGCTGCTCCCGCAGCCTCTCGTCACCCGAGTCCTTGTACGAGCGCCACAGCACCTCCAGGGACGAGGGCGCGGTGGACCGCACACTGCCGCCGCGGGCAGCGGGGGGCACCGCAGCGCGGTCAGACCCTGAGGTGTGCTGGGGCATGCTTCGCCTTTGCCGGAGCCGGATTCCTTGGGAGCGTAGCGTGACGGAAGTGTCGCGGTGCGCGAAGAGTACGGGATGGCGCGGGGCCGCAAGAGCGCCCCGAACGGCACGGACGGGCCGGGACCGGCGCTTGGCGCACGGTCCCGGCGACCGCCCCCGGGAAGACCGCGTCTCTCATCGGCGTCACTCTTTCACCGGAACGCCCCAGGTCAACGACCGCCTCGCCGGGTGCCACCGGTTCGAGTGCCTCCCCGGGGCGTGCGCGCGGTCAACTGCCAGGCGTCGCCCTGCCGTTCGACGAACCCCAGAGAGTGAAGTTCGTACAGTCTGCCGATGACTTCATCGGTGCCGGTGCCGGCGGCGAGGGCCACCTCCGCCAACTGCGCCGGGCGGCCCGCCGGGAGGGCTTCGAGCACCCGGGCGGCGGCCGGGTCCAGCAGGTCCCGGGGCAACACCGGGCCCCGCCGTTCGGGGGCCAGCTCGCCCATGCCGCCGACCAGCTCGACCACCTCGGCCGCGTCCGTGACGAGCACCGCCTCGCCGCGCAGCAGTTCGTGGACACCGGCCGACAGGGAGCTGGTCGCGGGGCCCGGGACGCCCATCGTGAAGCGCCCCAGCTCACGGGCCCGTCTGGCGGTGACCAGGGAGCCGCTGCGCACGGCCGCCTCCACGACCACCGTGCCCCTGGTGAGGGCGGCGATGACCCGGTTGCGGAGCACGAACCGGCTCGGCGTGGGGTGGCTGCCGGGCGGCAGCTCGCCCAGCACCACACCTTGGCCCGCGATCCGGCCGAGCAGCCCGGCGTGGCCGCGCGGGTAGGCCACGTCCGCCCCGCAGGCCAGCACCGCGACCGTGGCTCCGCCCGAGGCGAGGGCCCCGCGGTGGGCCGCTCCGTCGATCCCGTAGGCCGCCCCGGAGACCACCACCCAGCCGCGCTCGGCGAGACCGGCCGCCAGGGTCTGCGCCATGTGGGCCCCGTACGGGGTGCAGGCCCGGGCCCCGACCAGGGCGACCGAGCGCAGCGCCCAGGTCCGCAGGTCCGCCCCGCCGCGCACCCACAGCCCGACCGGCCGGGCGTCACCGAGGTCGTCCAGCTGGGTCGGCCACTGCGCCGACCCGGGGCAGATGAACCGCACCCCTGCTTCGGCGGCCTCCGCCAGGTCGCGCCGGGGGTCGGCGAGGGCGGCCCGTCTGCGGTATCCGGCGAGCCGCTCCGGCCCCACCCCGGTCGGGCGCCGCTCCCCCGGCTCCGGGTCCGTTCCGGTCAGCAGCCGTATCAGGCCCACGGCGCCGAACTCCCGCAGCCAGCGCCCGCCGTGCTCGTCCCCGGGCTCCAGCACCCGGGTCAGCGCGGCCCGCGCCAACAGCTCCGCCCCGGGGCCGCCCGACCCCGCCGCACCGGGTTCCCGGGTCTCCGGCTCCGCCCCCTCCGCTCCGGCCGCCCGGGACCCACCGCCCGACTCCGGCTCCGCCGCTCCCGCCTGCCCGGGCCCGGCGTCCGGCTCTTCCCCGGGACTCATGACCCTGCCGCCATCGCCAGCGTCGCCCCGCGGGCGATCCCGGTGCGCAGCTCCAGCGCGACGGCCACGTCCAGGGCGTCGGGGCGCTCGTTGCCGCGCAGGTCGGCCACGGTCCAGGCGACCCGCAGCACCCGGTCCAGCCCCCGCGCCGTGAGCAGCCCCCGCTCCATGTCCCGCTCGGCCTGGGCCAGCGCGCCCGGGCCTGCCTGCCAGCGGGTGCGCAGCTCGTGCCCGGGCACCTCCGAGTTGAGCCGCCACGGGGTGCCGTCGAGCCGGGCGGCGGCCCGGTCGCGGGCTTCTCGGACCCGGTCGGCGACCACCGCGGTGGCTTCGCCCCGGCCGCCGTGCCCCAGCAGGTCGGAGCGGGTGACGGGTTCCACCTCCACGCGCAGGTCGACCCGGTCGAGCAGCGGCCCGGACAGTCTCGCCTGGTAGCGCCGGATCACCGAGGCCGGGCATTCGCAGCCGGCCCCTTGGAGCGTGTGCCGCCCGCACGGGCAGGGGTTGGCGGCGAGGACCATCAGGAAGCGGGCCGGCAGCCTTACCACCCCGGCGGCCCGGGCGATGACCACGTGCCCCGCTTCGAGGGGCTGGCGCAGCGCGTCCAGCGCCTTCGCGCCGAACTCGGCCGCCTCGTCCAGGAACAGCACGCCCCGGTGGGCCAGGGAGACCGCCCCGGGCCTGGGCACCCCCGCCCCGCCGCCGACCAGGGACTGCATGGTCGCGGAGTGGTGCGGGGCGCAGTAGGGCGGCCGGGCGAGCAGGGGTTCACCGGGCGGCAGGATTCCCGCGACCGAGTGGACAGCCGTCACCTCCAGGGAATCCTGTCGGGTGAGCGGCGGAAGGATCCAGGGCAGCCTTTCGGCGAGCATCGTCTTGCCCGCGCCCGGAGGCCCGCTGAGGAAGAGGTGGTGCCCTCCTGAGGCCGCCACCTCCAGGGCCCGGCGTGCCGCGTGCTGCCCGGCGACATCGGCGAGGTCCGGGAGGTCGGGGCCGTCCCCGCCGCCCCCGCGGGAGATTCCGGTGCCCAGCCCCGCGCCCGGTACCAGCAGCCCTGCCAGCATCGGATCGGGGCGCCCGGCGGCCGGGTCCTCTTCCTCGGGCACGACCCCGTCGGTCAGGACGGCGATCAGCTGCCGCAGGCTCCGTACCCCGAGCACCGAGACGTCCGGGACGAGCATCGCCTCGGCGGCGCACTGTTGCGGGACCACCACCTGCCGGTACCCGGCCTCGGCGGCGGCCAGGACGGCGGGCAGGACTCCCCGCACGGGCCGCACCCGGCCGTCCAGACCGAGCTCCCCGATCAGGACCAGATCGGCGATGGCGCCCGGGTCGACCACCTCGGCGGCACCGAGCACGGCCGCCGCCACCGCCAGGTCGAAGCCGGCCCCGGACTTGGGTACGGAGGCCGGACTGAGTCCGACCGTGAGCTTCTTCTGCGGCCAGGACGCGCCGGAGTTGACCACCGCGGCCCGCACCCGGTCCCGGCTCTCGACCAGCGTCTTGTCGGGAAGCCCCACCAGGGTGAAGGCCGCGACGCCCGGCTCCAGGTCGGCCTGGACCTCGACCACCACGCCCTCGACCCCCACCAGCGCCACCGAGCAGGCCCGCGCGAACCCCATCAGGCGGCCCCCCTGACGTGTTCCACCACGGGCGCACCGCGCCGCGGCAGCAGGATCCCGACGAGGTCGATCCGCACGCCGCCCGGAGGGGGTCCCCCGTGATCGGCCAGCCAGCGCCCCGCGAGCCGGCGCAGCCGCTCGGCCTTGCCGGGCCGGACCGCGGCCATGGGGTGCTCGAACACCCCCTGCCCGGCCTCCCCCGCCCTGCGCGTCTTCACCTCGCACACGACGAGGCAGTCACCGTCCCGCGCGACGATGTCGATCTCCCCGCTGCGGCACCGCCAGTTCCGGGCGATCACCGACATCCCGGACTCGGTGAGCCGCCGTACCGCCAGTTCCTCGCCGTACCGGCCCAATGCCTGCTGCTGCGCCACGCTCTTCGCGTTCATCCGGCACCACCTCCGGCACCGACGATCGCGCGTCCCCGTCCCCCGTGTGGATCTTGGTGGACAACAGGGGCGTTGTGGAAAACACGCTCACCCCTGCGGGTGACACGAGGCCCCCGGGCCGGCCCCGCCGCGGCTCCGGCGGCGGGCCGATCAGCTGCCGGGAAGTTCGAGGTCGCTCTTGTTGAGCTCCTCGATGTTCACGTCCTTGAAGGTCAGCACGCGCACCTGCTTGACGAAGCGGGCCGGACGGTACATGTCCCAGACCCACGCGTCGGCCATGGTGACCTCGAAGAAGACCTCCCCCTGGACCGAGTGCACCTGCATCTCGTAGTCGTTGGTGAGGTAGAAACGGCGTTCCGTCTCGATCACGTACTTGAACAGACCGACGACGTCGCGGTACTCCCGATAGAGCTTCAGCTCCATCTCGGTCTCGTACTTTTCGAGGTCCTCGGCACTCATGGCATGTTCCCCTTCAGCCGTGCGTCCCCCTATTGTGCGCCAGAGCCCCGGGCCCCTAAACGATTTCGGGGGCCAGGACCACCGGCGCACCCGGAGGACCGTCGTCGAGCAGCGTACGGAGCAACCCGGCGAGTCTGGTCGGGTACACCGTCTCACGTGCCGAGAGAAGTTCCTCGGAGGTCCACCACCTCGCTCCCGTGACGGTGCGCCGCTCCAGCTCCGTGAACCCGGTCGTCACCGTCGCGGTCCGGCTCGTCCGGGCGAGGAAGTACCACTCGTCCTGTTCCCAGCGCCGTCCGTCGAAGGGGAAGGCGCAGTACCGGTGCCACAGGACCGGCCCCAGCTCCACGTCGGTGATGCCGGTCTCCTCCGCGAGTTCCCGCAGTGCGGCCTCCGCACGCGTCTCGGTGCCCTCCACCCCGCCGCCGGGGGTGAACCACCAGTCGTTCGCGGGGTCGCCCGGTTCGAAGCCGTGCAGCAGCAGGATCCGGTCCTGCGGGTCCAGCAGGATGACCCGGGACACCTTGCGGACCTCGTCAGCGGGCATCGACGCGCTCCCGCCGGCGCCCGCGGCCCAGCACCCGCGTGACGGGCCCGTAGGCGGCCCCCAGCACCACGAGTGCGGCCCCGGCGACCACCGCGGCGAGCTGGAGCCGCAGCGGCCCCGGCCGGGAGGTCCCGCCGGGGAGCGCGGCGTACGTCCCGGGCCGCTCCACCATCGCCATCGACGGCCACGCCAGCGCGTCCACCCGGGCACTGACCGCCGAGCGGGCCACGGTCCCCTGTCCGCTCTCCTGGAGGTGGGCCCGGGAGTCCAGCGAGCCCGCGCGGTGGTCACCGAGCAGGAAGAGGTTGTCCTCGGGGACCTTCACCTCGAAGGTGGTGTCGGACGCGCCCCCGGGCACCGGGACGGTCGCCGGATCCAGGGGGGTGGGCCGGGCGTCGTCGAGGTAGGGCTCGTCCAGTTCCTTGCCGTTCACCGTGAGCTTGCCGCCCGTGCCGCAGCACTTCACGGTGTCGCCGCCGACCGCGACCACCCGCTTGACCATGGGCGAGTCACTCCACATGGAATCAGTGAAGATGACCACGTCGCCGCGGCGCACCTGGTCGCCGTCGATCCGCTGTGCAAGCACCCGGTCGCCGGGCCGCACGGTCGGCACCATCGAGTCGGTCGGCACCGTGTACGGCTGGTAGGTCAGCGCCCCCCAGACGAAACCTCCGAGGAAGAGCACAAAGCCGATGGCCACGGCGATTCCCGACAACACGTTGCCGAGACCACCGTGGCCCTTGCCGCCGGCCCGTATGCCGTGCGTACCGCTCGCTCTTGTTCCGCCCATTGCAGCAGCCCCCACACTCGGGATCGTCGACCTGGGCGGCACCCTACCCGGCGGTACGGCCGCCGGTCAGCTTCCGCCTGCGCCACAGGACGACGGGGACCGCGCCCGTCAGCCCCAGGGCCGCCGGCGCGAGTCCGACCGGCGCCAGCCCCGAGGCGTCGAGACCGAGTGCGGCGGCCTTGGCCTGGTGGCCGATGCCGGGCTGGTCGAAGGTGTCCGGAACCGGGAGGGTGGCCCAGCGGGTGACGGGCCACGCGACCACCACGGCCCGGCCGACGACGTCCTTGACCGGCACGAAGCCCTGGGTGGAGTCCTGCATGTGGTAGCGGGAGTCTTGCGAGTTCTGCCGGTGGTCGCCCATCACCCAGATCTTGCCCTTGGGGACGGTGATCGGGCCGAACGGGGCGTCGTCGCAGGGCGTGTTGCCGGGGTAGATGTACGGCTCGTCGAGCGCCTTGCCGTTGACGACGACCGGGCCGCCCCGCTTGCACTCGACCGTGTCACCGCCGATGGCGATGGTCCGCTTGATCAGGTCCTTCTCCTCGGCGGACGGCATCAGGCCGATCCAGCTGAGGGCCTTCTGCGCGAAGTTCGGCTCCGGGGTGGCCTCGCCCGCGAGCCAGTTGGCGGGGTCGTGGAAGACCACGACCTCACCGCGCTCGGGCTCCGAGCCGAACCACGGGGTCAGCTTGTCCACGAGCACCCGGTCACCGCGCTGGAGGGTGTTCTGCATCGACTCCGACGGGATCGAGAACGCCTGCACCAGGAAGGTCTTGATCAGCAGGGCCAGCAGCAGGGCGATGCCGATGAGGAGCGGCAGCTCCTTCCAGAACGAACGCTGGGGGCGCGCCCCGGCTCCGCCCTTCTCGGTCTCGCTCTCGACGCCGTCCTCCGGCCGCTCGGCACCTTCGTCGCGTCCGGACCGCGCGCCTACCGCCACATCCCCCACATCCACTCCCTCACTCGCAATCGCCGCCCGTGCCGGTACGGACACGGGCCCTCCCCTCCCTTAACGAGCGGGAGTTCCCTAAGGCGCGGGAGACCGAGGACACACTATGCGAACCGCGTGCCCCGACGCCGTCCACCGCGGCCGCGCCGTCCGCGCCGCGCCTGATCGGGCACCGTGAGGAAGGTGGCGGGCTGTTCCAGCTGCCGCCAGTGGGCGTAGGGCCAGGCGATCACCACGGCCCGCCCCACCACCCCGTTCTCGTCGATCGTGCCCTGGAACCCCTCGTC
This sequence comes from Streptomyces sp. NBC_00539, assembly GCF_036346105.1. Taxonomy (GTDB): domain Bacteria; phylum Actinomycetota; class Actinomycetes; order Streptomycetales; family Streptomycetaceae; genus Streptomyces. Next base: position 2,158,967 of record NZ_CP107811.1, read on the forward strand.
GAGGTGGTAGCGGGAATCGGCCGAGTTGGCCCGGTGGTCACCCATCACGAAGAGCCGGCCCTGCGGCACCTTCACCTCGAACGGGATCTCCGACGGGGCGTTGCCGGGATTCACGTAAGGCTCATCAAGCGGCGTCCCGTTGACGGTGATCCGCCCCCGGGAGTCGCAGCACTTGACGGTGTCGCCGCCGACGCCGATGACCCGCTTGATCAGGTCCTGTTCGTCCGCCGAGGGCAGCAGGCCGATGAAGGTCAGGGTCTCCTTGATCTGCTTGACGACGACCGGGTCCTTGCCCGGCCGGGCCGCCTCGCCCTTGAGCCAGCCGCCCGGGTCCTTGAACACCACGACGTCGCCCCGCTCCACCTTGGAGCCGAACCACGGCGTGAGCTTGTCCACCAGGACCCGGTCGCCGATCCGGATCGTCTGCTCCATGGAGCCCGACGGGATGAAGAAGGCCTGTACCAGGAAGGTCTTGAGGAGCAGGGCGATGCACAGCGCGACGACCACCAGCAGGGGCAGTTCCCCCGCCCTGCGGGTCCGTCTGCGCCGGCGGACCCGGCGCGCCAGCCGGCGGCGCTCGGCCCGGCCGCCCTCCGGTTGCGGCGGCGCCTGCGCCGCCCGTTCGGGCTCCGGCTCCGGCTCGGGGTCCCGCCCGCGGTCCTGCCTGCCCCTCGGCCGCCCCCGGCTACCCATGTCCGCCCCCCGCGGTTCCCGCCGCGCCCCAGCGCGACACGGGCCAGCCGATCCAGTCGGCCCGTCCGATCACCTCGTCCACCGGCACCATTCCCCCGCCCGGCTCGCCCAGGTGGTCCCGGGAGTCCCTCGACTGGGACCGGTGATCGCCCATGACCCACAGGGTCCCAAGGGGCACGACGATCCGGAAGGGCACCTTCGAGGAGGTGTCGCCCGGGTAGAGGTACGGCTCGTCCACCGGAACCCCGTTCACCTTCATCCGGCCGTTCTCGTCGCAGACCACGTCGTCGCCGCCGACGCCGATGACCCGCTTCACGAAATCGGTGTCGGAGGGCTCCGCCAGCCCGAGCACCGAGGCCGCGTCATGCAGGGCCGAGCCGATCGGATCGCCCTGCGGCCCCTCCGGGACGAAGGAGCCCCTGCCGTCGAAGACGACCACGTCCCCGCGCTTCGGCTGGTCGCCGAAACGGTACGCCAGCTTGTTGACCAGCACCCGGTCCCCGACCCGGAGCGTCGGCTCCATCGACCGGCTGGGGATCAGGAAGGGCTGCAGGACGAAGTTGCCGAGCAGCAGCACGAAGACCGTGCAGGCCAGCCCCAGCAGCCCGGCCCGCCGCCAGGTCAGCCCACGGGGGGCCAACGCACGGCGCGGCCGCCCCTCCCCCTGGTCGGGGGAAGGGCGGCCGCGCTGGGTGAGCTCTGCTTCGGTGTCCATCGTGGGGGAGCCTATCCGGCCGCCCCCGGGACCCGGAGGGGAGATCAGCGGTCGCGCTTCTCCTTGATCTTCGCGGCCTTGCCGCGGAGCTCACGGAGGAAGTACAGCTTGGCGCGACGCACGTCACCGCGGGTGACGACCTCGATCTTCTCGAAGATCGGGGAGTTCACCGGGAAGGTGCGCTCGACACCGACGCTGAAGGAGACCTTGCGAACGGTGAAGGTCTCGGAGACGCCAGAGCCCTGGCGACGGATGACAACACCCTTGAACTGCTGGATACGGGAGCGGTTGCCCTCGATGACGCGGACGTGCACGTTGATCGTGTCACCCGGGCGGAAGGCCGGGACGTCGGAGCGGATCGAGGCGGCGTTGACGCCATCGAGCAGGTGAGACATGTTCTTCGTCTGCTTTCTTCGCACGACGCCACAGGCCGCCGGTGCGGATTTCCGTAGAGAATTCGGGAGCTGCGCCCTCTCGCGGACGACGGTCCCCCTGTGGCAGGGGCGTACGCGAGCACACAACAGCCGCCTATTCTTCCACGGTCTGCGGCCTATGCCAAAACCGGCCGTCGGGGGTCGGCTTCCAGCCCAGGAGACTGAGGATCTCGCGGTCCTTCTTGTCGAAGGCGGAGGCCTCGCAGCGCTCGATCAGGTCGGGCCGGTTGCGGGCCGTCCTGCGGAAGGCCTCGTCCCGCCGCCACCGGGCGATCTTGCCGTGGTGCCCGCTCAGCAGGACGTCGGGGATGCCCCGGCCGCGCCACTGCGGGGGCTTGGTGTAGACGGGCCCCTCCAGCAGGTTCGCCATCTCACCGGGGGCGAAGGAGTCGTCCCGGTGAGATTCGGCGTTGCCGAGCACCCCGGGCAGCAGCCGGGCCACGGCCTCGGTGACGACGAGTACGGCCGCCTCGCCGCCCGCCAGCACGTAGTCGCCGATGGAGACCTCGTACACCGGCATCCGCGTCGCGTACTCGTCGATGACGCGGCGGTCGATGCCCTCGTACCGGGCCGGGGTGAAGATCAGCCACGGCCGCTCGGACAGTTCGACGGCCAGTTCCTGGGTGAACGGGCGCCCGCTGGGCGTGGGGACGACCAGGACCGGGCCGTGGGCGCCGGCCTCGTACCCGTCGGCCAGCGCCGCGTCCAGGGCCTCGCCCCACGGCTCGGTCTTCATGACCATGCCCGGCCCGCCGCCGTAGGGGGTGTCGTCGACCGTGTTGTGGCGGTCGTACGTCCAGTCCCGCAGGTCGTGGACGTGGACGTCGAGCTGGCCGCGCGCCCGCGCCTTGCCGACGAGCGAGACGTTCAGCGGCTCCAGGTATTCGGGGAAGATCGTGACGACGTCGAGACGCATCAGGCGTCGTCCCCGGCGGCCGCGGCCTCTTCGTCACGGCTCGAAACGACCTCGGCGCGGTCGTCGATCAGGCCGGGCGGCGGCGTGATGACGCAGCGCTGCTCCTCCAGGTCGATCTCGGCGACGATCTCCTCCACGAAGGGGATCATCACCTCGCTGCCGTCGGGCCGTTCCACGATGAAGAGGTCCTGCGAGGGCAGGTGCGAGATCTCGGTGATCCGGCCGATCTCCGTACCGTCCTCCAGCACTACGTCCAGGTCCATCAGCTGGTGGTCGTAGTACTCGTCCTCCTCCTCCGGAAGCTCCGTGGGGTCCACCTCGGCGATGAGCAGGATGTTGCGCAGCGCCTCGGCACCGGTGCGGTCCTTGACGCCCTCGAAGCGCAGCAGCAGCCGCCCGCTGTGCACCCGGCCCGTCTCGATGGTCAGCGGGCCCGCCGACGCCGGCTCCGTCTGGAGCACCGCGCCCGGTCCCAGCCGCAGTTCGGGCTCGTCGGTCCGCACCTCGACGGTGACCTCACCCTTGATCCCGTGGGCGCGGCCGATCCGCGCGACTACCAGCTGCACTGTCTTGTCTCCTGTTCAGACGACGACGGGCCGGGGCGGGCGCATTCGCCCTCCCCGGCCCGTGCCGGTGGTTCAACTCTTCAGCGGACCTGGTCCACGTCGACGAGGTCGACGCGGATCCCCCGCCCGCCGATCGCGCCCACGACGGTGCGCAGCGCACGTGCGGTGCGGCCGTTGCGGCCGATCACCTTCCCGAGGTCATCCGGGTGGACCCGGACCTCGAGCACCTGTCCGCGGCGCAGGTTGCGCGAGGCGACCTGCACTTCGTCGGGGTTGTCCACGATGCCCTTCACGAGGTGCTCAAGAGCCTCCTCGAGCATGATCAGGCCTCGGTCGACTCGGCGGCGGCCTCAGCCTCGTCCGCCTTCTTGTCGGCCTTCTTCGCCTTCTGGGTGATGGCCTCGCCCTTGCCCTCGCCGATGCCCTCGAGGGCCTTGGCGAACTCGTCGAAGGAGCGACGCTTGCTCTCCTTCGTCTCCGGCTGGAGCAGCGGCGCGGGGGCGGGGAGACCCTTGTGGGCCTGCCAGTCACCGGTCAGCTTCAGGATGGCGAGCACAGCCTCGGTGGGCTGGGCGCCGACGGACAGCCAGTACTGCGCACGCTCGGCGTTGACCTCGATGCGCGACGGGTTGTAGGTCGGCTGGTAGATACCGATCTCCTCGATCGCGCGACCGTCCCGGCGGGTGCGGGCGTCGGCGACGATGATGCGGTAGTGCGGCTGGCGAATCTTGCCGAGGCGCTTGAGCTTGATCTTGACTGCCACTGGAGTGGTGTCTCCTGAACTTGACGTGGTTGGGCACATGAGATGCCACGTGGGGTTGCGGTACTCGGGTGCCCGATGGACGCGTCAGCCGGAGGAGAGAGGGGTCCTGTGCGACTGTCGAGTACAGCTAGCCATTGTGCCACATGCCTGCGGCGCGCTCAGCCGTGAGGGGTGCCGGACGGAGGCCGGACGGAGCGTCCGGCGGGGGAACGGGCTCAGCCGCACGCGGCGGCCCGTTCGCGGCCGGACGGCCGGGCCCGTCGGCACGACTGTCCGTACGGCCGCGCCCGCGGCTCAGGAGGCGGCGGCCGAGACGGCCACCTCGGGGATGCGGAACGGCTTCATGCAGCCGCCGCAGACGATGGGCGCCTGGGCCAGCACCGACGGGACGACCCGCACGTTGCGCCCGCAGTCGCAGACCGCCTTGACCCGGACGCCGCCACCCGAGGAGCCGTGCCGCGCGGCCGGCCCGCGGAAGCTGCGCTTGGTGTCGGCGGCCGTGGCGACGGTGTGCGCCTTGAGCGCCCGCTGCAACCGCTCCATCGTGGGGCGGTAGCGCTTCTTCGCCTCGGGACTGAGCGAGACCAGCGAGAAACCGCTGCTGGCGTGCGGCTCTTCGGAGTGGTCCAGCCCCATCTCCTCGGCGATCGCGAGGAATCTGCGGTTGTGGTAGCGGCCGGCCCGCGAGGTGTCGCGGACTCCACGGGCGGCGGCGATGCCGTGGACTGCCTCGTGCAGCAGTCGCTCGAAGGAGAGTTCGGCGCCGCAAGCGGACGACGACTCTCCGATCAGGGACTCGGGCGCGGCAAGGTCAGGCAGCTCGGGGTGGTACCGCTGAATATCGGCCCACGCCTGCGCCAGCTCTGCGGCGAGAACAGGTGGTGTCGTGCTCACGTCGTGACAACGAGCCGAGGTGCCCTGGTGTTCCGATTCCGGGCCATTCCAAATTTTTTGCACGTACCAGTCAGTTCAGTCTGATGCGTCCCGACGAGGACGTGTGCGCATATCCCCGGAGGAGTCGGTACGTAACGAGGACCAAGTACGGCCACGCCCCCGGCGCGCGGCCGGGGCCGCACGCCGGGGGCGTGGCTGCGATCAACGGGCGATCAGTACGAGCGCGCCACGATGGCGAGGGTACCGGGAGCGTCGTCCGCCTCCGGGACCGAACCGTCCGCGGCGATCAGGCAGCGCACGGAGACGGCCTGCTCGGCCAGCTTCGCCTCGCCCTCCGGGCCGAGGTCCGCCCACGGGATGCGCGCCCAGCCACCGGCGACGGCGGCCTCGGCGGCCTCCTCGATCGTCGTGACGTCACAGGTGCGGGCCTCACGGCGCTCGCGGGACTCGCGCAGCAGCTGCGCCTGGTCCTCCTCCAGCACCTTGGGCAGGAGGTCGGCCAGCGCGGAGATCTGCACGGCCTCCTTGCCGCCGGGGATCCGGCGGGCCAGCATCGCGGTGCCGTTCTCCAGGTCGCGCGGGCCGATCTCGACGCGCACCGGCACGCCCTTGAGCTCCCAGTCCACGGCGCGGCGCCCGAAGGGCGTGTCCACGCGGTCGTCGACCTGGACGCGGATTCCGGCGGCCTTGAGCTGGGCCCCCAGCTCGCGGACCTTGGCCACGGCCTCGTCGCCCTTGATCGCCATGACGACGACCTGGACGTGCGCGAGGCGCGGCGGCACCCGCAGCCCGTTGTCGTCGCCGTGGGACATGATCAGACCGCCGACCATGCGGGTCGATACGCCCCACGAGGTCTGCCAGACGAGCTCCTGCTTGCCTTCCTTCGACAGGTACTGGGTGTGGAAGGCCTTGGCGAAGTTGGTGCCGAGCTCGTGGCTCGTGCCCAGCTGCAGGGCCTTGCCGTCGCCCATCATCCCCTCCAGCGTGAGGGTGTTGATGGCGCCGGCGAAGCGCTCCTTGGCGGTCTTGCGGCCGAGCACGACGTCGATGCCGAGCACGTTCGTCATGAAGTCGCCGTACACGTCGGTGTGGATGCGCGCCGCGTAGTCGCGGGCGTCCTCGTAGGTGGCGTGGGCGGTGTGGCCCTCCTGCCAGAGGAACTCGCTCGTACGCAGGAACACGCGCGGGCGCATCTCCCAGCGGACCACGTTGGCCCACTGGTTGATCAGCAGGGGCAGGTCCCGGTAGCTCTGGACCCACTTGGAGAAGTAGTCGTTGATGATCGTCTCGGAGGTGGGCCGGACGACGACCGGCTCTTCCAGCTCCTTGCCGCCGCCGTGCGTGACGACCGCGAGCTCGGGGGCGAAGCCCTCGACGTGCTCGGCTTCCTTCGTCAGGTAGGACTGCGGGATGAACAGCGGGAAGTACGCGTTCTGGGCACCCGCGTCCTTGATGCGCGCGTCCATCTCCTGCTGCATCCGCTCCCACAGCCCGTAGCCGTACGGCCGGATGACCATGGTGCCGCGTACCGGACCGTTGTCGGCCAGCTCGGCCTTGTTGATCAGATCCTGGTACCAGCGGGGGAAATCCTCCGCCTGGGGGGTGAGAACGGGTGCCTTTGCCATGGCGCGAATGGTACGGCGCCGGGCGCTCGATGCGTGAATCGGGTGGCGCACTCCTCTGGACGCGGGGGCCGATGGGGAGTTCCCTGGCAACGGGGGCAAGGGGGCGACATGGAATCAGGAGCGCTCATTCGATGACACCGATGCCGACGACGACGCTCGTCGCCCGGGACTGGGCCGAGATCCAGGAACGGATGCTGGTACCGCTGTACGAGGCGGTCTACGACCGGCTGGAGGTCGGGCCCGGGGCCCGGCTGCTCGGCCTGGGGTGCGGGGCCGGGCTGGCCCTCCTGCTGGCGCAGCGGCGCGGGGCCGCCGTCACGGGCGTGGAGGCGGATGCGGCGCGGCGTGCGCTGGCCCGTGAGCGGCTGCTGGAAGTGCGGGCGGACCCGCCGGCGGGTGCGCGGCCGTACGACGTCCTGCTGGCCTTCTCGCCCGGCTCCGGGGATCTGGGCGCGGCCGCCCCGGCGGTCCGCCGGGGCGGCGCGGTGGTCCTGGCGGGCTGGGGGCCCTCGGAACGGTGCACGGTTCCGGTGGTGCTCGGCGCCGGGCCCGCGCCGCGGGACCTGGACGCGCTGGTGGCCGGGGCGGGTCTGGTCCCGGACGGGTCGGGGCGGGTGTTCTGCCCGTTCGGCTACGCGGACGTGGACAGCGCCGTGCGCGGGCTGCTGTCGACGGGGCTGTACGAGTCGGCGTCCGACCCGGCGCAGGTGGAGAAGGAGCTGACCGAGGCGCTTCACCCGTACGAGCGGCCGGACGGCGCGGTGTGGCTGCCGAACATCTTCCGCTACGTCATCGCCCGCGTCCGCTGACCCGGCGGTTCCGCGCCTGACGCTCACTTCGACAGGCGCGGGATGCCGGCGGCGGCGTAGGCGGCGGCTTCGTCCAGGGTCTCGGCGGCGAGCAGGGCCTCGGCGAGGTCGTCGAGCTGCGAGCGGTGCTCCCGCAGGAGGCGGCAGGCCTCCACGTAGCACTCGTCCACGATCCGCCGCATCTCGGCGTCGACGGCGTCGAGCGTCGCGGGCGCGGCGGAGAGCCCGTAGGCGCTCTGTCCGTCGGAGGGGATCGCGGTCAGGCGGCCGACGCGTTCGCTCATCCCCCACCGGCCGACCATGCCGCGCACGAGGTTGGTGACCTGTTCGAGGTCGTTCTCGGCGCCCGTGGTGATCACGTCGTAGACGACCTGCTCGGCCGCCATGCCCCCGAGCGCGCCGATGATGCGCCCGCGCAGGTACTCCTCCGTGTACGCGTACCGGTCGGCGTCGGGGGTGGAAAGGGTGACGCCCAGGGCCCGCCCGCGCGGAACGATGGTGATCTTGCGGACGGGGTCGGCGCCCGGATGGAGCATGCCCAGCAGGGCGTGGCCGCTCTCGTGGTAGGCCGTGCGGCGGCGTTCCTCCAGCGGCATGACCAGCGGGCGTTCCGCGCCGAGCTGCACCTTCTCCAGGGCCTCGGAGAGGTCGGCCTGGGTGACCTCGGTCTGCTTGCGCTTGACGGCCAGCAGGGCGGCCTCGTTGGCCAGGTTGGCCAGTTCGGCGCCCGTCATGCCGGGAGTCGTACTGGCGACCCGGCCCAGGTCCACGCCCTCGGCGAGCGGGATCTCGCGGGTGTGGATGCGCAGGATCGCCTCGCGGCCGCTCTTGTCGGGCGGGGAGACCTGCACCAGGCGGTCGAAGCGGCCCGGCCGGGTCAGCGCCGGGTCCAGGACGTCGGCGCGGTTGGTGGCGGCGAGGACGACGACGCCCTCCGAGCCGGAGAAGCCGTCCATCTCGGTGAGGATCTGGTTCAGGGTCTGTTCGCGTTCGTCGTGGCCGCCGAGTCCGCCGCCGGCGCCGCGCACCCGCCCGATGGTGTCGATCTCGTCGATGAAGATGATCGCGGGGGCGACCTTGCGCGCCTCGGTGAACAGTTCGCGGACCCGCGAGGCGCCGACTCCGACGATCATCTCGATGAACTCGGACGCGGAGGCGGAGAAGAAGGGGACCCCGGCCTCCCCGGCGACGGCGCGGGCGAGCAGGGTCTTGCCGGTGCCGGGCAGGCCCGCGAGGAGGACCCCGCCGGGCATGCGGGCGCCCATCCGGCGGTAGGCCTGCGGGTTCTTGAGGAAGTCGACGACGTCGTTGAGCTCGCCCGCCACCTCGTCGATGCCCGCCACGTCCTCGAAGGTGGTGCGTTTGGCGCCCGTCTCCAGCTCCACCGGTTTCGGCGGGGCCTTGCGGCCCAGGCCGCCGAGGCCGCCGCCCATGGCCGAGCCCATCCGGCGGGCGATGACCACCCACAGCAGGACCAGCAGCAGCATGGGGGCGAGCGAGATGAGGAGGTTGGCGAGGAAGCTGCGCTGCACGACGACGGGCGAGGCGGTCACCGTGACCTGGTGTTTGGTGAGGTTGGCCCACAGGTCGTCGTCGGCGAAGGCGGGGCGCTGGGTGACGAACTTGGTGTAGTCGCCCTTGCCGCCGTCCGGCTTGGGCGCCTTGGCCTTGAGCTGCCCCTGGATGGCGTCGCCCTTGGAGTAGATCTTCGAGACGTTGCCGTCCGCGACCTGCCTGCTGAATTCGGTGTAGGAGACCGTCGGCTCGTCGCCCTCGTTGTAGAACGACAGCACCAGGTTGGCGACCAGGAAGACGATCAGGGCGGCGAGGATCAGCCCGCGCCATCCGCCGGGCATCTTCTTCCTCGGCGGCGGGGTGGGAGGCGCGCCCTCGGAACGCCAGGGGGTGTCGGCCCGGTCGCGGGGCGGTGCGGGGGTGGGGCTGGGCACGGGGCCTCCTTACTGCCGTCCTCCCGGCCGACCATAAGGGAGATACCGGACCATTGCCCCCTGGGGAGCCGCGCCCGGGAACGGCGCAGGGCCCCGGCCGGCTGGTCCCGCTCGGGCCGGCCAGGGCCCTTCCGGCGCGGTGCTCCGCGCACCGCGCCGCCGTCACGTGGCGAAGCGCGTCAGCTTCTTCACTTCATGAACTTCTTGAACTCGTCCGGAAGGTCGAAGTCCTGACCGGGCTGGGCCCCGCCCGCGGGCAGACCGAACGGGTTGCCGCCGGCGGCCGGCTCGGCCGCCTGCGGTCCCTGCTCGCGCCGGGCCGCAGCCGCGGCCTCCTCCTGCTTGCGCTTCATCGGGTTGCCGCTCTTGCGCTTGCCCTTGGCCTGCTTGACCTGCTTCTTCTGCCGGCCGGGTCCGCCGCCCATCCCGGGGATGCCGGGCATGCCCGGCATGCCGCCGCCCTGGGCCATGCGGGACATCATCTTGCGCGCCTCGAAGAACCGCTCGACCAGGTTCTTGACCGCGCTGACCTCGACGCCGGAACCCTTGGCCACACGGGCGCGGCGGGAGCCGTTGATGATGTGCGGGTCCTGGCGCTCTGCCGGGGTCATCGACTTGATGATGGCGGCCATGCGGTCGACGTCACGCTCGTCGATGTTGTTGATCTGCTCCTTGATCTGCCCCATGCCGGGCAGCATGCCGAGCAGCTTGGAGATGGAGCCCATCTTGCGGACCTGCTCCATCTGGGCCAGGAAGTCGTCGAGCGTGAACTCCTTGGGGCCCTTCGCCAGCTTGGCCGCCATCTTCTCGGCCTCGGCCTGCGAGAAGGTCTTCTCGGCCTGCTCGATGAGGGTGAGCATGTCACCCATGTCGAGGATCCGGCCCGCCATGCGGTCGGGGTGGAAGGCGTCGAACTCGTCGAGCTTCTCACCGTTCGAGGCGAACATGATCTGCTTGCCGGTGACGTGCGCGATGGAGAGCGCGGCACCGCCCCGGGCGTCGCCGTCGAGCTTGGAGAGCACCACGCCGTCGAAGCCGACGCCGTCGCGGAAGGCCTCGGCGGTGTTGACCGCGTCCTGGCCGATCATGGCGTCGACCACGAAGAGGATCTCGTCGGGGCTGACGGCGTCGCGGATGTCCGCGGCCTGCTGCATCAGCTCCTGGTCGATGCCGAGGCGGCCGGCGGTGTCGACGATGACGATGTCGTGCTGCCGGCTCCGCGCGTACTCGACGGAGTCCTTCGCGACCTGGACCGGGTCGCCGACGCCGTTGCCCGGCTGGGGGCCGTAGAACGCGACCCCGGCCCGCTCGGCGACGATGCTCAGCTGGTTGACGGCGTTGGGGCGCTGGAGGTCGCAGGCGACGAGCAGCGGGGTGTGGCCCTGCCCCTTGAGCCAGAGGCCGAGCTTTCCGGCGAGGGTGGTTTTACCGGCACCCTGGAGACCGGCGAGCATGATCACGGTGGGCGCGGTCTTGGCGTAGCGCAGCCGCCGGGTCTCGCCACCGAGGATCGAGACGAGCTCGTCGTTGACGATCTTGAGGACCTGCTGGCCGGGGTTGAGGGCCTTGCTGACCTCTTCGCCGCGGGCGCGTTCCTTGACGTTCGCGATGAAGGAACGGACGACGGGAAGCGCGACGTCGGCCTCGAGGAGGGCGATACGGATTTCCCGCGCCGCAGCGTCGATGTCCTGCTCGGAGAGGCGACCTTTGCCCCGGAGGGACTTGAAGGTCGCGCTGAGGCGGTCGGAAAGCGTATCGAACACGGTGGTCGCGATTCCTCGGGTCGGGGGCGTGTGGTCGTCCCCCAGGGTATCGGCCCTTTCCCGGTGGTGGGCCCTGCGGTCCGTCACCGGTCCGGGGCCCACCGCCGGGCGCGCTCAGTGCAGGGCGGTCCCGACCGCGCGGGCGAGGGAGGCGGCGGCCCCGGGAGACAGGGGTTTGCCGTCCGGGTCGGTCACGTACAGGGTGTCCACCGCGTTCGCGCCGAGCGTGGAGACGTGCGCGCTGCGGACCCGGACGCCGCCCGCGTCCAGCGCCCGGCCGATCCGGTGGAGCAGTCCCACGGCGTCGGGGGCCCGCACCTCCAGGACGGTGGCCAGCGAGGAGACGTCCGGCACCACCGTCACCCGGGGCGGCGGCGGGACCACCCCGCGCCGCCGCGGGTACGCGGCCTCGCGGTCGGCCAGCTTCGCCGGGACGTCCAGCGAGCCGTCCAGCGCCCGGACCAGGTCGGTGCGCAGCCGGGCGGCCTCCGGCAGGGCCCCGTACTCGGCGGCCACCCGCCAGCGGAACACGAGCACCTCCCCCAGCAGGTCCGGCAGCTCCAGCGAGCGCAGGTCGGCCGCCCGGACGGTGAGCCGGTGCAGCGCCAGCACCCCGGCCAGCGCGGGCAGCACCCCGGGCTGGTCGGGAACGGCGACGACCAGGTCCACCCCGACCGAATCCTCCTCGTGGCGGGCTTCCAGGGCCAGCACCGGCTCCCCGGTGCGCAGCGCCTCCACCGCCAGGCGTTCCTGTTCGGTGACCGGGATGCCCAGCTCGGTGGTCGCGGGGGCCGCGCCCGTGAGGACCGCTCCGACCCGGGCCACCAGGTCCGCCACGAGCGAACCCCGCCAGGAGCTCCACGCCGCCGGGCCGGTGGCCAGGGCGTCGGCCTCGGTGAGGGCGTGCAGGAGCTCCAGGGTGCCCGCCGACCCGACGGCTTCGGCAACGGACCGGACCGTGGCCGGGTCGTCCAGGTCGCGCCGGGTGGCGGTCTCGATGAGCAGCAGGTGGTGGCGTACGAGGACGCCGAGCACCGCCACGTCCTCGGCGTCGAAGCCGACCCGGGCGGCCATGTCGCGGGCGATGGTCTCCCCGGCCAGCGAGTGGTCGCCGGGCCAGCCCTTGCCGATGTCGTGGAGCAGGGCGGCCATCAGGAGCAGGTCCGGGCGGCTGACGCGGCGGGTGAGGGCGGCGGCCCGGACCGCCGTCTCCACCAGGTGCCGGTCCACCGTCCAGGTGTGCACGGGGTTGCGCTGCGGCCTGCAGCGCACCCGTTCCCAGTCGGGCAGCAGCCGGGTGATCAGCCCCTCCGCTTCGAGCGCCTCCCACACCCCGACCGTCGGCTCGCCCGCCCCCAGCAGGGTGACCAGCTGCTCCCGCGCCTCCGCGGGCCAGGGCACCGGGAGCGGCTTGCCTTGGGCGGCGAGGCGGCGTACGGAGTGCAGCGAGACCGGCAGACCGGCCTGTGCGGCGGCCGCCCCGAAGCGCAGCGCGAGCACCGGGTCCCGGTCGGGCCGGGCGGCGAGGGCCAGCACGGCCTCGCCGTCGGACTCCACGACGCCCTCGGCGAGCGGTGCCCGCTGCACGGCGGGCCCGCGCGTGCCCAGCAGCAGGCCGCGCAGCCTCGGCCGGGCCGCCCGGGAGCGCAGTACCCGCCCGACCTCCCGCCAGGTGACGTCGCCGGCGTACGAGATGACCCGGGCGGCCTCGTACACCTCGCGCAGCAGCGCGTCCGCGTCGAGCAGCCCGAGCCGGGCGGCGACCTGGTCCTGTTCCTGGAGGGAGAGCCGGTCGGTGGCCCGGCCCGTCACCAGGTGCAGGGCGTCCCGGGCGTCCAGGAGCCGCCGGCGCGCCTCCGCCAGCCCCTCGCGCGGGGCGTCGGCCAGCCACGACGCGGCGACGGCCCGCAGGGCGGCGGCGTCGCGGAGCCCGCCGCGCGCCTCCTTGAGGTCGGGCTCCAGCAGGAAGCGCAGCTCCCCGGCCTTCTCGGCCCGGTCCCGGCACAGGGCGTGCAGCTGCGGGAGCCGTCTGGCCGCCTGGTTGCGCCAGTCGGCCAGGACGGCGGTGCGCAGCCCGGCGAGGAGTCCCGCGTCGCCGGCGACGGGCCGCGCGTCGAGCAGCCCGAGCTGGACCTTGAGGTCCTCGGCGGCGGTCTTGCGGGCCTCGGCCGGGGTGCGCACGGAGTGGTCCAGGGCCACGCCGAGGTCCCACACGGGGTACCAGAGGCGGTCGGCGAGCGTGGCCAGTGCCTTGGTGCCGGTCTTGCCGTCGTGCAGGAGCAGCAGGTCGAGGTCGCTGCGCGGGGAGAGTTCCGCCCGGCCGTAGCCGCCGACCGCCACCAGGGCCGCCCCGCGCACGCCGGTCTCGCGTACGGCCCGCGCGAAGAGGGCGCCGAGCCAGTCATCGGTCAGTGCGGCCAGGGCGGAACGCCGGGAAGGCCCGGACCGCGCCTCCTCCTGGAGGAGGCGCAGCCGGGCCGCGGCGTAGCCGCCGGGTCCCGAGCCGTCCTGGCCGGACGGTTCGGCGGTCGTGTTCTCCACACTCGTCACCCGGGGCTCCCGTCGCTTAGAGCGCGTCCGCGCCGCGCTCGCCGGTGCGGACCCTGATGATCGAGTCCACGGGGACGCTCCACACCTTGCCGTCACCGATCTTGCCGGTGTGCGCCGCGGTGACCAGCACGTTCATCACGTCCTCGGCCGTGTCGTCCTCGACGACGACCTCGATGCGGATCTTCGGTACGAGGTCCACGGTGTACTCGGCGCCGCGGTAGACCTCGGTGTGGCCGCGCTGGCGGCCGTAGCCACTGGCCTCGGAGACGGTCAGTCCCTGGACCCCGAACCGCTGGAGGGCGTCCTTGATCTCGTCGAGGCGGTGCGGCTTGACGATCGCGGTGATCAGCTTCATGCGTCAACCTTCTTGGTCGCGGCGGCGGCGTGGGCGGGTACGGCGGTGCTCCGGGAGGAGGCGCCGCCGCCCGCCCCGCTGAAGTCGTAGGCGGTCTCGGCGTGCTCGACCTGGTCGATGCCCGAGACCTCGTCGTCCTCGGTGACCCTCATCCCGATCGTCTTGTCGAGCAGGAAGGCGAGGAGTGCGGAGGCGAGGAGAGAGTAGGCGAGGACGGCGAAGACGCCGATGGCCTGCTTGCCGAGCTGGTCCAGGCCGCCGCCGTAGAAGAGGCCCTTGGCGTCGGACTGGACGCCTCCGGTGGCGAAGAGGCCGACGAGGAGGGAGCCGATGATCCCGCCGACGAGGTGGACGCCGACCACGTCGAGGGAGTCGTCGAAGTTGAACCTGTACTTGAGGCCGACGGCCATGGCGCAGACGACGCCGGCGATGGCGCCGATGGCGATCGCGCCGAGCGGGGAGCAGGAGCCGCCGGAGGGGGTGATCGCGACGAGACCGGCGACCGCGCCGGACGCGGCGCCCAGGGTGGTGAAGGAGCCGTGGCGCAGCTTCTCGTAGCCGAGCCAGGCGAGCATGGCGGCGGCGGTGGCGACCTGGGTGTTGACGAACATGACGGCGCCGACGCCGTCGTCGTTGCCGAGCCAGGAGCCGGCGTTGAAGCCGAACCAGCCGAACCAGAGGAGACCGGCCCCGAGCATGACCAGCGGGAGGCTGTGCGGGCGCATCAGGTCCTTCTTGAAGCCCACGCGCTTGCCGATGACGAGGATCACGCCGAGGGCGGCGGCGCCGGCGTTGATGTGGACGGCGGTGCCGCCCGCGAAGTCGATGACGCCGAGCTTGAAGAGCCAGCCGCCGGTGCCCCAGACCCAGTGGGCGACGGGGAAGTAGACGAGGCTCACCCACAGGGCGGTGAACAGGGCCCAGGCGCTGAACTTGACGCGGTCGGCGAGGGCGCCGCTGATCAGGGCCGGGGTGATGACGGCGAACATCAGCTGGAAGACGGCGAAGACGTAGACCGGGATGGTGTAGCCGTCCCAGAGCTCGGTGATGCCGATGCCGCTGAGTCCGACGTAGTCGGAGTTCCATCCGATGAGCGAGCCCGCGTCGGTCCCGAAGGCGAGGCTGAATCCGTAGAGGACCCACAGGATCGTGACGATCCCGAGGCTGATGAAGCTCATCATGAGCATGTTGAGGCTGCTCTTGACGCGGACCATGCCCCCGTAGAAGAAGGCCAGTCCCGGGGTCATCAGCATGACCAGGGCGGAGCAGATGAGCATGAACCCGGTGTTCGCGGCAGACAGGGCCGGGGCGTCTGCCGCGAGGGTCGTGATGGCTGATGCCATCGGCGTCTCCTCGTCGTCGGTACGTTCGCGTGCGGGCGATCGTGGCTACCTAAGCGGCGCGGGGCATAAGGCCTGCTGGTGTGGGCCTAGAGGCTGGCCGGTTAATGACCCTGAGATTCGCGCAGCCCGGTTTCCGGCGCCACCGCTCGATGTTTCGCCGCCGTGACGAAGACGTCCGGGCTGTTACGGCACGATGAACACGGCAAGCATCATGTGAGGAGCCACGACGGCGAGCCGGCGCCTCCGCGAGAGCTGCGCCGGTTCAGGCACAAAGGCAGGCCGGCCGCGGCGGGGACCCGGGTGGCCTGGCTGGGGGAGCCTGTTCGGGCTTCACGGGGTCGGCCGCCGCGGCCGGGGCTTCGAAGGGACGGCTGCCAGGGCCGTCAGACGGCCTCCGCGGCTTCGGGGAGCCGGGAGGCGAGGTGGTCGGTCAGCCTGACCACGTCGGCGACGTCGCCGTACTCACGGGCCGCGGTGTCGACGGTCTTGCGCAGGCGGGTGTTCACCCGTTCGGACCGTACTTTTCGCGCCACGTCCAGGGCCTGGTCGACCAGGACGGTCGCCTGCTCGGGCTCGCGCTGGAGGAGGTGGACGGTGGCCATGCCGATGAGGTTCAGGGCGTACGAGCGCTGGTGCTCGGGGTCCTTGGCGAACAGCTCGACGGCCCGTTCCATGACGGGTTCGGCGAGGGAGGCGTAGGTGGGGCTGCGCCCGGCCACGTACGCCAGGTCCCGGTAGGAGTGGGAGTTCTCGCCGTTGAGCTCGGCTTCGGAGAAGAAACGGATCCAGTCGGGCTCGGGCTCGTCGCCGCCGAGACCGACGTCGCCGAAGGTGTCCTCGGCCATCCGCACGGCGCGCTTGCAGCGGCTGGGCTGGCCCATGTTGGCGTAGGCGCGGGCCTCCATCGCATACAGCATGGCCTGGGTGCGGGGCCCGGCGCAGTCGCGGCTTCCGTACTGGGCGAGGTGGATGAGTTCCAGGGCGTCCTCGGGGCGTCCGAGGTGGATCATCTGGCGGCCCATGTTGGAGAGGATGTACGAGCCGAGGGGCTTGTCACCGCCCTCCTTGGCGGCGTGCAGCGCGAGGACGAAGTACTTCTGCGCGGTGGGGTGCAGTCCGATGTCGTAGCTCATCCAGCCGGCCAGTTCGGCGAGTTCGGCCGCGACCTTGAACAGTCGTTTCATCACGGGGGCCGGGTGGCTCTCCTGGAG
The DNA here is from genome assembly GCF_036346105.1 of Streptomyces sp. NBC_00539. GTDB lineage: Bacteria > Actinomycetota > Actinomycetes > Streptomycetales > Streptomycetaceae > Streptomyces. The sequence goes on from NZ_CP107811.1 coordinate 2,175,553, forward strand.
CAGGTCGGTGACCTCGTGGAGCTGTCCGACGACCGCCTTGCGGCGCAGACCACCGCCGCACTGGGCGTCCCACTGGCGGAACATCACGGTGGTGGCTTCGAGCAGGTCGAGTTCCGGATCGGAGAGCCCGGCCGGCCGGTAGCCCGCGAGGGCCGCGGGCCCGCTCTCGGTGCGCGATCCGGGGTCGGCGGCCGGGACCGGCACGAGCCAGCGCTGCATGGGCTCGATGAGGGCGGGACCTGCGGAAAGGGCGAGCGAGGTCCCGAGGAAGCCGCGGCGGGCGAGCATCAGGTCGCTGCGGGAGAACTCGCTGAGCAGCTCGACGGTCTGCGGTCCGGCCCAGGGCAGGTCGACGCCGGACACGGAGGGGGTCTGGTGCGCGGTGCGCAGGCCGAGCTGTTCGATGGCGACGACGGAGCCGAAGCGTTCGGAGAACAGTTCGGACAGGATGCGCGGGACGGGTTCGCGGGGCTGTTCGCCGTCGAGCCAGCGCCGCACGCGCGAGGTGTCGGTGCTGATGTGGTGGGCGCCCATCTGGCGGGCCCGGCGGTTGACCTGGCGGGCGAGTTCGCCCTTGGACCAGCCGCTGCGCACGAACCAGGAGGTCAACTGCTCGTTGCGGACGACCGTCTCGCAGGACGCCTCCGAAGGCGCGGGCGACTGCCCGTTCGTTCCGCTTGCGCCGTTGCCGCTCACTGGAACGCCCCCATCCGTTAAGCCTCTTCCGCACAAACCCTGGCCGGTTCGGCGGTCGCCGCCAGGGACTTCACAAGTCCTTCACCCATTGCCTCCGGCATAACCACGGATGGGCTTGCCGACGGGGTTCGTGCACCGAAAGTAATCCTACGATCACCCCTCGCGCGAGGCGGGCCGTGGAAACGCCACCATTCGCCACCCCTTCGAATGAACTCGCCACCGGCCAGGCGCGATTCACTTGACAGGAAGGCGAAACGGAATGGTTGGACGGGAGTGCGGCCGGGGCGCGCGCGGCGAGGAGTGCGCCGGGCGGCCCGGAGGCGAGCCGCACCCCCGCCCCACCGGACAGCAGGTCTCGCCGGCGTCGTAACCACCGGCGCGTCCGACCCGTTGGAGGGGGCATGGGCATGGGCTTCACGATCGGCATCAGCCGCAGCACCAAGGAGTTCCGTTCCGGCTCGCGGCGGCGCGGACGGGCCTCGGAGTGCACGGCGGTAGCGGAGTACACCGGACTGTGGGGCTGGGACGCGGTCCCCGGCGCCCGCGCCGCGGCGCCCGGCCGTGACTGCTCCTGCGGTCATACGAATTGCCCCGCGCCGGGGGCGCACCCGCTGGACTTCGCCCCCACCGTGCCCGCGGGGGCGACCCTGGACGAGGTCGCCGAGATCTGGGACGAATACCCGGGCGCCGCGGTCCTGCTCCCCGTCGGCCGCGTCTTCGACGTCATCGAGGTGTCCGAGGAGGCCGGCCGGCGCGCGCTGGTCCGGCTGGAGCGGATGGGCCTGCCGCTCGGACCGGTCACCGTGACCCCGGACGGCCGCGCGCAGTTCTTCGTGGCGCCGGGGGCGTCGGCCGGGCTGCCGCAGCTGCTCTACCGGATGGGCTGGGACGACGCCGATCTGGACCTGCGCGCCCTGGGGACCGGTGCCTTCCTGACGGCCCCGCCCTCCGACCACGCGGGCCTCGGCCCGGCGCTGTGGCTGCGCGCGCCCGCGCTCGACTGCGTGGGCGGCCCGCCGCAGGCCCGGCTGCTGCTCGGGACGCTCGCGTACATCTGCCACCGCTTCCGCCGCTGAACCCCGTCCGCAGACCAGTGCCCCCGCGTCCGGACCGGATGCGGGGGCACTGGCTGCGAGCGTACGGCGGTGCGGGCGCGGGCCCTCAGTCGCCGATCAGGGCGTCGACGAACGCCTGGGGCTCGAAGGGGGCCAGGTCGTCCGGGCCCTCGCCGAGGCCGATGAGCTTGACCGGGACGCCCAGCTCGCGCTGGACGGCCACGACGATGCCGCCCTTCGCGGTGCCGTCGAGCTTGGTCAGCACGATGCCGGTGATGTCCACGACCTCGGCGAACACGCGCGCCTGGGTCAGGCCGTTCTGCCCGGTGGTCGCGTCCAGGACCAGCAGGACCTCGTCCAGCGGCCCGTGCTTCTCCACGACGCGCTTGACCTTGCCGAGCTCGTCCATGAGCCCGGTCTTGGTGTGCAGCCGGCCGGCGGTGTCGATGAGCACGACGTCCGCACCCTCGGCGATGCCCTCCTTGACCGCGTCGTAGGCGATCGAGGCGGGGTCGCCCCCCTCGGGGCCGCGGATGGTGCGGGCGCCGACCCGGTCGCCCCAGGTCTGCAGCTGGTCGGCGGCGGCGGCGCGGAAGGTGTCGGCCGCGCCGAGCACGACGCTGCGGCCGTCGGCGACCAGCACCCGGGCCAGCTTGCCGGTGGTCGTGGTCTTGCCGGTGCCGTTGACGCCGACGACCATCACGACGCCGGGGGTGTCGACGCCGCTCTCGGTCTTCACCGCGCGGTCGAAGTCGGTGCCGACCAGGGTCAGCAGCTCCTCCTTCAACAGCGTGCGCAGTTCGGCGGGGGTGCGGGTGCCGAGCACCCGGACCCGCTCACGGAGCCGGTCGACCAGTTCCTGGGTCGGGACGACACCGACGTCGGCGATGAGGAGCGTCTCCTCGATCTCCTCCCAGGTGTCCTCGTCGAGGTGCTCGCGGGAGAGCAGCGTGAGCAGCCCCTTGCCGAGCGAGTTCTGCGAACGGGCGAGCCGCGCGCGCAGCCGGACCAGGCGGCCGGCGGTGGGCTCGGGCACCTCGATCTCGGGGGCGGGCGCCAGCCCGACCACGGGGTCCTCGACGGCGACCGGCGACTCGACGGCGGTCTGCGCGTCGGGGAGCTCGACCTCCTCGATCGTGCGGCGCGGCTCTTCCGCCGTCGGTGCGGCGTCCTCGCCCACCTGCGGTTCGGCGGGCGGGGCAGTGATGGTCGGCGTGCTCGGCGGCGCCGTGGGCGGCAGCTGCTTCTTCTTGCGGCTGCTGACCACGAGCCCGCTGATCGCGCCGACCGCGACCAGGGCGATGACTACAGCGAGAATGAGGATTTCCATAACCCACCCAGTATGGCGTGAGCCGCCCCGGGGCCCGTGAGCCGGAGCTGCGCCCGGGGTGCGAATCCTCAATTTGTGCTTTTCCGGACGAAAATACGATGATGTACGACTTCCCCACACCCCCCGGAGTCGTACATGCCTGCCGAGCCCGCAGAGTCCGCGGTGGAGACCCGCGGCCTGGAGCCCGTCCCCGACAGCGAGCGCGGCGGCCGTGTCCGCGAACTCGTCCCCACCTGGGTCGCCGCGAACATCAGCGTGCTGCTGCTGACCATGGGCGCCGGGCTGGTGATCTTCAACAAGCTGAACATCTGGCAGGTGCTCGTCGTCGCGCTCGCCGCGCCCGTCGTCTCGTACGGGCTGGTCGGGCTGATATCGATCGCGGGCAAGCGCGGCGGCGCCCCCGGCATGGCGCTCTCGCGGGCCGTTTTCGGGCAGCGCGGCAACCTCTTCCCCGGCGCGCTGATCTGGGTGGCCCGCTGGGGCTGGGAGACCATCAACGCGGTGAGCGGCGCCTACGCCGTCCTGACCGTGCTCGACCTGCTCTTCGGCGTGCGGGCGGGCACCCCGCTGATCGTCGTGACGCTGCTGTTCTTCGTGACCTGCACGTTCGTGGTCTCGGGGCTCGGCATCAACGCGCTGAGGGTCTGCTCGAAGTGGTCGACGTACCTCTTCGGCGCGTTCAGCCTGCTCGTGCTCGGCTACCTGGCCGTGACGACCGAATGGGCCGCCGTCTTCGACAAGCCGGCCGGCTCCACCGCCATGATGATCGCGGGTATCGGCACGATCGCGGCCGGCGGTATCAGCTGGGTCCCCTCCGGCCCGGACTTCACCCGCTACCTGCCGCGCACCGCCTCCGCGAAGGGCATGGTCGGCGCGACGATCGGCGGTGCGGGGATCGTCGTCCTGCCGATGGTGCTGATGGGCGCCGTGATGGCGGTCGGCACCCCCGACCTGGCCGGCGCCGCGGACCCGGTCTCCTTCATCGGGGAGCTGCTGCCGGTCTGGCTGGCGGTCCCGTACCTGCTCATCGCCCTCGTCGGCATGCTGCTGATCAACTCGATGTCCATGTACTCGGCCGGCTTCACCGCGCAGACGCTGGGCATCAAGGTGCCGCGCGCCTGGGCCGTGAGCGTCAACGCCGTCATCAGTCTGGTGTTCGGCTTCCTGCTGATGGTGGTGGCGAAGAGCTTCTTCGGTTCGTTCATCTCCTTCCTGACGCTGCTGGCCGTGGCCTTCTCCGCGTGGATCGGCGTCTTCGGCGTGGACATGCTGCGGCGGGGGAGCTATGACGGCCCCGCGCTGCTGGACACGACGCCGAGCAGTGCCTACTGGTACCGGGGCGGTTTCGCCTGGCAGGCCATGACGGCCTGGGGCGCGGCGCTGGTCGTGGGCCTGTTGTTCACCAAGGTGGACTGGTTCGCCGGACCGCTGTCCGACAGCTGGGCCGGGCGCAACGGACTCGGCTGGGTGGCTGGCATCCTCACCTCCGGCGCGCTGTACGCCGTACTGCCGCGGACCGCGCCGGCGGCGGGGGGCGAGGCGCAGGAGCCGGCGCTCGCCGGATCCCTGTCCAACTGACGCCACGTCAGCTAACGTCCCCCTTCGCCCGCGCATCCCACCGGCGAAGGGGGACTCCGCCATGCCCGTCACCGTGGCCCGGTTCAATCTGGTCGACCCGAACGGCACTCCCGAGAGCCTGCGCGCCCGCTACCGGGCCGCGCTGGAGATGGCCCGGTACGCGGACGACCGCGGGGTCGACACCATCCAGACCGAGGAGCACCACGGCACCGGCAACAACTGGCTGCCCTCGCCCTTCGCCTTCGCCGGCGCCCTGTTCGGGGCCACGCGCCGGATCGCCGTCACCGTCTCGGCGATCATCGGACCGCTCCACGACCCGTTGAAGGTGGCGGAGGACATCGCCGTCCTCGACCTGCTGGGCGGCGGCCGGCTGGTGACCGTCGCGGGCATCGGCTACCGCCCGCAGGAGTACGAGCAGCACGGGGTGGAGTGGGGCCGGCGCGGCAAGCTCCAGGACGAGCTGCTGGAGACGCTGCTCAAAGCGTGGACCGGCGAGCCCTTCACCTTCCGCGGCCGCACGGTACGGGTCACCCCGCGGCCGTTCACGCAGCCGCACCCGCTGCTGCTGGTCGGCGGCAGCTCCGAAGCGGCGGCCCGGCGCGCGGCCCGGCTGGGACTGCCGTTCTTCCCGAGCGCCCACCTCCCGGAGCTGGAGGCGTACTACCGGTCGAAGCTCGCGGAGTACGGCACGGAGGGCTTCTGCATGATGCCCGCCGCCGAGACCCCGCTGCTGCACGTCGCCGAGGACCCGGACCGCGTCTGGGCCGAGCACGGCGAGTGCTTCCTGCACGAGGCGGCCACGTACGCGTCCTGGCAGTCCAAGGACATCCGCAGCGCGGTGCGCTCGGCGGCGCGGTCGGTGGCGGAGCTGCGCGCGGAGGGCGTGTACCGGGTCCTGACCCCGGAGCAGGCGCTGGCGTACGCCCGTAGCGCGGGCGAGGCGGGGAACCTGGTGCTGCACCCGCTGTGCGGTGGGATGCCCGTCGACGAGGGCTGGCGCAGCCTGCAGCTGCTGTGCGAACAGGTACTGCCCCGGCTCAAGGGCTGAGCGGGGCAGTACCTGTCGAAGAGGAGAGGGGTGGTGGCGGGGAGGATTACCCCATCTCCTCCAACGCCTTGCCCTTGGTCTCCGGCACCCACTTGAGGATGAACGGGATCGAGAGCGCGGCGAAGACCGCGTAGATGACGTACGCCCCGGACAGGCTCCAGTCGGCCAGCGAGGGGAACGTGACGGTGATGAGCCAGTTGGCGATCCACTGGGCGGAGGCGGCGACACCGAGCGCGGCGGCGCGGATGCGGTTGGGGAACATCTCGCCGAGCAGCACCCAGACCACCACGCCCCAGGACAGGGCGAAGAAGAGGACGAACGAGTGCGCGGCGACCAGCGCCACCGTGCCCTGGGTGTCGGGCAGGGTGATGTTGTCCCCGGTGCCCTCCTTGAAGGAGAACGCCCACGCGGCGGTACCGAGGGAGATCGCCATGCCCACGGAGCCGATCAGGGCGAGCGGCTTGCGGCCGAGCCGGTCCACGAAGATCATCGCGATCACCGTGCCGACGATGTTGATCATCGAGGTGGTGAACGAGTAGAGGAACGAGCTGCTCGGGTCGATACCGACGGACTGCCACAGCGCGGAGCTGTAGTAGAAGATCACGTTGATGCCGACGAGCTGCTGGAAGACGGAGAGGCCGATACCGATCCAGACGATGGGCAGGAAGCCGAAGCGGCCGCCGAGCAGGTCCCGGAAGGTGGACTTGTGCTCGGAGCGCATCGCGTGCTCGATCTCGGCGGCCCGGGCGTCGAGGTCGACGCCGGAACCCTCGACCTCGCCCAACACCTTCTTGGCCTCGTCGGTACGGCCGACCGAGATCAGGAAGCGCGGGGACTCCGGGATGACGAAGGACATCAGCCCGTAGAGCACGGCCGGGACGACCATCACACCGAGCATCCACTGCCAGGCCTCCAGGCCCGCGATCTCGCCGCGCTGGTCGCCGCCGGCCAGGTTCAGGATGCCCCAGTTGACGAGCTGCGAGACGGCGATGCCGATGACGATGGCCGCCTGCTGGAAGGAGGCCAGCCGGCCGCGGTAGGCGGCCGGGGAGACCTCGGCGATGTAGGCGGGACCGATGACCGAGGCCATACCGATGCCGAAGCCGCCGATGACGCGCCACATGGCGAGGTCCCACAGGGCGAACGGCAGGGCGGAGCCGACGGCGCTGACGGTGAAGAGGGTGGCGGCGATCTGCATGCAGCGGATCCGGCCGATCCGGTCGGCGATGCGGCCGGCGGTGGCCGCGCCGATGGCGCAGCCGATCAGGGCCGCCGCGATCACCTGCGCGAGGGTTCCGGAACCCACGTCGAAGCGGTCGCGGATCGCGACGACGGCGCCGTTGATCACCGAGCTGTCGTATCCGAAGAGGAAGCCGCCCATGGCCGCGGCCGCGGTGATGAAGATGACGTGCCCGAGGTGGTCGGGGTGGGGCGCGCGTCCGCCGCCCGAGGCCGACGCCTGCTCTGTGCTGCTGGTCAAGGTCTGCTCCTGCGTGCCCGGCTGCGATGGCGGGTGGGGTGGTTCCTTCCAGTGGCGCACAGGTGGGGAACCGGCACCACCCGAAGGGAAAAGGCAGCGGAGCAGAGCTTATGTGTTCAGTTCATGAAGTCAACACCCCGGCAGAAGTGCATAGAGATGAGTGGACCTTCACTTCTTGAATGAACAGCGATCGGCTGCGACGATCCCGTCAGCGCAGCCGCTGGCTGATGACCTTCGACACGCCGTCGCCCTGCATCGAGACGCCGTAGAGGGCGTCCGCGATCTCCATCGTCCGCTTCTGGTGCGTGATGACGATCAGCTGGGAGCTCTCCTGGAGCTCCGCCATGATGCGGATGAGCCGCTGCAGGTTGGTGTCGTCAAGGGCTGCCTCCACTTCGTCCATCACGTAGAACGGGCTGGGCCGGGCCTTGAAGATGGAGACCAGCAGGGCCACGGCCGTCAGCGAACGCTCCCCGCCGGAGAGCAGGGAGAGCCGCTTGACCTTCTTGCCCGGCGGCCGGGCCTCCACGTCCACCCCGGTGGCCAGCATGTCGTCCGGATCAGTGAGGACGAGCCTGCCCTCGCCGCCCGGGAACAAACGCGCGAAGACGCCCTCGAACTCCCTGGCCGTGTCCTGGTACGCCTCGGTGAAGACCTGCTCCACCCGCTTGTCGACTTCCTTCACGACTTGAAGGAGGTCCGCCCGGGTCTTGCGGAGGTCCTCGAGCTGCTCGCTGAGGAACTTGTGGCGCTCCTCCAAGGCCGCGAACTCCTCCAGCGCGAGCGGGTTGACCTTGCCGAGCTGCTGGTACGCGCGCTCGGCCGCCTTGAGGCGTTTCTCCTGGCGGGCGCGGTCGAAGGGGCCGGGGCGGTTGCGGGGGTGCTCAGGGTCCTCGGGGAGCTCCTCGCCCTCGGCGGGCGGCGACGGGGGGACGGGCTGGTCCGGCCCGTACTCGGCCACCAGACCGGCCGCCTCCACCCCGAACTCCTCCAGGGCCCGGCTCTCCACCTGCTCGATCCGCATCCGCTTCTCGGCGCCGAGCACCTCGCCCCGGTGCACGGAGTCGGTGAGCTTGTCCAGCTCCCCCTTGAGGTCGCGCCCCCGGGCGCGGGCATCGGCCAGTTCCCGTTCCCGCAGGCCCTTGGCCTGCTCGGCGAGGGTGCGCTCCAGCTCCGCGCGCCCGATCGACACCTCCAGGTGCGCGAGCAGCTGCCGGGCCCCGTCGGTCACCGCCCGGCCCACCTCGGCCTCGTGGCGCAGCCGGCGGCGGCGGCGTTCCGCCCGGGTGCGGGCCTCGCGTTCGGCGCGGGCCGCGCGGTCGAGGGAGTCGGCGCGGCCGGCCAGGCCCTTGACCCGTTCCTCGTGGGTCCGCAGCTGGAGCCGTGCCTCCATCTCGGTCTGCCGGGCGTTGGCGCCATCGGCGGCGAGCCGGTCCCGGGAGGAGGTGTCGGGCTCTTCGTCCACCGGCGTCTCCTCGGCGATCGCGAGCCGCTCTGCGCACTCCTCGACCTCCAGGCGGGCCTGGTCCAGCGCGTCCTGCGCCCGGGCCGCGGCGGCGGCGCTGCGCTCGGCCTCGCCCGCGGCGCCCTTGGCCTGCCCGGCGAGCCGGCCGAGCTGCTGCGCGACCTGGGCCCTGGCCTGCTCCCCGGCGCGGCGCCGCTCGGCCAGCTCCTCCACGAGGGCTGCCGCGGCGCGGCGCCGGTCCTGCGCGGCGGCCTGGGCGGCGCCGAGTTCCGCGCAGGCGGCGTCCAGGCGGGTGAGCTCGGCGTCTGCCTCGTCGACGGCGGCCTGCACTTCGAGGAGGCTCGGCGCGCCGGCGGAGCCGCCGTGGGCGATGTGGGTCCCGAGCACGTCCCCGTCGGCGGTCACCGCGACCAGCTCGGGATGCTCGGCGACGACCGCCTCGGCCTGCGCCAGGGTCCCCACGACGACGTACCCCCGCAACACCCACCCCACGGCCCGCACGACCCCGGCGTCCCCGTCCACCAACTCCGCGGCGGGCACGGCCTGCTGCGTCCCCGCGTCCACCCGCACGCCGCCCGCCGGGCACGGCGCGCAGGCCCCGCCGGGGGCATGGGCCGCAGGACCGGCCTGCGGCGCGGACTGCGCCGGAGCCCCGTCGCGGGTCTCGACGCCCGCCCCGCCGGCGATCTCACCGGGGGCGTCGCCTCCGGCGCTGGGGCGCGGCCCGGAGGCGGCCGGGGGCCGCCCGCCGGGGGCGTCGCAGGCGGGGTCGCCGGCGGGGTCGCCCTCCGGCGCGCGCTGCGCCGGGGCTGCGCCCGGGGTGGCGGCCCGGGGGGCGGCGCCGGTCGCGGTGGCGGCGGGGGTGGCCGACTGGGGCGGGACCGTGGCAGGGGGCTGAGGGGTGATCAGGAGGGTGGCGCGGCCGGCGTCGCAGTCGCGCAGGTGGCGGAGGGCGTCGGCCGCCGCGGACGGGGAGGCGACCGCCACCGCGTCGGCCGCCGCGCCCAGCGCCGCCGCCACCGCGACCTCGTACCCCGCAGCCACCCGCACCCGTTCGGCCGCCGGCCCCAGCAGCCCGCCCAGCCGGGCCGCCAGCAGCGCTCCCGTACCGTCCTTGCGCCGCAGCCCCAGCGCCAGCGCGTCCCGCCGCGCCGACACCGCCGCCCGCGACCGCTCCGCCGCTGTCAGCGCCTCGCGCGCCGCGGCCAGCGCCGCCTCCGCCTGTTCCAGCCCGGTCCGCGCCGCCTGGTACTCCGCCTGCTCCGACGGTTCGTCCCCGCCCGCGACCTCCTCGGCCAGCGCCTCGTACTCCGCCTGCGCGGCCTCCGCCCGGCGGTGCGCCTCGTCCCGCGCCGCGACCAGCCGGTCGATCTCCGCCTGCGCCGCACCCGCCCGCGACCGCGCGGCGCCCAGCCGTCCGGTCAGCCGGGCCAGGCCCTCGCGCCGGTCGGCGATGGCCCGCGCCGCGTCCCGCAGCCGCCGCTCCTCCTCGGCCAGCGCCCGCTCCAGCTCCGCCCGGTGCTCGACGGTGTCCTCCAGCGCCCGCGACGCCGCCTCCAGCGCCGCCGTCAGCTCCGCCTCCTGCTCGCGGATCCGCTCGGCCTCCCGTTCCAGCTCCTCGGGGTCGCGGCCGCGCCGTTCCTCCTCCACCGGCGCCGAGGCCGACTTGACCCGTGCCTCGGCCAGCGACGCCGTCCCCCGTACCCGTTCGGCGAGCTGGGACAGCTCGTACCAGGTGCGCTGCGCCCGCTGCAGCCGTGGCGCGAGGTCACGTACCGCTTCCTCCAGCTCCGCCTCGCGCCGCACCGCACCCGCGAGTTCCCGCTCCGCCGACTCCTTGCGCTCCTTGAGCGCGGCCTCGTCGGCGATCTCCGCTTCCAGCGCCCCCCGCAGCGCGACGAGGTCGTCGGCGAGCAGCCTCAGCCGCGCGTCCCGCAGGTCCGCCTGGATCACCGCTGCCCGGCGGGCCACCGCCGCCTGCCGCCCGAGCGGCTTCAACTGGCGGCGCAGCTCGTCCCCCAGGTCCTGCACGCGGGCGAGGTTGGCCTGCATCGCGTCCAGCTTCCGCAGCGCCTTTTCCTTGCGCTTGCGGTGCTTCAACACCCCGGCCGCCTCCTCGATGAAGGCGCGGCGGCCCATCGGGTCGGCGTGCAGGACGGAGTCCAGCTGCCCCTGTCCGACGATCACGTGCATCTCGCGGCCGATGCCGGAGTCGGAGAGCAGCTCCTGGATGTCGAGCAGGCGGCAGGTGTCCCCGTTGATCTGGTACTCGCTGCTGCCGCCGCGGAACATGATCCGGGTGAGGGTGACCTCGGCGTACTCGATGGGCAGGGCGCCGTCGGAGTTGTCGATGGTCAGGGACACCTCGGCGCGGCCGAGCGGCGGCCGGCCCGTCGTGCCGGCGAAGATGACGTCCTCCATCTTTCCGCCGCGCAGGGACTTGGCCCCCTGTTCCCCCATGACCCAGGACAGCGCGTCCACCACGTTGGACTTGCCCGACCCGTTCGGGCCCACGACGCAGGTGATCCCGGGTTCGAACCGCAGGGTGGTGGCGGATGCGAAGGACTTGAAGCCACGCAGGGTCAGGGACTTGAGGTGCACGCCGCCGGACTCTACCTTTCACCTTCGGTTTCGCCCCGGAAGGTCTCGGGCAGATCAGACGCTGAAGGAAACGGCCCCCATCCGGCCCAGTGCCCCCGATCGGCGCACGGGTCACCGGCCCGGGACGGCTGCGCAGAGGAAGGGACGGCCGCGGAAGGGAAGAGGCGAGGGCGAAGAGGCCGCGGCGAAGAGGCGGCGGCAAGGAAGAAGGGACGCCGAAGCGTCCCTTGCAGATCGTGCTTGCTGGAGTCGAGCGTCGACGCGAGAGCGCGGATCAGGTGAGCGCAGGCTCCGCCTGGGATACGTCGAGGGTGTCCAGCAACGTGTCTCCGTGCTGAGCGGCGGCCGCATTCAGTGCGTCGTTTTCGGACTGGATCCGTCCGAGTTCGGACTCGAGGTCCTGGACGCGCTGCTGAAGCCGTCGCATCTCGGCGAGGAGTCGCGGGTCAGAACCGCCGACGTAACCGAGAAGCGCCTTTGCCATGATGGATGGTCCTCCACACTGAGTGACCGACCGAAGCGGTGTGGGTCGTGAGGGAATCGCACCCGCGGCGGTCCGGCAGCGACTGTCAGTCACTGCGCTTACTACTGTCAGCGCTGCCAAACAGCTCAGGTGCGCGGGGCTTCCAGCGTCTCACCAAAAAGTTTGACGGTCAACACGATCACGCCCTGTATCGGCGCGCAGCCCTGCCCTGGCACGGGAGGCGGAGATCGTCCACATCTCCGAGCCTTCCACGTTTCACCGGGCGCGGCAACGCCTCCGCGAGGAATCCGCAGTTCCGAGGCGGTGCGACCCGCCCGCGGATCCGATCAGCCCATGATCGGCTGATCGGTCACCGGATGGCGAAACCGTCGTAGCCACCGCGCGGTGTGCCCCAGATCTCTGTTACTCCGTCCACCCGCCCGGGCGTGTCGCCCGACCGCAGCCAGTCCAGCAGCCGGTGGCAATTCTCACGTTGACCCTCGGCCACGACCTGCACTCGGCCGTCGTCCAGGTTCAGTGCGAAGCCGACCACGCCTCCGATCTCCAGCGCATAGGCCCTGGTGAACCAGCGGAAGCCCACTCCCTGTACTCGGCCGCGCACCCATGCGGTCAGCCGGACGTCTTCGTTCATGCGTGAAAGCTAACCGGACGATCACTTTCCAGGCACATCACCCCCCTGGGCCCATGGCGTACAGTCGCGCACCAATGAACTCACCCATTTGGGTGTGTTAGGGATGATCTTGCAAGGAAGGCCAGCCGGATGGGACGCCACCGACTCCACGCCGCACCGCCCGGCGGCGGCAAGCGCCGCACCCTCGTGCGCAACGGTCTGCTGGGCGTCTCCGTGGCCGTGGTCCTCGGCACGGCGGCCGTCACCACCGGTCTCGTACCGGTCGGCGACTCCTTCCCCTACGTGGGTACGGACTCCGCCTCCAAGACGGAGGCCAAGGCTTCGCCGACGCCGGACGCCGGGAGCTCCCTCCAGCAGCAGGGCGGCCTCACCGGACTGCCGGGCCGGGCCGTTCCCTCCGCCGAAGCGAGCAGCGCCTCCCCCACCCCGTCCGCTTCGCCATCCCCCTCGGTCTCCGCCTCCCCCTCGCCCACGCCCTCGCCGTCCACCAAGGCCCCGGAGCCGGTGAAGACCACCGCCGCCCCCAAGCCCGCGGCACCCAAGCCCGCGGCACCCAAGCCCGCGGCTCCCAAGCCGGCCGCGCCCAAGCCCGTCGTCCCGGTCCCCGCGACGGGTGACGGCCACTCCTCGGAAGAGGCGGCCGTCCTCGCCCTGGTGAACCAGGAGCGCGCCCAGGCGGGGTGCGGCCCGGTCCGGGCGAACCCCCCGCTCGCCTCCCTGGCCGCGGCGTTCAGCAAGGACATGGCAGTACGGGGCTTCTTCGACCACACCGACCCCGACGGGCGCACCCCCTGGGACCGGGCCCAGGCCGCCGGCATCTCCGGCCTCGGCGGCGAGAACATAGCCCGGGGCCAGGGCGACGCGGCGTCGGTGATGAACGCCTGGATGAACAGCCCGGGCCACAAGGCGAACATCCTCAACTGTGAGTTCCGCACCCTGGGCGTCGGCGCCTACTTCGGCGCCGGCGGCCCCTGGTGGACCCAGGACTTCGGCTTCTAGCCCCGGCGCCCGGCCCCGGCCCGGCGCCCACCTCCGCCCGGGGATCCTTCCCCGAGCGGACTCAGGCGGCCAGCGCCGCGCGCCCCGCCACGATCACGCGCGCGTGCTGCGCAACGCGGCGGCCGAGGTGCTCGGCGGTGGCTATGTCGGCCTTGTGGACGTCCTCCACACCGTGGTCGGTGTGCGTCTGGGCGGCCGCACCGGCGAAGAAGCCGAGCCGGTTGAGGTCGTTCTCGGAGGCGGTGCTGGTGTTCCAGCCCGGCTTGAGACCGAGGTTGACCCAGCTCATGGCGTGCTGCGCGGCCAGGGTCTGGAAGTAGCCCAGCGTGCCGGACTTGTCGCCGCTCTTGGAACCGGAGTTCGTGAAGCCGGCGGCCACCTTGTCCTGCCAGACGTCCCCGAACCAGCGCTTCGCGGTGGCCTCGGCGAAGGTGTGGAAGGCCCCCGAGGCGGTGCCCATGTAGGTCGGCGAGCCGAAGACGATCGCGTCGGAGGCGTCGAGGAGCGCCCACTGGGCGTCGTCGATCTCATCGACCTTGATCAGGTGGACCGTGGCTCCGGCCTCGGCGGCGCCCGCCCGTACGGCCTCGGCGAGGACCGCGGTGTGCCCGTATCCGGAGTGGTAGGCGATGGAGACGACGGGGGCGTGGGCGAGAGCGGACATGACGGTTCTCCTCAGAAGTGCTCGCGGGACGTGCTCGTGGCGCCCGCCCCGCGGGGAGCGGTGGCGGCGAACACCAGAGAAGCACTAACTTTTGGAAAGCGCAAGCATTCGGTTAGCGCTGTGGAGGGGTACGCTGCTCCCATGGAGAAACCCCTCTGCCCCGAGACGACGTACACGGACCTCCCGTTCGACGTCTTCGCGCGTACGTGTCCCTCGCGGGAAACCCTGGAGCACGTCACCGGCCGCTGGGGCAGCCTCACTGTGGGCGCCCTGCGCGAAGGCCCCTGCCGGTTCAACGAGCTGCGCCGCCGGGTCGCCGGCGTGAGCGAGAAGATGCTCTCGCAGACGCTGCACGCGCTGGAGCGGGACGGCATCGTCAGCCGTGACGCCCAGCCCACCAACCCGCCCCGCGTGGACTACGAGCTGACCCCGCTCGGCCGGGAGGTGGCCGACCGGCTGCTGTCGCTGATCCACTTCGTGGAGGGCAGCATGCCCGAGGTCCTGGCCTCCCGGCAGTCCTACGACGGCAGCCGCGGCGGCCGCTGACAGCGCGGGCAGAAGTAGCTCGACCGGTTCATCCACGGCCGGCGCCGCATCGGCGTGCCGCAGCGCCGGCAGGGCTCGTCCTCGCGCCCGTACGCGTCGAGCGAGCGGTCGAAGTAGCCGGACTCCCCGTTCACGTTGACGTAGAGACTGTCGAAGCTGGTCCCGCCGACGTCGAGGGCGGCGTTCATGACGTCCCGGACGTGCGTGAGGAGTTCCGCGCTCCGGGGGCGCGTGAGCGTGGCGGTGGGGCGCTCGTAGTGCAGCCTCGCGCGCCACAGCGCCTCGTCCGCGTAGATGTTGCCGACCCCGCTGATCAGGGACTGGTCCAGCAGCGCCCGCTTGAGGGTGGTCCGCTTGGCCCGCAGGGCGAGGTGGTAGGAGGGCTCGTCGAAGAGGGGGTCCAGCGGGTCGCGTGCGATGTGCGCGATGACGTCGGGGAGCCCCTCGGCGCTCCCGGGGACACTCTCGTGCAGCGAGAGTCCGCCGAAGGTGCGCTGGTCGACGAAGCGCAGCTCGGTCCCGGCGTCGTCCGCGAAGCGCACCCGGATCCGCAGGTGCTTCTCGTCGGGCGCTCCGGTCGGCTGCACCAGCAGCTGCCCGCTCATCCCGAGGTGCCCGAGCACCGACAGGTCCCGGCCCTCCAGGGGCAGCCACAGGTACTTTCCGCGCCGCATCGGCACGCCGAAGGTCTGGCCGGTCAGCCGGGCGACGAAATCGGCCCCGCCGCCCGGGTGGCGGCGTACGGCGCGCGGATGCAGTACCTCCACGGCACCGACCGTCCGCCCGGCCACCCAGCGCTCCAACCCCCGCCGCACCACTTCGACTTCGGGAAGCTCGGGCACGGTGTTCCTCCGACGGGTGCGTTCTTGCGGCTCACTCGCGAGCCTACCGGCCTCCCCGCCGGCCCTCCCCCGAGGGCTCCGGAGGAGGGGTGCGAGGGCAAGACCCCGGAAAACAGGACGCCCGCCCCTGCGAGGCAGGGGCGGGCGGTGGTTCCCGAAGGAAACGTCAGGAGGAAGCGTCAGGCGCCCGACGCCGGACCGGCGGGCGTCGGCGCCCCGCCGTCCACGGCCGTGGCGTCGTCGGTCACGGCCGTGGCCGTGGCCGCCGCCGGAGCGGCTGCAGCCGCGGCCTGCGCCGCGATCCGCTCGTCCGCCGCGGCACGGATACCGCGCCACGCGGATTCCGCCGCCTGCTGTTCCGCTTCCTTCTTGCTGCGGCCGGTGCCGGTGCCGTACGAGACACCACCGACGCGAGCGGCAGCTGTGAAGGTCTTCTCGTGGTCCGGTCCGGTCTCGGTGACCAGGTACTCCGGTACACCAAGGCCTTCGGCCGCCGTGAGCTCCTGGAGACTGGTCTTCCAGTCCAGGCCGGCCCCGAGGTTGGAGGACTTCTCGATGAGCGGGTCGAAGAGCCGGTGCACCAGCTCCGAGGCCGCGTCGAGGCCCTTGTCGAGGTAGACCGCGCCGATCACCGCTTCAAGGGTGTCGGCGAGGATGGAGGCCTTGTCCCGGCCGCCCGTGCCCTCTTCGCCCCGGCCGAGCCGGATGAAGGAGCCGAGGTCGAGGCCGCGCCCGACCTCCGCCAGTGCGCGCGAGTTGACCACCGCGGCCCGCAGTTTGGCCAGCTGGCCTTCCGGCAGGTCGGGGTGGGTCGTGTACAGCGTGTCCGTGACCACCAGGCCGAGCACGGAGTCCCCGAGGAACTCCAGGCGCTCGTTGGTGGGCAGACCGCCGTTCTCGTACGCGTACGAGCGGTGGGTCAGCGCACGCACCAGAAGGGCGGACTCGAGTTGGTACCCGAGCCGCCCTTCCAGAAGCACGTGGGACGAGGCCGCGTTGTTACTGTCTGCCTGCTTCTCAGCGTTGGACAGCTCAGACATTGCGCCTCTCACCAGCCGCTCAGACCTCGAGGACCTGGCGCTTGTTGTAGGTGCCGCAGCTCGGGCACGCAATGTGCTGGAGCTTCGGCTCCTGGCAACGCTCACACGAAACCAGGGTGGGGACCGCAGCCTTCCACTGCGACCGGCGGTGGCGCGTGTTGCTGCGCGACATCTTCCGCTTCGGAACAGCCACGGCTACTTCTCCTGCTTCTCGGCGGCGCTCTGAACTCCGTCAGATGCAGTGCCGCTCATGTTGTCCTTCTCGTCGTCCTGATCGGTCACGACGAGTTCCTGCAGAGCCGCCCAACGGATGTCGACGGCGTCATGGTGGTGGTCCGGGTCCTCGTTCAGATTGAGCCCGCATTCGGGGCACAGTCCGAGACAGTCCTCCCGGCACACCGGCTGCAGCGGCAGTGCGAGCACCACCACGTCACGCAGCACGGGTTCGAGGTCGAACAAGCCGTCCTCAAGGTGGAGCGTGTCCTCGTCGTCCTCGGCGTCGTCGGCCGGCTCCGCCTTGGAGCGGGTCCGGTCGTCGGCGTCAGGGTACGAGAACATCTCCTGGAAGTCCGCCTTGAGCTCGCGCTCGACGGTCTCCAGACACCTTACGCACTCCCCCACGGCCCGGCCACGAGCGGTGCCTGTGACAAGCACCCCTTCCATGACCGACTCCATCCGGAGGTTGACCTTCAGCGGGGCGCCTTCCGGCACTCCGATGACGTCGGCGAGACCGAGGTCCGCCGGCGCCGCGATCTCGCGGGACAGCCGCTGCATGGCACCAGGACGCCGACCCAGCTCGTGCGTGTCGAACACGAGGGGGTTGCGGTGGTCGAGGTGGGTGTTCAGGGCCGGTTCCTGCTTTCACAGATCGCTGAAGAGCAAAGACTGCGCCACAAGTGGAGCACTTGAGGGCAGCATGGATCGCGGTGCATACGCGCGACCGAACAGCCAGGATACCCGGCGCCGCGCCCAGCGCCCAATCCGGCCTAGCGGTCCTGCTCGTACTGCCGCAGCTGGTCCAGGTTGATCATGCTCGTGTCGAAGAAGCTGGTCTCGTCGAGCGCGGGCTGCTGGGGGGCCTGGGGCTGCTGGTACGCCGCGTAAGGGTCGGGCTGCTGCTGGTAGGGCACCCCGTACGGGTCCGGCTGCTGGACCTGCTGCTGGTAGCCGTACGGGTCCTGGTAGCCGGAGTACGGGTCCTGCTGCGGCTGCTGCCCTTCGTAGGCGTAGGCGTCGTAGGCCGGTTCCTGCCGGGTCTGGGCGGGGACCGGGGCCGCGGCGGGTACGGGTACGGGTTCGGCGAGGCCCGCCAGGAAGTCCGCGTCGCTCGCCGAGCGGGACTGCGAGGCGTCCGCGGCGTCCTGGGCGGCCATGTGCGCGCCCAGGTCGTCCGTCGGCACCCGGCCCAGCAGCTTCTGGCGGCCCCGGCCGACGGCCTCCAGGGTCTTGGAGAGCACCGCCTCGAAGGTCGCCAGCTTGGTGTCGACGTACGCGTCCGCCTGCTCGCGCTGCGTCTGCGGGTCGCTGCTGCGCTCGGGGGCGTCGGTTTCGGGGTACCCGTGTTCGTCCAGCCCCGGGCCGCGGCCCAGCAGCTTCTCCCGGCCGCGGTCCACGGAGCCGATGGTCTTGCTGAGGACGACCTCGAAGTTCGCGAGCTTGCTGTCGACGTAGTCGTCCGCCTCGGCCCGGATCTCCCCGGCCTCCCGGCGGGCGTCCGCGAGGATCCGGTCGGCCTCGGCCTGCGCCCGCCGCGCGATCTCGGTGTCGGAGATCAGCGAACCGCGCTGGGCGTGGGCGGACTCGATGATGCGGTCCGCCTCCCGGCGTGCCTCCTCGACCATCTGGTCCCGGCCGCCGATGAGCTCCTGTGCCTGGGCGAGGGAGCCGGGGAGCGCCTTGCGGACCTCTTCCAGCTCGGCGAGCAGCTCCGCGCGGTTGATCACGCAGGAAGCCGACATGGGCATGGACCGGGCGCCGCTGACGGCCGCGACGATCTCGTCGAGCTTCTTCTGCACGTCCATGGGGGCTCGCACTCTCTCGGCCTCGGGCGGTTCCCGAGTCGGACGGGACGACTTTAAGGCCGCCGGGTGGACGCGCGGGACCGGCTGGGGGAACGCCCTGCGGTCAGCGCTCGGCGAGCCGCGCCAGGAGCGCCGCGTGTACGTGCGCGGGAAGCAGGTGGGCGACGTCGCCGCCCCAGGCCGCGACCTCCTTGACCAGCGAGGAGGACAGGAAGCTGTAGGTGGGGATGGTCGGGACGAACAGCGTCTCGACGCCCGACAGGCCCATGTTCATCTGCGCCATCTGGAGCTCGTAGTCGAAGTCGCTGACCGCGCGCAGGCCCTTGACGATGGCCGGGATGTCCCGCTGCTTGCAGAAGTCGACGAGCAGGCCGTGGAAGGCCTCGACCTGGATGTTGCCGTAGTCGGCCGTCGCCTCGCGGATCAGCTCGATCCGCTCCTCGACGGTGAACAGGCCCTGCTTCGACCGGTTGATCATCACGGCGACGTGCACGACGTCGTACAGCCTGGAGGCGCGTCCGATGATGTCGAGGTGTCCGTTGTGGATGGGATCGAAGGACCCCGGACAGACTGCGCGGCGCAACTGAACTCCCTCGTTCATGAGTCTTCGCTGGTGAAAGCGGCGCGTCCGTACCAAAGGGTGCCCTCACCGTACTTGCGCGACCGGAGCGGCTCGAAGCCCTCGGGCCACGGGAAGGCGCCGCTCCTGGTGCTGCGCTCCACGGTGACGAGCGCATCGTCCGTGATCCAGCCATTGGCCCGGAGTGTGAGGAGGATCTCCCGGAGATCATCGTGGCCCACGGCGTACGGGGGGTCGAGGAACACGACGTCGTAGGGCTCCCCCTGGGGGGCCGCCGCGACGATCTGTTCCGCCTTCCCGGCCCGGAAGTCGGCGCCCGGCAGGCCGACCGCCTTGATGTTGTCGCGGATCGCCTTGGCGGCCTTGGCGTCGGGCTCGACCAGCAGTGCGTGGTCGGCGCCGCGCGAGAGCGCCTCCAGGCCGACCGCGCCGGAGCCGGCGTACAGGTCCAGCACCCGGGACCCCTCGACGCCGTGCAGCGACTCCCAGGTGGAGAAGAGCCCTTCGCGCATCCGGTCCGAGGTCGGGCGGGTGCCGGTGCCGGGGGGCACGGCCAGCCGTCGCCCGCCGGCGCTGCCGGCGATCACGCGCGTCATCTGGGTCCTTCGGGTGGGGAATGCGGGAATGCCTGTGGGCTCCCACGATATGTCGTACCGGTCAGCCCTTCTCCAGGTACTGCTCGCGCTCGGTGTCCAGCAGGGCGTCGAGCGCGGTGCGCAGGCCCGGCAGACCGGTCAGTTCGGGGTCTTCGGCGACCACGCGGGTGGCTTCCTCGCGGGCCTGCGCGATGACCTCCTCGTCCTCGATGACCGCGAGCATCCGCAGCGAGGAGCGCACGCCCGACTGGGCCTGGCCGAGGACGTCGCCCTCGCGGCGCTGCTCCAGGTCGATCCGGGACAGCTCGAACCCGTCGAGGGTGGCGGCGACGGCGGCGAGGCGGGCCCGGGCGGGGCTGGCCTCGTGCATCTCGCTGACCAGGAGGCACAGCCCGGGCGCGGAGCCACGGCCGACCCGGCCGCGCAGCTGGTGGAGCTGCGAGACGCCGAACCGGTCGGCATCCATGATCACCATCACGGTGGAGTTCGGGACGTTCACCCCGACCTCGATGACGGTGGTGGCGACGAGCACCTTGACCTCGCCGGCGGCGAAGCGGCGCATCACGTCGTCCTTGTCGGCGGGGTCCATCCGGCCGTGGAGCACCTCGACCGACAGCCCGGCGAGCGGGCCCTTGACCAGCTGTTCGGCGATCTCCAGGACGGCCAGCGGAGGCCGCTTCTCGCTCTCGTCCTCGGCGGACTTCTTCTTCTCGTCCGCCTCGTCGCCGATCCGCGGGCACACCACGTACGCCTGGTGGCCCTTGTCGACCTCCTCGCGGACCCGTTCCCAGGCCCGGGCGAGGAAGTGCGGCTTGTCCTTGGCGGGGACCACGTGCGTGGCGATCGGGGAGCGGCCGGCGGGCAGCTGGTCCAGGACGGAGGTCTCCAGGTCGCCGAAGACGGTCATGGCGACCGTGCGCGGGATCGGGGTCGCCGTCATCACCAGCAGGTGCGGGGGCTGCTTCCCCTTGGAGCGCAGCGCGTCGCGCTGCTCCACCCCGAAACGGTGCTGCTCGTCCACGACGACCAGGCCGAGGTCGTGGAACTGCACCTTGTCCTCGATGAGCGCGTGGGTGCCGATGACGATGCCGGCCTCGCCGGTGACCAGGTCGAGGAGCGCCTGCCGCCGCGCGGGCATCCCCATCGAGCCGGTCAGCAGCACCACTTTGGTGCCCTGGTCGCAGCCGCCCAGCATCCCGCCCTCGGCGAGCTCGCCCATCATCTCGGTGATGGAGCGGTGGTGTTGCTGGGCGAGCACCTCGGTGGGCGCGAGCATCGCGGCCTGCCCGCCGGAGCCGACGACGGCGAGCATGGCCCGCAGCGCGACCAGCGTCTTGCCGGAGCCGACCTCGCCCTGCAGGAGGCGGTGCATGGGGTGTTCGGTGGCGAGGTCGTCGAAGATCTCCTTGGAGACGGTCTGCTGGCCCGCGGTGAGGGTGAAGGGCAGCTTCGCGTCGAAGGCGTCGAGCAGTCCGCCGGGGGCGGCGCGGCGCGGCACGGCGGGGAGCTGGGAGTCGGCGTGCCGGCGGCGGGCGAGGGCGACCTGGAGGACGAAGGCCTCGTCCCACTTGAGTCGCTGCCGGGCGTCCTCGATGTCGGCCTTGGTTCCCGGCCGGTGGATCTTGAGCAGCGCTTCGGGGAGCGGGACCAGGCCCCGGCCCTCGCGCAGCGCCGCGGGGAGCGGGTCCACGGTCTCCCGGGCCCGGGGCAGTACGGCGTCCACACACTTGGCGATCTTCCAGGACTCCAGCTTGGCGCAGGCCGGGTAGATCGGGATGAGCTGGTTGGCGAAGGCGGTGGCCGCGTCCCGGTCGGAGGCGTCGGCGCCGAGGGGCTCGTAGGCGGGGTGGGAGAGCTGGAGCTTGCGGTTGAACATGCCGACCTTGCCCGCGAACATGGCGCGGCTGCCGGGGAGCAGGTCCTTGTGCGGTTTGTGGACGCCCGCGCCGAAGAAGACGAGCTGGAGCCGGCCGCTGCCGTCGGTGATGGTGACTTCGAGGCGCTTGCCGCCGCCCCGGCTGCCCTGGTAGGTGAGGAGCCTCGCGTCGGCGACCTGTGCGACGACCGTCACGTGCTCGTCGATCTGGTCGGCGAGGTCGGCGAGGGGCGTGAGCTCGCCCCGCTCCGCGTACCGCCGCGGGTAGTGGTGGAGCAGGTCCAGGGCCGTGTGCAGGCCGAGCTGCTCGGCCAGCACCTTCGCGGTGGCGGGGCCGAGCGTCTTCTTGAGGTCTTCGTCGAGCGCGGGCACGTGTTCCATTGCACACCATGGCGCCGACAACGCGGCTATTCGACCCCGATGAGCAGCGGCGCCGAATACCGGCCGCCCCGGTAGGTGACGGTGTCGACGGCCAGGTGCCCGTGCTGGACGTACGCCTCCAGGCGCGCGGCGAGCGCGTCGGGGACCTCCGGTCCCAGGACGAGCGTGACGAGTTCGCCGCCGGAGCCCAGCATCCGCGCCAGGACGGCCTCCGCGGTCTCGGGCAGGCCGGATCCGATGACGGCGACGTCGCCGTCGATGAGGCCGAGCACGTCGCCTTCCTGGCAGATGCCGGCGGAGGTGAAGGACTGCCGTTCGGCGACGGCCAGTTCCCCGTAGCGGGTGGCGCCCGCGGCGGCGGTCATGGCCACCACGTCCTCGTCGAAGCTGGCGTCCCCGTCGTGCACGGCGAGGGCGGCCAGGCCCTGGACCGCCGAGCGCGTGGGGATCACGGCGACGCGTACGCCGTCGGCGCGGACCTCCTCGGCGGCCGCCGAGGCCGCCGCGCGCCATTCGCTGTCGTTGGGCAGCACGACCACCTCGCGGGCGTGGGCCCGCCGGATCGCGTCGGCCAGTTGCGCGACCGCCGGCGCCTCCCCGGGCCGGGCCAGGACGGTCGTCGCGCCCGCCTCCCCGCACAGACCGGCCAGCCCCTCGCCCGGGACCACGGCGACCACGGCCCGCTGGACGCGCTCGGTCCGCGCGCGGCGCCGCTCGTCGCCGAAGTGGGTGATGCGGATGCGGTAGGGCCGCCCGGCGACCACCCCGGCCTCCACGGCCGCCCCGGGATCGTCGACGTGGACGTGGACGTTCCAGAGCCCCTCGCCACCGACCACCACCAGCGAGTCGCCGAGCCCGTCGAGCCGGGTCCGCAGCGTGGCAACGGCGGCTTCGGTGGCCTCGAGCAGGTAGATCACCTCGTACGCGGGTCCGCCCTGGTCCTGCGCGTCGCAGGGCTGCGGCGGCTGCGGTACGGGCACGGCCCGCCCCCGGACGGGTTCCGGCGCGGGTTCCTGACCGGACAGCGCCTGCCACAGCGCCCCGAGTACGGCGACCACCCCGCAGCCTCCGGCATCGACCACGCCGGCCCGGCCCAGCGCGGCCAGCTGCCCGGGGGTCTCGGCGAGGGCCGCACGGGCCCCGTCGTAGGCGGCGCGGGCCACGTCGGCGGCGGTCCCGGCGGCGGCGCCCGCCGCCCGTGCCGCGGCGGTCGCCACGGTGAGCATGGTGCCCTCGACGGGGTGTGCGACGGCCTGGTACGCCTCTTCGGCGGCCCGGGCCAGCGCCTGCGCGAGCATCGGGCCGGGCGCCCGTTCCCCCGGTTCGGCGCCGAGGACGTCCGCCACCCCGCGCAGCAGCTGCGCCAGGATGGTGCCGGAGTTGCCCCGGGCGCCTATGAGGGCGCCGTGCGCGAAGGCCCGTACGGCTTCGGGGAGGGAGGGGGCGGCAGTGGTCCGCGTCTCGTCCTCGAAGGCGGCGGCCAGCTCGCGGTCGGCGGACTCGGCGGTGAGGTAGAGGTTGGTGCCGGTGTCGGCGTCGGCGACGGGGTAGACGTTGATGGCGTCGATGTCCTCGCGGGCCCGGTCCAGGGCGGCCAGGGCCAGCGAACTCCAGGCGCGCACCGCTTCGGCGTCGAGCTCGTCGGCGGACTGCGGCGCAGGCTCGTGCGGCACCGGGCGTTCCTCCTTGTGCGGGCCGGGGTTCACCGCAGGGTAACCAAGGCCGGCCGTCCGGGCGGGGCCGGCGGAGCCCATGGTAGTTTTCTTGGACGGGCGCAGTCGTTGTATGCTGCTCCGGTTGCCCGATGAGAGTCGGGCCATTCCCCCGGCAAACCACTTCGGATCTCTGATTCCGGTGCGCCGGATTCACTGTAAGTGCATCTGAAGTCTTTGGAGTGACCTGTGGCTGCCAACTGCGACGTTTGCGCCAAGGGGCCGAGCTTCGGCAACAACATCTCCCACTCGCACCGCCGCACCTCGCGTCGCTGGAACCCGAACATCCAGCGCGTCCGTGCCGTGGTCAATGGGACGCCGAAGCGCCTCAACGCCTGCACCTCGTGCATCAAGGCCGGCAAGGTCTCGCGCTGACGCCTTCCGTCGTCGTAGCGCAGCCCTTTCCGGTTGCCAAGAAGGCCGGTCCACCTCGTGGACCGGCCTTTTGCCTTTCCCGCGCGCGGTCCGGTGAGTTCACCGGCCCCGCGCGTCGTTGCCGGGCGGCCTAGGGGCGCCACCGCCAGGCGTGGTCCACGGGGCCGATGCCCGCGCCGAGCGCGAAGCCGGCCGCGAGGGCGCCGGTGACGTACTCCTTGGCCGCCTTGACGGCCGCGGGTACGTCCAGGCCCTGGGCGAGGCCCGCCGCGACGGCGCTGGCCAGGGTGCAGCCCGTGCCGTGGGTGTGCCGGTTGTCGTACCGGGGGGCGCGCAGCCAGTGTTCCGCGGCGCCGTCGGTCAGCAGGTCCACGGCCTCGTCGCCGTGTGCCGTCAGGTGGCCGCCCTTGATCAGGGCCCAGCGCGGGCCGTAACCGAGGACCGCGTCGGCGGCCCGGCGCATGTCGTCCTCGTTCTCGACGACGACCCCGGTGAGCTGCGTCACCTCGTCGAGGTTCGGTGTCGCCACCGTGGCCCTGGGCAGCAGTTCCCCGCGTACGGCGTCCAGCGCCGAGGCGGCGAGCAGCGCGTCGCCGTGCTTGGAGACCCCGACGGGGTCCACGACCGCAGGGGCCGCGGTGGAGGCGAGGAGTTCGGCCACCGTCTCCACGAGGGCCGCCGAGGACAGCATCCCGGTCTTGACGGCCTGCACCCCGATGTCGTCCACCACGGCCCGGTACTGGGCCCTGACGGCTTCGGCGGGCAGCTCCCAGACACCCTGCACGCCGAGCGAGTTCTGGGCGGTCACGGCGGTGACGACGCTCATCCCGTGCACGCCGAGCGCCAGCATCGTCTTGAGGTCCGCCTGGATGCCGGCGCCGCCGCCGGAGTCGGATCCGGCGACGGTCAGGCACAGCGGCGGGCGGTTCACCGGGAAGGCTCCTCGGCGGCCGGGTCGGCGCCGAAGTGGTCCCACCCGCCGGTGCTGGTCCAGGGGGCGCCGTCGACGGTCACCTGGGGCAGCGCGGAGCGGTTCTGCACCTCGCCGATGACCTTCCAGCGGGCGGGCAGTTTCACGTCGGGCGGGAAGGTCGCCACGATGGCGTGGTCCTCGCCTCCGGTGAGGACCCACTGGAGCGGGTCCACGCCGACGGCCTGGCCGATGTCGTACATCTGGCTCGGGATGTCGACGGCCGCCGAGCGCAGGTCGATCCGTACCTTGCTGGCCTCGGCGATGTGACCGAGGTCGGCGACCAGGCCGTCGCTGACGTCCGTCATGGCGGTGGCGCCGAGGCCGGCCGCGGCGGGACCGGCGTGGTAGGGCGGCTCGGGACGCCGGTGGGCCTCCACGAAGGCCCGCGGGGAGCGGAAGCCGCGCGAGAGCACGGCGAACCCGGCCGCGGACCAGCCCAGCCAGCCGGTGACGGCGACCACGTCGCCGGGCCGGGCGCCGGAGCGCAGCACGGGTTCGTGGTTGCGCAGGTCGCCGAGGGCGGTGATGGCGACGGTGATGGTGTCACCGCGTACGACGTCGCCGCCGACCACGGCCGCCCCGGCGACCTGGCACTCGTCGCGGATGCCGTCCATCAGCTCGGTGGGCCAGGTCACCGGCAGTTCCGCCGGTACCACGAGGCCGAGCAGGAGCGCGGTCGGCACCGCGCCCATGGCGGCGATGTCGGCGAGGTTCTGGGCGGCGGCCTTGCGGCCGACGTCGTAGGCCGTGGACCAGTCGCGCCGGAAGTGCCGGCCTTCCAGGAGGATGTCCGTACTCGCCACGACCCGTCGGTCGGGGGCCGACACCACCGCGGCGTCGTCCCCGGGTCCGAGCCGGACCGCCGGGGTGGTGGTGAGCCGTGAGGTGAGCTCCCGAATGAGCCCGAACTCCCCCAGCTCGCCCACAGTGCCCTTCATCGCTGTGCCCCTTCTTGCCCAGTCCGCTTGCGGTCGCGAGCCGTCACAGCTCTGGGTACCGTCAACAGATACGTCAACTTCTGCTCCATGTGCGCCCCGCCGTGCGTGGTGCCGGGCTCGCGGGTCTCCCCGCGGCGCTCGGCGACGCGGTACCGTGGCGTCCCTTCTTCCCCGGGCCCACCCGCAGTTCCAGGGCCCAACCGAAGGTTAGGGGAAATGATCCTCGTGGCCGCCCTGGAGGTTCCGTGGTACAGGCGTACATCCTCATCCAGACCGAGGTGGGCAAGGCGTCGTTCGTCGCCGAGTCCATCGGCCGGATCCCGGGGGTGATCCAAGCCGAGGACGTGACGGGCCCGTACGACGTGATCGTGCGCGCCCAGGCCGACACCGTCGACGATCTCGGCCGCATGGTGGTCGCCAAGGTCCAGCAGGTGGAGGGGATCACCCGCACCTTGACCTGCCCCGTGGTCCATCTGTAGCCCCGTCTACTCTTGGCCGGTGATGTCTGACCACCGCCGGCCGCTGCGTCTCCTGGCCCTGCCTGCCTGCACCGCCCTGCTGGCCCTCACGGGCTGCGCTCCGGACGGTTCGCCGGTCCGGCTGGAGCCACCGCCCACGCCGCCCGCCGAGGTCGCGGGACTCTGTGCGGCACTGCACGAGGAGCTCCCGGACACGGTGGCCGGTCTGGAGCGGACCGGCACCACACCGCAGTCGCCGCTGACCGCCGCGTGGGGCGGCTCGGCGATCGTACTGCGGTGCGGTATCCCCAAGCCGCCGCGGATGGCCGATCCGAAGCAGGACGGCGTCGAGGTCAACGGAGTGGGCTGGTTGGTGGAGAAGCTGCCCGACGGCGAGGGCGGCGGTTACCGGTTCACGACCGGGCTGCGGCTGGCGTACACCGAAGTCCGGGTGGACAAGGAACACGCCACCGACGCGCAGATGCTCGTCGGGCTCTCGGGGGCGGTAGCCAAGACCGTTCCGGAGGGCATCTCCTCCTACTGAGGCACCGCCCGCCCCCCGTTCCCACGAGGACCGCCCGCCGGAGATCCGGCGGGCGGTCCTTTCGTGCGTACGGCCTGGCCGGGCTCAGCGCAGTCCGGTGGAGCGGCGCAGGGCGGCCTGGATCAGGAGGTCGACCAGCTCCGGGTACTCGACGCCCGACTCCTGCCACATGCGGGGGTACATGGAGATCGGGGTGAAGCCCGGCATCGTGTTGATCTCGTTGATGACGAAGGTGCCGTCCTCGGTGAGGAAGAAGTCGGCGCGCACCAGTCCCTCGCAGGACGCTGCCTCGAAGGCCTCGATCGCGAGCCGCTGCACCTCGGCGGTCTGCTCGGGGGTGAGCGGGGCGGGCACGATCCCGGAAGCGGAGTCGATGTACTTCGCCTCGAAGTCGTAGAAGTCGTGGCTGGAGACCGGCGGGATCTCCGCCGGGGCGCTCGCACGGGGCCCGTCCTCGAATTCCAGCACGCCGCACTCGATCTCGCGGCCGCGCAGCAGCGCCTCGACGATGATCTTCGGGTCGTGGCGCTGGGCCTCGGCGACGGCCGCGTCGAGGGCGGCGGCGTCGTCGACCTTGGTGATGCCGATCGAGGATCCGGCCCGGGCGGGCTTGATGAACAGCGGCCAGCCGTGTTCGGCGGCGAAGTCCAGGATCTTGCCGCGGGCGGCGTCCGGGTCGGACCACTCGCGGGGGCGGATGGTCACGTACGGGCCGACGTTCAGCCCGAAGGAGGTGAACACCCGCTTCATGTAGTCCTTGTCCTGGCCGACGGCCGAGGCGAGGACTCCGGAGCCGACGTAGGGGACCCCGGCGAGTTCCAGGAGCCCCTGGAGGGTGCCGTCCTCTCCGTACGGGCCGTGCAGCACGGGGAAGACGACGTCGACCTCGCCCAGGGCCTTGGGAACGGCGCCCGGCTCGGTGTAGACGACCTCGCGGTTCGCCGGGTCGACGGAGAGGACGACGGCGCCGTCCTCGGAGTCCGCGAGCTCGTCGACGTTCGGGAGCTTCCGGTCGGCGATGGCCATCCGGGAGGGCTCGTCGGCGGTCAGCGCCCACCGGCCGTCCGTGGTGATGCCGATGGGCAGCACCTCGTACTTGGACCGGTCGATGGAGCGCAGCACGGCGCCGGCCGTGACGACCGAGATGGCGTGTTCCGAGCTGCGGCCGCCGAACACGACGGCCACGCGGGGCTTGCGGCCCTGCTGCTCAGGGGTCTGGGGGAGGTTCTCGCTGCTCATATCGCCACGAGAGTACCCGCTCGGACGTCCGGAAAGGACTCAGCGGCGTTCCGGTTTGGCGCTGCGGCCCATGAGTTCCTTCAATGCGACCAGCGTGGGCTTGCCGTGGTGCACGATGTCGACGACCGTCTCGGTGATCGGCATGTCCACTCCGTGCCGGTGGGCCAGATCCGCCACGGACTGGCAGGACTTGACCCCTTCCGCGGTCTGCTTGGTGACCGCGATGGTCTCCTCCAGGGTCATCCCGCGGCCGAGGTTGGTGCCGAAGGTGTGGTTCCGGGAGAGCGGCGAGGAGCAGGTGGCGACCAGGTCGCCGAGGCCGGCCAGGCCGGAGAAGGTGAGCGGGTCCGCGCCCATGGCGAGGCCGAGGCGGGTCGTCTCGGCGAGGCCGCGGGTGATGAGCGAGCCCTTGGTGTTGTCGCCCAGGCCCATGCCGTCCGCGATGCCGACGGCGAGGCCGATGACGTTCTTGACGGCGCCGCCGAGCTCGCAGCCGACCACGTCGGTGTTGGTGTAGGGGCGGAAGTAAGGGGTGTGGCAGGCGGCCTGGAGGCGCTGGGCGACGGCTTCGTCCACGCAGGCGACCACGGACGCGGCGGGCTGGCGGGCGGCGATCTCGCGGGCCAGGTTGGGGCCGGTGACCACGGCGACGCGCGCGGCCGGGACTCCGGCGACCTCTTCGATGACCTCGCTCATCCGCTTGGCGGTGCCGAGTTCGATGCCCTTCATCAGGGAGACGAGCACGGTGTCGGGGGCCAGCAGCGGCGCCCAGGCGGCCAGGTTGCCGCGCAGGGTCTGGGAGGGCACGGCGAGGACCGTGAAGTCGGCCCCCTCGGCGGCTTCGGCGGCGTCGGTGGTGGCCCGGATGCCGGCGGGGAGCTCGACGCCGGGCAGGTAGTCCGGGTTGCTCCGGCCGGTGTTGACGGCGTCGGCCAGCTCCTTGCGGCGGCCCCAGAGGGTCACCTCGCAGCCGGCGTCGGCGAGGACCATGGCGAACGCCGTGCCCCAGGAGCCGGTTCCGTACACGGCTGCCTTCACGGGACGTGTCACTTCATGCCCTCCCCCGCGGCCTTGCGCCGCTGTTCCGCCCTGGCCCTGCGGTGGTCGTACGGCTGCTCGGGCGCCTTCTCGCCGCGCAGCTCCTCCAGCAGCCCGGTGACCGCCGCCATGATGGCCTCGGTGGCCGCCTTGAGCACGTCGGGGGTGGGCTCGTGGTCGTAGAACTCGGAGAGGTCCACGGGCGGCCCGGCGAGCACCTGGAGGGTCTTGCGCGGGAAGAGGCTGACCTTGTTCTCCTTGGCGTACGGCGGCATCGCGAGGTTCGCGCCCCACTGGGCCACCGGGATGACGGGGGCCTTGGTCACCAGCGCCACCCTGGCCACTCCGGTCTTGCCGGCCATGGGCCACATCCCCGGGTCGCGGGTCAAAGTGCCCTCCGGGTAAAAGGCCACGCATTCCCCGCGTTCGATGGCGGCGACGGCCGCCCGGAACGCGTCGAGGGCGTTGGTGGTCTCCCGGTAGACGGGGATCTGTCCCGAGCCGCGCAGGATCATGCCGACGAAAGGCACCTTGAACAGGGCGGCCTTCGCGAGCAGCCGCGGAACCCGGCCGGTGTTGTACTGGAAGTGCGCGTAGGAGAGCGGGTCCAGATACGAGTTGTGATTGACGGCGGTGATAAAGCCGCCGTCGGCCGGAATGTGCTCCATTCCCCGCCAGTCCCGCTTGAAGAGCACTACCAGCGGCGGTTTCGCGATGACCGCCGCCAGGCGGTACCAGAAGCCGATTCTGCGGCGGGACACTCGGACACCTTCCTCTAAGACCGGGGCGCGCGGGCACCTCGCGGGCCGGACAAGTGTCGCCCCAGGTCCGGTCTCTGTCGAGAACACCGTACGCCCCGCTCAGGCCGCCCGACCCACCCGTGCCCGGGCTGAGGTGACAATAGGGCGACTGATGACCGGGCCGTGACCTGACCACGGCCCGAGCGCGTGCGGGGGCGCACCGGAGGGAAGGGGGGCCGTGACGAACGCCGTCTGGAGTCTGGTGGTCCCGTTGAAGCCGCTCGCGCTGGCCAAGAGCCGGCTCGCGGCGGCCGTCGGCGGCTGGCGCCCGGCGCTCGCCCTGGCCTTCGCCCAGGACACCGTGGCGGGGGCGCTGGCCTGCGCGGCGGTGGCCGATGTGGTGGTCGTCACGGACGACGCGGTGGCGGGCGCGGAACTGGCGCGGCTGGGGGCGCGGATAGTCCCCGACGCCCCCGGCGCCGGGCTCAACGCGGCGCTGGCCCACGGGGCACGGGCGGTGCGGTCGGGGCGGCCCGGGGCGGCGGTGGCCGCGCTGAACGCGGACCTGCCCGCGCTGCGGCCGCCGGAATTGCTACGCGTGCTCGATACCGCTTCGGTATTTCCGCGGGCTTTTCTGGCCGATGCGGCGGGAATCGGGACGACCCTGCTTTCCGCTGCGCCGGACGTGGAATTGGCGCCCTCGTTCGGCGGCCCGTCGCGGGCCCGGCATTCGGCGTCCGGGGCGGTGGAAATCGCCCTGACCGGCGTCGACAGCATCCGCCGGGACGTGGACACGGGCGCGGACCTGCGCACGGCCCTCGCCCTCGGGGTCGGCCGTCACACGGCCCGATACAGTGCCGGTATGCAGGCGACCGCGTACACGTACGACTCCCAGACCCGCAGCGGCAGTGTGCTGCTGGACGACGGCACCCCGGTGCCCTTCGAGGCCGCGGCGTTCGACGCGGGCGGCCTGCGGCTGCTGCGTCCGGGACAGCGCGTGCGGATCGAGACGGAGGGTTCGGGGACGGACCTGCGCATCACCCTGGTCACCCTGCAGACGTTCTGACGGGGCTGCGCGCCCACCACCGGGCCGTGCGGACGCACCGCGGGCCGGCTTCCCCGCCCTGGGGAAGCCGGCCCGGCGTGTGTGACTCGCGCCCCCGCTACTTCTTGCGGGCGGTGGTCTTCTTCGCGGTGGTCTTGCGCGCCGTCGTCTTCTTGGCGGGCGCCGTGGTCTTCGCGGTGGTCTTCTTGGCCGCCGGAGCCGTCTTCTTGGCCGTGGACGTGGCCTTCTTGGCGGTGGTCTTCTTCGCCGCGGCCGTGGTGGAGCCGGCCGCCGTCTTCTTCGTGGCGGGGGAGGTCTTCTTTGCGGCCGCGGTCGTCTTCTTGGCGGCGGCCTTCTTGGTGGTGGCGGCGGTCGTGGTCTTGCGCGCGGAGGTCGACTTGGCGGCCGTCTTCTTCGCGGTGGCCTTCTTGCCGACGGCCTTGGCGACGGTGGGCGGCGCGCCCGTGAGGCTGCCCTTCGGCGCCTTCTTGACGGCGACCTCTCCACCCTTGGGGAGCTTCTTGGTGCCGCTGACCAGGTCCTTGAAGCCCTGACCCGCGCGGAAACGGGGAACCGAGGTCTTCTTGACCCGGACGCGCTCACCCGTCTGCGGGTTGCGGGCGTAGCGGGCCGGACGGTCGACCTTCTCGAACGAGCCGAAGCCGGTGACCGAGACCCGGTCGCCCGCGACGACCGCGCGGACCATGGCGTCCAGTACCGCGTCGACCGCGTCCGCGGCCTGCTGGCGGCCGCCGAGCTTGTCGGCAATCGCTTCTACGAGCTGCGCCTTGTTCACGTCTTCCCCTTCGGAGACTTCGCCAGAACGAATGTGTTCAAGCTTATTTCGCACGTTAGGCGGATATATACCGCAAATCAAACACGAAACGGGCTAATCACCCTAGTGCCGCAACGTTGTAAGCCGTTACGGAGTTCCTTCGCATCAGTCGCCTTCAGGGAATCGACCCTCGTCGAGGTCCTTCATCAACCTGTCCAGGCGCCTTGCCGCATCGGCGAGATCATGCTTCGCCGCAGCCGTGACGACCAACAGCTTCCGGGACAGCGCCATCCGTACGCCCTCCGGGACTTGCAGCGTGCGCACCCTTGCGTGTGCTTCTTTCAGTCGGTTCGCGACGACTTCGTAGAGCTCAAGTTGACTGTCGCGTTCCATGCACAGATTGTGCCATCTGGGGCGAGTTGTCGCCTCACGGGGCCTCAACACACGACTGTGCCCCCCGCCGGGAGGCGGAGGGCACAGTGGGGGCGTCGTGATCACCCGAGGGCGAATAAGCGCTGATCAGGCTGGAATCACGCCTGAATCGTGCGCGGCTTGAACGTGGGCCGGGTGCTTTCGTACGTGGCGATGTCCGCTTCGTTCTGAAGGGTGAGGGAGATGTCGTCCAGACCCTCCAGCAGGCGCCAGCGGGCGTTGTCGTCGAGTTCGAACTCCGCCTCGACGCCTTCGGCTCGGACCTTGCGGTCCACGAGGTCGACCGTGATCTCGGCGGTGGGGTCGGCCTCGGTCAGCTGCCACAGCCGCTCGACCGTCTCCTGGGGCAGGACGACGGTCAGCAAGCCGTTCTTCAACGAGTTGCCGCGGAAGATGTCGGCGAAGCGCGAGGAGATGACGGTCTTGAAGCCGAAGTTCTGCAGGGCCCAGACGGCGTGCTCGCGCGAGGAGCCGGTACCGAAGTCGGGGCCGGCGACCAGCACGGTCGCGCCGGCGCGCTCCGGACGGTTGGTGACGAACTCCGGGTCCTTGCGCCAGGCCTCGAAGAGCCCGTCCTCGAACCCGTCGCGGGTGATCTTCTTCAGCCAGTGCGCCGGGATGATCTGGTCGGTGTCGACGTTGCTGCGGCGCAGCGGCACGGCCCGGCCGGTGTGGGTGGTGAAAGCTTCCATGATTCAGACTCCGGCGGGGGCGGTGGCGTCGGACAGGTCGGCGGGCGAGGCCAGGTGGCCCAGTACCGCGGTCGCGGCGGCCACCTGCGGGGAGACCAGGTGGGTGCGCCCGCCCTTGCCCTGGCGGCCCTCGAAGTTGCGGTTGGAGGTGGACGCGGAACGCTCACCGGGGGCCAGTTGGTCGGGGTTCATGCCCAGACACATCGAGCAGCCCGCGTGCCGCCATTCGGCCCCGGCCTCCTTGAAGACCTTGTCCAGGCCCTCCTCCACGGCCTGGAGCGCGACGCGGACCGAGCCGGGGACGACCAGCATCCGTACGCCGTCGGCGACTTTGCGGCCCTCGACGATGCCCGCGACGGCGCGCAGGTCCTCGATCCGGCCGTTGGTGCAGGAACCTACGAAGACGGTGTCGACCTTGATGTCGCGCAGCGGCTGTCCGGCCGTCAACCCCATGTACTCCAGGGCCTTTTCGGCGGCGAGGCGCTCCGAAGCGTCCTCGTACGAAGCCGGGTCGGGGACGCTGGCCGACAGCGGCGCGCCCTGGCCCGGGTTGGTGCCCCAGGTGACGAACGGCGACAGCGAGGCGCCGTCGATGACGACCTCGGCGTCGAAGACGGCGTCGTCGTCGGTGCGCAGCGTCTTCCAGTAGGCGACCGCCGCGTCCCAGTCCTCGCCCTCGGGGGCGTGGTCGCGGCCCTGGAGGTAGTCGAAGGTGGTCTGGTCGGGGGCGATCATGCCCGCGCGGGCGCCGGCCTCGATCGACATGTTGCAGATGGTCATGCGGGCTTCCATCGAGAGCTCCTCGATGGCCTCGCCGCGGTATTCCAGGATGTAGCCCTGGCCGCCGCCGGTGCCGATCTTCGCGATGATCGCCAGGATCAGGTCCTTGGCGGTGACGCCCTCGGCCAGCGCGCCGGTGACGGTGATCGCCATCGTCTTGGGGCGGGCCAGAGGCAGCGTCTGGGTCGCCAGCACGTGCTCGACCTGGCTGGTGCCGATGCCGAAGGCCAGCGCACCGAAGGCGCCGTGCGTGGAGGTGTGCGAGTCGCCGCAGACCACGGTGGTGCCGGGCTGGGTCAGTCCGAGCTGCGGTCCCACCACGTGGACGACGCCCTGCTCGACGTCGCCCAGCGAGTGCAGGCGGACCCCGAACTCGGCGCAGTTGCGCCGCAGCGTCTCCAGCTGGGCCCGGGAAACCGGGTCCGCGATCGGCTTGTCGATGTCGATGGTGGGGGTGTTGTGGTCCTCGGTCGCGATGGTGAGGTCCAGGCGACGGACCTTGCGGCCGGCCTGGCGCAGACCCTCGAAGGCCTGGGGGCTGGTCACCTCGTGCAGCAGGTGCAGATCGATGAAGAGGAGGTCGGGCTCGCCCTCGGCGCGCCGGACGACATGGTCGTCCCAGACCTTCTCCGCGAGTGTCCTACCCATCGCTTTCCCTCCGGCTCACCGTCCCGGACCCAGTGGTTCGTGGACCCGTACATACAGACTCGCTGTTTCTTGGAAAAATTGAACTTGCGTTTCACAGTGTGAGACGTGAATATCGTTTCATGGACAACTCTAGCGGCGTCGGCGTTCTCGACAAGGCAGCTCTGGTACTGAGCGCACTGGAGTCCGGTCCGGCCACCCTCGCCGGGCTGGTCGCGGCGACAGGGCTCGCACGACCCACGGCACATCGCCTTGCCGTGGCACTGGAACACCACCGGATGGTGGCGAGGGACATGCAGGGCCGGTTCATCCTCGGCCCGCGGCTGGCAGAGCTTGCCGCCGCGGCCGGCGAGGACCGCCTGCTGGCCACGGCCGGACCGGTGCTCACCCACCTCCGCGACGTGACGGGCGAGAGCGCGCAGCTCTACCGGCGTCAGGGCGACATGCGCATCTGCGTGGCGGCGGCCGAGCGGCTGTCGGGCCTGCGGGACACCGTCCCGGTGGGCTCCACGCTCCCGATGAAGGCCGGCTCGGCCGCGCAGATCCTGATGGCCTGGGAGGAGCCCGAGCGGCTCCACCGCGGGCTCCAGGGCGCGCGCTTCACCGCGACGGCCCTGTCGGGCGTACGGCGCCGCGGCTGGGCCCAGTCGATCGGCGAACGGGAGCCCGGTGTGGCCTCCGTCTCGGCGCCGGTGCGCGGGCCCTCGAACCGGGTGGTGGCCGCGGTGTCGGTCTCCGGCCCGATCGAGCGCCTGACCCGCCACCCGGGCCGGATGCACGCACAGGCGGTCATCGATGCCGCGGGCCGGCTCACGGAGGCCCTGCGCCGCTCCGGCTGACCTTTCCCCGCCCTTCCCCCCGTCCCTCCGGGCCCGGGGCGCGTACGACGCCGCACACGTCCGAACACGCGCCCCCGGGCCCGTACTTATAGGCCCGCGCGGGTCCTCGCCAGACCCCGCACGCTTCCCGACATGACGAGTCCCGGACATGCGAAGAGGCCCTCCGCGATGATCGCGGAGGGCCTCTCCCGTACGTACCCCCGACCGGATTCGAACCGGCGCTACCGCCTTGAGAGGGCGGCGTGCTAGGCCGCTACACAACGGGGGCAAAGCACTGCGTTACTGCTGCACTGCGCTGGGCTACCAGGACTCGAACCTAGAATAAGGGAACCAGAAACCCTCGTGTTGCCAATTACACTATAGCCCATAGTGGTCTAGACCATGCTAGACGTAGTACCCCCGACCGGATTCGAACCGGCGCTACCGCCTTGAGAGGGCGGCGTGCTAGGCCGCTACACAACGGGGGCCCTAGCGATCCTGCATCAAGACGTCCGGGAGCTACCCAAGTGGAGGTCTTGCGGGAAGGATCTGTACCCCCGACCGGATTCGAACCGGCGCTACCGCCTTGAGAGGGCGGCGTGCTAGGCCGCTACACAACGGGGGCAAAGCACTGCGTTACTGCTGCACTGCGCTGGGCTACCAGGACTCGAACCTAGAATAAGGGAACCAGAAACCCTCGTGTTGCCAATTACACTATAGCCCACCAAAATGCAAGCCCCGGGGGGACTTTCATTCGGTTAGCGCCTCCGTCCGGCCTTCCGGCCCGCTCGGGCGGCGCAGAAAGAACATTACCGGATGGCTGACCGTGCTCCAAAACGGGTATCGGCGGCCAGGAGTGCGGGGAGCTGGGCAAGACCGGAGATCCGGTGCACTCCTTCGGGCGCCGGTCCTGGCGCGCCGTACCGGTCGAGCCACACGGCCACGAGACCGGCGTCCCGGGCTCCGCGGGCGTCGATCTCCGGTTGGTCGCCGACGTACGCCACCTCCTGCGGCGGGAGCCCGAGCGCCTCGCAGGCGCCGAGGAAGGCGGCGGCGTCCGGCTTGCTGACACCGAGCTCCGCGGCGCAGACCAGCACTTCGAAGCGCTCGCGCAGCCCGAGCCGGCGCAGCTTGGGGTCCTGGTTGGCCGTGGAGGAGTTCGAGAGCACTCCGTGCCGGTAGTCGCGGGCCAGGGCGTCCAGTACGGGCAGCACGTCCGGGAAGAGCGCCCAGGCCGCCTGGTAGTGCACGACGTACCGGTCGAACCAGCCGTCGGCCTCGGCGTCGCTCATCTCCGGGGCGCCCAGGAAGTCGCGTACCCGGTCCTGGCGCTGGGCCCGGAAGGTCGTCTCACCGGCGGCGAAGCGGGCCCAGTGGCGTTCGGTCGCGGCGCGCCACAGCGCGAGGGCCGCCGCCGGGGACCCGTAGCGTTCGGCCAGCCCGTTCTCGGCCAGGTGCCGCGCGAGACCGGCGGTGTCGGCCCCGGTGTAGTCGAACAGGGTGTCGTCGACGTCCCACAAAAACGCGCGGATCGGCATGCCGCCGACACTACGCCGGGCAGCCGCCTCGCGAAGGCGTGACGCAGAAGTCCGTCAGGTGCGCGTCCGGCAACGCCGAAGGGGCGGCTGCGCGGAGGCGGCCGCCCCTTCGGGGGGTGGTGCGGGTCAGGCGGCGAGCTTGGCCAGGGCCGCGTCGATCCGGGTCAGCGAGCGGTCCTTGCCCAGGATCTGGAGGGACTCGAAGAGCGGCAGGCCGACCGTACGGCCGGTGACCGCGACGCGGACCGGGGCCTGGGCCTTGCCCAGCTTGAGGCCGTGGGCCTCACCGGCGGTCAGCACGGCCTGCTTGAGCGACTCCGGGTCGCTCCAGTCGGCCGTCTCCAGATTGGCGCGGACGGTGGTCAGCAGGGCCGCGGGCTCGCCCTTCATCGCCTTGTCCCAGGACGCCTGGTCCTCGACCGGCTCCTTGCGGAAGAGGAAGTCGACGTTCGCGGTGATGTCCGACAGGACCGTCACCCGGGTCTGGGCGTAGGGCGCGATGGCCTCCCACGCCTGCGCGTCGAAGTCCTGCGGCTCCCAGTTGGCGTGCGGCGCCCGCAGCCACGGGGTGCACGCGTCGGCGAAGGCCTTCGGGTCCATCCGGCGGATGTGGTCGGCGTTGATCGCCTCGGCCTTCTTCAGGTCGAAGCGGGCCGGGTTGGCGTTCACGTCCGGGATGTCGAACTTCGCCACCATCTCCTCGATGGTGAAGATGTCCTGGTCCTTGGAGAACGACCAGCCGAGGAGCGAGAGGTAGTTCAGCAGGCCCTCGGGGAGGAAGCCGCGCTCGCGGTACAGGTTGAGCGAGGCCTCCGGGTCGCGCTTGGAGAGCTTCTTGTTCCCCTCGCCCATGACGTACGGCAGGTGGCCGAACTCCGGGACGCCGGTGGCGATGCCCAGCTCCATCAGGGCCTTGTACAGCGCGATCTGGCGCGGGGTGGAGGAGAGCAGGTCCTCGCCGCGCAGCACGTGCGTGATCTGCATCAGCGCGTCGTCGACCGGGTTGACGAGCGTGTACAGCGGAGCGCCGTTGGCCCGCAGGATGCCGAAGTCCGGGACGTTCTCCGGGGTGAAGGTCAGCTCGCCGCGGACCAGGTCGGTGAAGGTGATCGGCTCGTCGGGCATCCGGAAGCGGACGATCGAGAGCCGGCCCTCGGCCTGGTACGCGGCCACCTGCTCGGCGCTCAGGTCACGGCAGTGGCCGTCGTAGCCGGAGGGCTTGCCGGCCGCGCGGGCGGCGTTGCGGCGCTCCTCCAGCTCCTCCGTCGTGCAGTAGCAGTCGTAGGCGTAGCCGCCGTCCCGCAGGCGCTGGGCGACGTCCGCGTAGATGTCCATTCGCTGCGACTGGCGGTACGGGGCGTGCGGGCCGCCGACCTCGGGGCCCTCGTCCCAGGTGAAGCCCAGCCAGCGCAGCGAGTCGAGCAGCTGGCGGTAGGACTCCTCGGAGTCGCGGGCCGCGTCGGTGTCCTCGATGCGGAAGACGAACGTACCGCCGTGATGGCGGGCGAACGCCCAGTTGAACAGGGCGGTCCGGACCAGGCCCACGTGGGGGTTGCCGGTCGGGGAGGGACAGAAACGTACGCGGACGGGTCCGTTAGCCACGCTTGATCACCTTGTTGGTGAGAGTGCCGATGCCTTCGATGGTGACGGCGACCTCGTCGCCGACGCTGAGGGGGCCGACTCCGGCCGGGGTCCCCGTGAGGATGACGTCGCCCGGGAGCAGCGTCATGGCCTCGGTGATGTGCACGACCAGGTCCTCGATCGAGCGGACCATGTCGCTGGTGCGGCCGAGCTGGCGCTGTTCGCCGTTGACGGTGCACTGGATGGTCAGATCGGACGGGTCGAGGTCGGTCTCGATCCAGGGGCCCAGCGGGCAGGAGCTGTCGAAGCCCTTGGCGCGGGCCCACTGCTTCTCGCGCTGCTGGACGTCGCGCGCGGTGACGTCGTTGGCGCAGGTGTAGCCGAGGATCACGTCCTTGACGCGCTCCTTGGGGACCTCCCGGCACATCCGGCCGATGACCACGGCGAGCTCGGCCTCGTGGTGGAGGTCCTGGGAGAAGGAGGGGTACGTGATGGGGTCGCCCGGGCCGACCACCGAGGTGGAGGGCTTGAAGAAGGTGATGGGCGTCTCGGGGACCGTGTTGCCGAGCTCCGCCGCGTGCTCCGCGTAGTTGCGGCCGACGGCCACGACCTTGTTCGGGAGCACGGGCGGCAGGAGCCGGACCTTGTCCAGGGGGACCTTGGTGCCCGAGAGTTCGAAGTCCGCGAACGGGATGCCCTTGATGATGTCGAGGACGAGCTCGCCTTCGGCGCCGGGGGCAGTGCTGCCCTCGACCGCGCCGAACGCGACGTTGCCGTCGATCGAGAACCTGGCGATGCGCACCTGTTGCGTCTGCCCCTCTGTATTGCCCTACGTGTTTGCGCAGGCCGGAGTCTGCGGACTCCAGGCTAACGCGGTGGGCGGGGGCGCTTCGCGTCCTTCGGGGCGGGTCCTACTGCGCGGCGGCGGCGACCGGCGCGTCCATCAGGACGGTGCGGCGGGGGTTCGCGGTCTGCGCGGGGAGCTCGACGGAGTGTTCCGGAGCCGTGGCCGGCTGCAGTTCCTCGGCGTCCTGGAGGTGCGCCAGGGTGGTGCGGCGGGGGTTGGCTATGTTGCGGAACATCAGAGTCGTCTTCTGCGCGTTCATGGGAGTTCTGGGCCCTCGGCTCGCTCGTCGGTGTGGTGGTTGTCGGATGCGCCAACCCTGCAAAGGGAAAGGCTAAACATCTGAATCCCCCACCGAACCGGGAAGTAATGGCCACGGCTGTGTGAGTTTCCTCACCCGTCACCGGGCATTACGGGCATAATGGGCAGTCAATTCGGCGCCGCGAAACGGACATTGCGCCACTGAACGCTCCATTCCGCTCCTGATCATCTCGACTGGGACACCTTGACAGGCACGATGTTTGGTCGGTGTAAGTCCGGTTTAGCCCGAAAGGACATCCACGTCGCGTAGCGCCCCCGTCACGAGCCGTGACGGGCTCGCCGCGGCGACGCGCGCACCTTGTTGGAGATCCCCCACTGTGCTGGAATTCGCGGGACCGCCGCGGGAATCAGCCGGCGCGCAGGTGGCGCGACTCAGCGCCGAGCGCGGTGGCAAGGAGAGGGAGACGCGCCGGTCACCGACGACCACCATGGGGCCGTCAGTGCCCCACGACTCGACACCGTCCCACCGCTCCACCGGCGGGACGCCTGGTCCAGAGGTTGCGACGCTAGTGCAGGGACGATTCAAGAGGGATGGCAAGGGTTCTCCCCAGGCCCACGAGGGCCGAGGGGAAGCTGCGTCGGAGCAGGAGCCGCGCGGCGGGACCGACCGTGGCTCCTCGCCCCAGCACGCCCAGAACCGAGGGCCGGCTGTCGAAGGAGCGGGCCCCGATGCCGCCGGCCCCGTGAAGGGGAAGGCCAAGGGCCGGGCCAAGCCCAAGGGCATGGTGCGGACCAAGGGCAAGGGCGAGCCGGCTCCCGAGCAGGACGTGGCGATACCGAAGGCCCCCAGCGGGCCCGGCTCACGCCTCGCCATGCAGAACTGGCGCATCAGCACGCGACTGGTGTCGCTGCTGACCCTGCCGGTCGTCGCCGCCACCACGCTCGGTGGCTTCCGCATCAACGACTCGCTCAACGACATCGCACAGCTGGAGCACATGCAGCTGCTGACGACCATGACCCGGCAGGCCACCAACCTGGCCGCCGCGCTCCAGGAAGAGCGCGACAAGTCGGCCGGTCCGCTGTCGGTCGACAAGTCGGGCAAGTCGAACTCCCTCGTCGAGGGCGTCCGCGACCAGACGGACGTCGCCAAGAAGGCCTTCGACGCCGCGACCGACAAGGTCGACAGCACGCAGGACAAGGACGAGACCCTCAAGTCCATCCGCAACAACATCCTGCAGATCGGCCGCCAGCTCACCGGCATCGAGGACATCCGCAAGAAGGCGTACCAGAGCAGCGCCCAGCAGACGGTCACCGAGTACAACGCGCTGATCGTCTCGCTGCTCTCCCTCTCGCAGGACATGGCCCAGGCCACCTCCAACCCCGAGATGATCAAGCGTACGCGTGCCCTGGCGGCGTTCTCCTCCGCCAAGGAGTACGCCTCCATCCAGCGCGCGATGATCGCCGCCTCGCTCCCCGAGAGCGGCGACCACCCCGGCACGCTGTCCGAGAACGACCGCCTGTACGCGATGTCCGCGCTGCGCGGCGAGAGCCAGGCGAAGAAGACCTTCGAACTCGTCTACCAGGGCAAGCCCGAGGAACTCCTCGCGAGCCTCGGCGACGGCAACGCGGAGATCAGCAAGGCGGACCACTACACCCGCCGCGTGCTGTCCTCTCCCGGTCAGTTCTCCAAGGAGCAGGAGTACCGCTCCTGGATGGACTGGTACGACTCCGACGGCACCAAGCTGACGGCGATGAAGGTCATCGAGCTCACCCTCCTCGAGGACATGGAACAAAAGGCCCGCGAGCTCAAGAGCGAGTCCCAGCAGGACGCCATCATCAACGGTGCCCTGATCCTCCTCGTCCTCGGTGTCTCCCTCGTCGGCGCCTTCGTCATGGCCCGCTCCATGATCCGCTCGCTGCGCCGCCTCCAGGACACGGCGACCCGCGTCGCCCAGGACCGCCTGCCCGAGCTCGTCAAGCAGCTGTCCGAGACCGACCCGCAGGACGTCGACACCACGGTGGAGTCGGTCGGTCTGCACACCCGCGACGAGATCGGCCAGGTGGCCGCGGCCTTCGACGACGTGCACCGCGAGGCCGTCCGCCTCGCCGCCGAGCAGGCACTGCTGCGTGGCAACGTCAACGCGATGTTCACCAACCTCTCGCGCCGCTCGCAGGGTCTGATCCAGCGCCAGCTCTCGCTCATCTCCGAGCTGGAGTCGCGCGAGGCCGACCCGGACCAGCTGTCCTCGCTCTTCAAGCTCGACCACCTCGCGACCCGAATGCGCCGTAACGGCGAAAACCTCCTCGTCCTCGCGGGCGAGGAGCCGGGCCGCCGGTGGACCCGCCCCGTCCCGCTCGTCGACGTGCTCCGCGCCGCGGCGTCCGAGGTGGAGCAGTACGAGCGCATCGAACTGTCGTCGGTGCCCGGCACCGATGTCGCCGGCCGCGTCGTCAACGACCTCGTGCACCTCCTCGCCGAGCTGCTGGAGAACGCCACCTCGTTCTCCTCCCCGCAGACCAAGGTCAAGGTCACCGGTCACGCCCTGCCGGACGGCCGGGTGCTCGTCGAGATCCACGACACCGGTATCGGCCTCTCCCCCGAGGACCTCGCCGCGATCAACGAGCGGCTCGCGTCGCCGCCTACCGTGGACGTCTCCGTCTCCCGCCGCATGGGCCTGTTCGTGGTCGGCCGCCTGTCCCTGCGACACGGCATCCGGATCCAGCTGCGCCCCTCCGACTCGGGCGGTACCACCGCGCTCGTCATGCTGCCGGTGGACGTCGCCCAGGGCGCCAAGAAGCCCGGGCCGATGCCCGGCCAGGGCGGCCAGGGCGGTCCCGGTTCCGGCGCTCCCCAGGGCGGTCCGACCGGTTCCGCGGGCCAGGCTCCCGTCGGCGGCCCGGGCGGGCGTCCCCCCGTGGGCGCCGGTCCGCAGCGCGGTCAGGTCTCCGGCGCCGGACAGCGTGCCGCGCTGCCCGGGCGGGACGGTTCCGCAGGTCCGAAGGGCCGGCCCCAGGGCCAGGGCCCCGGCCCGCAGGGCGGTCAGGGTGGCCGGCCCCAGCAGGGCGGCCCGATGGCCCGACCGCAGGCCGGTCCGGGTGTCCCGACGGGACAGGGCGCGGGCGGTTTCACCCCCGGTGCCCCGCTCCCGGGCCGCAACCCGAACGGTGGCCCGGCGGGCGGTCCGCTCGGTGCGCCCGGCGGTCCGCAGCAGCGGCCCGGTGCCGGTCCCGCCGCCTTCCCGCAGGGCAACGGCTTCGAGCGGCCGCAGCAGCAGCCCGCTCCGGCCACCGCCCAGGGCCAGTTCCAGGGTCAGGGTCAGGGTCAGGGTCAGGCTCCCGTCCAGCGCAAGCGGCCGCAGCTGCCGCCGCGCGGCGGCGCCCCGCGTCCGGAGCTCCCGGGTGCGGGTACCGCGCCCGCCGGGGCTCCGCAGAGCACCAGCTGGGGCGCCGGCCAGGGCGGCCACGAGGTCCCGCGGGGCCACGACGAGCTGTCGGGCCCCGGTGCGACGGCGGAGTTCCCGCGGCCGGACTTCAACGCCCCGGCCCCGCGTGCCACCGGCGGCAACCCCGCGGGCAGCACCACCGGTCAGTTCGAGCGCCCCGACGTACGCGGTCCCCTGGATCCGTCCGCCACCGGGCAGTTCGAGCGCCCCGGGGACTTCCAGGCACCCCGCGGCGGCGGTCCGGGCGTGGGCGGCTACAACGGCCGCCAGGTCCAGACTCCCCAGAGCGGCGGCTACTCCCCGGCGCAGCGTCCGCAGCCGGAGGCACTGCCGCCGGCCACGGGCCCCGGTGAGGCCCGCAGCCCCATCTTCGACACGCTGGAGTCGAACTGGACCCGCCAGGACGGCGGTCCCTCCGTACCCCAGCAGCCGCAGCAGCAGTTCCAGCAGCAGGCTCCCGCCGCGCCGGCTCATCAGCAGCCGCTCCCCCAGCGCGGTCAGGAACTCGCGGCCGACCAGACGGCGACCGGCGCGGTGCCGACCGTCAGCTGGCGGTCCTCGCCGAACGACGAGCTGATGCGGCAGGCCGAGCGGGTGCGCCAGCCCGCCGCCGGCGGTATCACCACCTCGGGCCTGCCCAAGCGGGTGCCGCGGGCGAACCTCGTGGCCGGCACCGCCCAGCAGCAGGCCGAGTCCCAGACCGGCCCGCAGGTCTCGCGCGCCCCGGACGACGTCCGCGGCCGCCTCACCAACCTCCGACGCGGTATTCAGCAGGGGCGCCAGGCCGGCACCACCGGCCCCGCGACCGGCAGTTACCAGATCGACCCCACTTACCAGCAGGAGCGATAGTTGAGTTCGATGAGCCAGGCGGCACAGAACCTGAACTGGTTGATCACCAACTTCGTGGACAACACCCCCGGGGTGTCCCACACGGTGGTGGTCTCCGCCGACGGACTCCTTCTGGCGATGTCGGAAGGTTTCCCCCGTGACCGGGCCGATCAGCTGGCGGCCGTGGCCTCCGGCCTGACCTCGCTGACCGCCGGGGCCTCCCGCATCTTCGAGGGTGGCGCCGTCAACCAGACCGTGGTGGAGATGGACCGGGGATTCCTGTTCCTCATGTCCGTCTCCGACGGGTCCTCGCTGGCCGTACTGGCGCACCCCGAGTGCGACATCGGCCTCGTGGGCTACGAGATGGCCCTCCTCGTGGACCGGGCCGGCAGCGTCCTCACCCCGGAACTGCGCTCGGAACTCCAGGGCAGCCTCCTCGGCTGACCGTGACCCTCCCGGCCGGACGGTACTTCCGGCCGGGGGGCCGGGGCCCCCGCCCCGCAACCAAGTACCACCGCCAGGCCGTCATACCGTCCCCCCCACCGGCCGCCCCGTGAGACGGCACGCTGACCACTGCTGTCCAGCCCGGAGGATCAATGACCCCGCCCCCCGCCTACCCGGACTCGTACGGAGACTCGTACTCGGAAGGCGACCAGCCGCTGGTACGTCCGTACGCGATGACCGGCGGCCGGACCCGGCCCCGCTATCAGCTCGCCATAGAGGCGCTGGTCAGCACCACGGCCGATCCGATGCACCTGTCCGGCCT
Organism: Streptomyces sp. NBC_00539; assembly: GCF_036346105.1. GTDB lineage: Bacteria > Actinomycetota > Actinomycetes > Streptomycetales > Streptomycetaceae > Streptomyces. Next base: position 2,219,931 of record NZ_CP107811.1, read on the forward strand.
GCTGCCGGAGCACCAGCGCATCTGCACCCTGTGCCGTGAGGTGAAGTCGGTCGCGGAGGTCTCCGCACTGCTGTCGATGCCGCTCGGTGTCGCCCGGATCCTCGTCGCCGACCTGGCCGAGGCCGGAATGGTGGCCATCCACCAGCCGGGCAATGGAGAGGCCGGCGGAACGCCGGATGTAACGCTGCTCGAGAGGGTTCTCAGTGGACTTCGCAAGATCTGACGGCGGAGCGGCTCCTCGCTCCACCACCTCCGCGAAGATCGTGGTGGCGGGCGGCTTCGGCGTCGGCAAGACCACGTTCGTCGGCGCGGTCTCCGAGATCAATCCGCTGCGTACCGAGGCCGTGATGACGTCCGCGAGCGCGGGCATCGACGACCTGACCCACACCGGGGACAAGACGACCACCACGGTCGCCATGGACTTCGGCCGCATCACCTTGGACCAGGACCTGATCCTGTACCTCTTCGGTACCCCCGGTCAGGACCGCTTCTGGTTCATGTGGGACGACCTGGTCCGTGGCGCCATCGGCGCCATCGTCCTGGTCGACACCCGCCGCCTGGCCGACTGCTTCCCCGCGGTCGACTACTTCGAGAACAGCGGGCTGCCGTTCGTCGTGGCCCTCAACGGTTTCGAGGGGCACCAGCCGTACACCCCGGAGGAAGTCCGCGAGGCCCTGCAGATCGGCCCGGACGCCCCCATCATCACCACCGACGCCCGCCACCGCGCGGACGCCAAGAGCGCGCTCATCACGCTCGTGGAGCACGCGTTGATGGCGCGGCTCAAGTAGCGCCGCTCGCATGTCGGTTCCGGAGAGGGCGGGTTGTGTCATAGAACACGGCCCGCCCTCCTCGTTCATAACGTTTCGACAGACAATTGGCGCCAGTTGGGCACAGGGTGCGTTCACGCGGTACCGCTGCGCTCACAACCGGCCCGGTTTTTGCCGCAGGACGCTCTCTATGTCCGTTTTATGTGTGACATAAGGTTGTCGGAATGGCTGATTCCAACTGTTTGGAACAGGGCCGTCAACCGTGCTGGAATTCAACGAACTAGCTAGTAGCACCGCCGAGAGGTTGTTGGACGAGTGAGGCGAAGCAACGCGAGCCCCGGGGTCGAACCCGCGCGGGGCAACTTCACCCCGCCGCCGCGAGCGGCCGCGTCGCCCGTTGACGTACCCGTGGAGCCACCCACCGCCCAGGGCAGCGGCAGCAAGTTCGCCCCGCGCAACTGGCGTGTGCCGACCAAGCTGAACGCCATCCTCCTCGTGCCCGTCCTCGTCGGACTGGTCATGGGCGGGTTCCAGGTCAAGGGCTCGGTCGACAGCTGGAACGAGGCCAAGGACGCCGAGAAGACCGCCCGCATCGTCCAGGCGGCGGCCGAATACGGCCAGGCCCTCCTCAACGAACGTGACCTCACCGCCGAGCCGCTCCTCAAGGGCGACCGCAACAGCCCGGTCGTGCAGAAGGCGTACGCGGCCACGGACGCGGCCAAGGAGAAGTTCGCCGAGGCCTCCAAGGACCTTCCGAAGAACCAGGGCCTCGAACACCGCCTGGCGCTCTTCCACCAGGAAGAGCCCAAGCTGGAGCAGGTCCGCAAGACGGCCTACATAGCGCCGGAGACGCCGAAGAAGGCGCTGCCCAACTCGGCGGGTCCCATCCCGACCGAAGAGGGATACGTGCTGGTCCAGCACTACCTCATGACGTTCTCCAACGAACTGGGCCTGGGCACCGGCAACGTCACCAGCTACGGCCGCATGGTCTACGCGGTCGAGCTGGCCAAGGCCGCCAACTCGCTCCAGCGGTCGGTGGGTACGCACCTGCTGGTCCGCCCCAACGAGAACGAGGACACCCGCAAGGGCCAGCTCGTCGCGTTCTCCTCCTACGCCTACCTCGAAGAGATCGCCATCGGCGAGTACGTCGCCGCCGGCACCGACGCGGACACCAACCGCCTCAAAGAGGTCATGGCGGAGAAGTCCAAGGACGGCGCCGCCAAGCTGACCGCCGCCAAGCTGGCGGCCGAGCAGGCCGGTACCCCCTTCAAGGCCCCGCCCGTCGTCAACGGCTCCGCCCTCACCGGCATGACCGAGGCGATAGCCAGCGGCGTCAGCAAGGACAAGCTCGCCGCCGCCGGCACCACCGCCCCCGCCTGGCAGGCCGCCGCCACCGCCAAGTTCGACGGCTACGCCGAGATCGAGAAGGAACTGCTCGGCAAGGCCGTGCAGGACTCCGTCGCGCTCTCCGACGCCGCCCGCAACGACGCCATCATCACCGGTGCCGCCGTGGTCGTGGCCCTGCTCGCCGCCTTCATCCTGGCCGGCATGATGGCCCGGCAGATGAGCCGCTCCATGCGCCGCCTGCGCAGCGCCGCCTTCGACGTCGCCGAGCAGCGTCTGCCGACGCTCGTCGACCAGCTCTCGCGCACCGACCCCGGCAAGGTCGACACCCGCGTGACGCCGATCCCGATCAACTCCCAGGACGAGATCGGCGAGGTCGCCCGCGCCTTCGACCAGGTCCACCGGGAAGCGGTCCGGCTCGCCGCCGAGCAGGCGCTCCTGCGAGGGAACGTCAACGCGATCTTCACGAACCTCTCCATGCGCAACCAGTCGCTGATCGAGGGCCAGCTGACCCTCATCACCGACCTGGAGAACAACGAGGCCGACCCGGACCAGCTGGAGAACCTCTTCCGGCTGGACCACCTGGCCACCCGTATGCGCCGCAACGGCGAGAACCTCCTCATCCTCGCGGGTGAGGAGCCCGGCCGCCGCTGGGACCAGCCGGTGCCCCTCGTCGACGTGCTGCGCGCCGCCTCCTCCGAGGTGGAGCAGTACGAGCGCATCGAGCTCTCGGGCGTCTCCGAGGCGGAGATCCACGGCCAGGCCGTGACCGACCTCGTGCACCTGCTCGCCGAGCTGCTGGAGAACGCGACCACGTTCTCCTCCCCCCAGACCAAGGTCCGCGTCAACGCCACGCGTCTGCCCGACGGCCGCGTCATGGTGGAGATCCACGACAAGGGCATCGGCCTCACCGCCGAGGACTTCGCGGACATCAACCACAAGCTGGCCAACCCGCCGACCGTGGACGCCGCGATCTCGCAGCGCATGGGCCTGTTCGTGGTCGGCCGGCTGGCGGACCGCCACGGCATCCGCGTCCAGCTGCGTCCCTCCGGCGAAGCGGCCGGCACGACCTCGCTGGTCATGCTGCCGGACGCCATCACCCACGGTGGCGGTGGCGAGGGCATACCGGAGGACGACTTCACGGTCTCCTCGATCATCCCCGAGCAGCAGGCCCAGCTGGCCCCGCCGCTGCGCACGGCCGCCGAACTCGGCTTCGACGACTCGCGCTACGACGCCCAGGGCGACGGCGCGCAGGGCGGCGAGGAGCGCTCGCTCGACCCGGTCGGGCGGTCCCTGACCCAGCAGGAGCGCCGGGCCGCGCTGGCGGCCCAGGTGGGCTACCCGCAGGAGCAGGACCAGGACCAGCAGTCCGGGCCCGCCTCGCAGGAGTATCCGGAACCGCAGCCCGAGCACGGGTACCAGGAGTACCAGGGCTACGAGCAGCAGTCCGAGCAGGGCTACGAGTCCTCGTACGAAGAGCCGGCCGCCGAGCAGTCCTACGAGGGCTACCCGCAGCAGGGTTATGCGTATCCGGAAGCGGAATACCAGGACCAGGACCAGGGCGGACAGTCCTACGACGACGGTTACGGATCTCAGTCCCAGCAGGCCCAGTGGCCCGAACAGAACACCTACTCGGGCGCCTACCAGCAGGATTACGGGACCGAATCGGAATCCCAGGCCGCTCCCGAAGCGGCTCCGGACCGCGTAGGCTTCGATCGTCCGGGTGCCGCTGCCGACACCGGCCACCACATGACCGGGGCGGGCCTGCCGCGCCGCGGCAGCCAGCAGTGGCAGTCGGGACAGCAGAAAGCGGAGTCCACCGGATCCCTCTTCGAGCAGCGGCCGCAGCGTCAGCAGCAACCGGCCGGCGCGGAGCTGGAGCCGGAGGAGACGGCAGGCAGCGCGGCATGGCGTTCGAACAACGACGAGCGCTGGCAGCAGGCCGCCAAGCTCCGTGAGCCGAAGGCGGGCGGGGTCACCCCGTCCGGTCTCCCTCGGCGGGTGCCCAAGGCCAACCTGGTCGAGGGTGCTGCGGAGACGACCCCGCAGGGCGGCCCCCAGGTCTCCCGCGCCCCGGAGGACGTCCGCGGCAGGTTGAGCAACCTGCGGCGGGGTGTCCAGCAGGGACGCAGCGCGGGTTCCGAGCAGTCAAGTAACAGCTATGACCAGGAGCGTTAGTGTGAGCCCGATGAGCCAGGCGGCACAGAACCTGAACTGGTTGATCACCAACTTCGTGGACAACACCCCCGGGGTGTCCCACACGGTGGTGGTCTCCGCCGACGGCCTTCTTCTGGCGATGTCCGACGGATTCCCGCGCGACCGCGCCGATCAGCTGGCGGCCGTGGCCTCCGGTCTGACCTCGCTGACCGCCGGGGCCTCCCGCATCTTCGAGGGTGGCGCCGTCAACCAGACCGTGGTGGAGATGGACCGGGGATTCCTGTTCCTCATGTCCGTCTCCGACGGTTCGTCGCTCGCGGTGCTCGCGCACCCCGAGTGCGACATCGGCCTCGTGGGCTACGAGATGGCCCTCCTCGTGGACCGAGCCGGCAGTGTCCTCACCCCGGAACTGCGTTCGGAGCTGCAGGGAAGTCTTCTCAACTAGCAAACAGGCAGTGCGTTTCGCGTCATCGCACCATAGGGTGCGGTGGCGCGGTTCTACAGGGAGTACTGCGTTCTTGGAGCAGGAGGAGGAAGCGTGACAACACCCGGAGGACATCCTTATGGCGGCGCGCAGCAGCCGCAGGGTGGGCACGACCAGAACCGCTTCAACTTTCCCTCCGCTCCCAGCCGGCCCGTGCCGGAGCACAACCCCTACCAGCAGCAGCCGTACGGACAGCAGCCCCAACAGCCGCAGCAACCGCAGCAACCGCAGGCTCCGCACCGGCTTCCGCAGCAGCAGCCGCGGGCCTCGCGTCCGCAGGCCCCCAAGGCGCACAACCCGCTGGTGCGTCCGTACGCGATGACCGGCGGCCGTACCCGGCCGCGCTACCAGCTCGCCATCGAGGCGCTGGTCAGTACCACGGCCGATCCCGCTCGGCTGCAAGGGCAGTTGCCCGAGCACCAGCGCATCTGCCGTCTGTGCCAGGAGATCAAATCCGTCGCGGAGATCTCGGCACTCCTCTCCATTCCTCTTGGTGTCGCCCGCATCCTCGTCGCCGACCTGGCGGAGGCGGGCCTTGTCGCCATTCATCAGCCCGGCGGCGACGAGTCTGCCGGCGGCCAGCCAGATGTGACACTGCTCGAAAGGGTGCTCAGTGGACTTCGCAAGCTCTAACGGCGGAGCGGCTCCCCGCTCCACCACCTCCGCGAAGATCGTGGTGGCGGGCGGCTTCGGCGTGGGCAAGACCACGTTCGTCGGCGCGGTCTCCGAGATCAATCCGCTGCGTACCGAAGCCGTCATGACCAGCGCTTCCGCCGGTATCGACGACCTGACCCACACCGGGGACAAGACGACCACCACGGTCGCCATGGACTTCGGCCGCATCACCTTGGACCAGGACCTGATCCTGTACCTCTTCGGTACCCCCGGTCAGGACCGCTTCTGGTTCATGTGGGACGACCTGGTCCGTGGCGCCATCGGCGCCGTGGTGCTGGTCGACACGCGCCGTCTCGCGGACTGCTTCCCCGCGGTCGACTACTTCGAGAACAGCGGCCTGCCGTTCGTCATCGCCCTCAACGGCTTCGACGGCCACCAGCCGTACACCCCGGAGGAAGTCCGCGAGGCCCTGCAGATCGGCCCGGACGCCCCCATCATCACCACCGACGCCCGCCACCGCGGCGACGCCAAGAGCGCGCTCATCACCCTGGTCGAGCACGCCCTGATGGCCCGCCTGCGCTAGCCGGCCCGCCCGGCCCGCACGAAAGGGCCCCCGCACTCCGGGAGGAGTGCGGGGGCCCTTTCGTCGTTGTGCCGCTGCTGCTCGCGGTGCTAGCCGCGCCAGCTGTGGGCGGAGCGGAAGCCGGGGCTGCGCTCCAGACGCCGCCAGCGGGCCTGGGAGCCGATGCGGTGCACCGGGGCGGCCGCGGGGGTGGAGGCGGCGCGGGCCAGCAGGATGGCGGTGATCGCGGCCAGTTCCTCGGGCTCGGCGTGGCCCTTCTCGACCTTGAGCAGCGTGTCTGCGGTGACGCTCATGGGTGGCAGGTCTCCTTCGCTCTTACTGAGGCGGGTTGCCGTGCTTGCGGGACGGCAGATCGGCGTGCTTGGTGCGGAGCATCGCCAGCGCGCTGACGAGGACCTCACGGGTCTCGGCGGGGTCGATGACGTCGTCCACGAGACCGCGTTCGGCCGCGTAGTACGGGTGCATCAGTTCGGCCTTGTACTCCTTGACCATGCGGGCGCGCATGGCCTCGGGGTCCTCGGCGTCCGCGATCTGCCGGCGGAAGATGACGTTGGCCGCGCCCTCGGCGCCCATAACGGCGATCTCGTTGGTCGGCCAGGCGTAGGTGAGGTCGGCGCCGATGGACTGGGAGTCCATGACGATGTACGCGCCGCCGTACGCCTTGCGCAGGATCAGCGAGATCCGCGGAACGGTGGCGTTGCAGTACGCGTACAGCAGCTTGGCGCCGTGGCGGATGATGCCGCCGTGTTCCTGGTCGACGCCCGGCAGGAAGCCGGGGACGTCGAGCAGGGTGACGATCGGGATGTTGAAGGCGTCGCACATCTGGACGAAGCGGGCCGCCTTCTCGGAGGCCTCGATGTCCAGGACGCCGGCCAGGTGGCCGGGCTGGTTGGCGACGATGCCCACGACCTGACCGTCGAGGCGGGCGAGCGCGCAGATGATGTTGCGGGCCCAGCGCTCGTGGACTTCGAGGACGTCGCCGTCGTCGACGAGCTCCTCGATGACCTTGAGCATGTCGTAGGGGCGGTTGCCGTCGGCGGGCACCAGGTCCAGCAGCACCTCCGAGCGGCGGTCGGCCGGGTCGGAGGTCGGGTGGAGCGGCGGGTTCTCCCGGTTGTTGGAGGGCAGCATCGTGATGAGGTAGCGGACCTCGGAGATGCAGGTCTCCTCGTCGTCGTACGCGAAGTGCGCGACGCCCGAGGTCTCGGCGTGCACGTCGGCGCCGCCGAGCCCGTTCTGGGTGATCTCCTCGCCGGTCACCGCGCGGACCACGTCAGGGCCGGTGATGAACATCTGCGAGGTCTCGCGGACCATGAAGACGAAGTCCGTCAGGGCCGGGGAGTACGCGGCACCGCCGGCGCAGGGGCCCAGCATGACCGAGATCTGCGGGATGACGCCGGAGGCCTTGGTGTTGCGCTGGAAGATGCCGCCGTAACCCGCGAGGGCGGAGACGCCCTCCTGGATACGGGCACCCGCGCCGTCGTTGAGGGAGACCAGCGGGGCACCGGCCGCGATGGCCATGTCCATGATCTTGTGGATCTTCGTGGCGTGGGCCTCGCCCAGTGCACCGCCGAAGATCCGGAAGTCGTGCGCGTAGACGAAGACCGTGCGGCCCTCGACGGTGCCCCAGCCGGTGATGACACCGTCGGTGTAGGGCTTCTTCCCCTCCAGGCCGAAGCCGCTCGCCCGGTGACGGCGCAGCTGCTCGACCTCCTTGAAGGAACCCTCGTCGAGCAGCAGCGCGATGCGCTCGCGCGCGGTCAGCTTGCCCTTGGCGTGCTGTGCCTCGGTCGCCCGGTCGCTCGGGCCGCGCCGCGCCTGCTCCCTGAGGGAGTGCAGTTCGGCCACGCGCCCGCGGGCGTCCGTCGGCTCGCTCGGAGTCTGGTCCACAACGGTCATGTACCGACCTTACGAAGTGACGGGCCGAAAACCCTCCGTTGGTTCCGCACAGTCTCGGGAGCGATCCGCTGTCCGGCCCGGACAGAACCGTCCGAAGATGCGCGGACTCCACCAGACGGGGGGTCCGGCCGTTGTGGAGATCCTATAAATCACTCCGCCGGAGGCAGAGAGGTTGAAATTTGAACCGAATAGGCCTAACGTCAATGTCGTTGAAACTTAAACGAAGTTTCGACCGTCGACGGACCCGCCGGCGCAGCAGTCACCAAAGGAGCGATCATGGGCATCTTCACCCGCCGGAGCAGCAGCCAGAACACCGCCACCGCAGCCGCCACCCCGGCAGCTGTCGCCACGCTGGACGTGGACCCGGCGCTCGCGGCACTCACCGGCGACTACGCCATCGACGCGGCGCACAGCAGCATCGGCTTCACCGTCCGGCACGCCATGGTCACCAACGTCCGCGGCGCCTTCACCGACCACGAGGGCGTCCTGCACCTGGACGGCGCCGACCCGGCCCGCTCGACGGCCACCATCGACGTGAAGACGGCCTCCGTGGACACCGGCATCGCCGACCGCGACGGCCACCTGCGCGGCGCCGACTTCTTCGACGCCGAGACCTTCCCGCTGATGAGCTTCCGCTCGACCGGGGCGGCCGCGCTCGGCGGCGACACGTACCGCATCACGGGCGACCTGACGATCAAGGACGTCACCCGTCCGCTCTCGATCGACCTGGAGTTCAACGGCTCCGCCACCGACGTCTACGGCAATCAGCGCGTCGGCTTCGAGGGGTCCGCGCAGATCCTGCGCTCCGACTGGGGCCTGACGTGGAACGCCGCCCTGGAGGCCGGCGGCGTGATGGTCAGCGACAAGGTGAAGCTGACCTTCGACATCTCGGCCGTCAAGCAGGCCTGACCCGGTCTGCGGACCGCCCGGTGGCGGCCCTGGGCCGTCTCTTCCGGATCTTGCCCGACCCGCAGGGTCCGGAAGAGAGGGCCTAGAAGCCGCCGCCGCCGTCGAAGCCGCCGCCGCCCCCGTCGAACCCGCCGCCCCCGTCGAACCCCCCGCCGAAGTCGCCCGGGTTGAAGTCGGCACCCGACACGTCCCCGCCTTCGAACCCGCCCGCCCCGCCGAAGTCGGACGCGTACGCGGGACCGGACATCATCGAACCGAGCACCGTGCCCACGAGCAGCCCCGGCAGGATGCCGCCGCCGAAGTACCCGCCGGCCCAGGGGCCGTACGCCGGGCCCGCGTCGTAGTAGGGCCGCGGGCCGTAGTCGGTGTCGACCGTGCGCACCGCCGGGTCCAGGCCGTCGCGCAGCCGCACGGCGTCAGCCGTGCAGACGGGCACGGTACGGGCCGTCCCGCCCGCCGGGGCCCAGGTGGCGTCCTCGGTGCTCGGGCCGTGCCGCGGGTCGAAGAAGCAGGGCGCCCGGCGCTCGGGCAGCGGCCTGCCCTGACGGCGCGCGTCGAGGCGGGCCAGGGCGAAGCGGCCGTCCTCCAGCGCCTGCGTGACTCCCTGCACCTCCTCCGGGTAGCGGACCTGCGCCATGATCTGCTTGGCCTTCTCGTACGCGTCCAGGGCCTGCGCGTAGTCCGCGCGCATGGCGTCGTCGGCGCCGGGCTCACCGGGCCGGAAGTCCAGCCGGTCGAGTTCCTCGCCGAAGGCGGTGATGTCCTCGTCCACCACCACGCCGAGGCGGGCGATCGCGTCGCGCCGCGCCTCCTCCTTCTTCTTCCGGTTGCGCCGGACCAGCGCGTAGGCGCCGCCGCCGCCGAGGACGGCCACCGCGCCCAGCGTGACCAGGCCGCCGACCGGGGTCCCGCCGTCCGCGCCCGTGTCGCCCCAGGAGGCCGGGGCCCTGCCCTTGGCCTGGGTGAGGGCCTGGTCGACGAAGTTGTTCAGCTCGGTCACGGCGTCGACCGGTCCGCCCGCCTTCACGGCGTCGGTGAGGTTGCGTACCGCGACCCTCGGCATGACGGAGGCGTCGGCCCCGGCGTCGAAGCCGTTGCCGAGGCGGATCGCGTACAGCCCCGTGATCCCCGTCTGGGCCCGGACGGCGCTCAACAGCCCCTGGGGCGGGAACTCGTCGGTGGCCGGGAGGACCGCGACGAAGACCGGCTTCCCGGCCTTCTCGATCTTCTGGGCCAGCGCGTCGGCCTGCGCCTTCGGCAGTTGCCCCGCGGCGCGGGGGTCGACGTAGACCGGGCCCTTCTTGAGGGCCTGCGCGACCTCTGCGGTTCCGGTGGCGGCGGACGCCTGCGGTACGCCCACGAAGGCGACCGAGAACAGTGCCAGCAGCAGACCGGACAATACGGACATGAGCCTGGTCCTCATGGTCCCGACGCTACCGGAACCCGGCTCGTGCCGTGTGAACGGGAAATAAGGACCGCGGGGAGGTGGGAGGGGCCGCGCCCCTCCCACCGTGCGGCTACTCGGCCGGTTCCACTCCCGCACGCAGGAGGCCGTAGGTGAAGGCGTCCTCCAGGGCCTGCCAGGAGGCAGCGATGACGTTCGGGGCGACGCCGACCGTGGACCATTCGCGGGCGCCGTCCGTCGTGGAGATCAGCACCCGGGTCGTGGACTCCGTGCCGTGCTTGCCCTCCAGGATGCGGACCTTGTAGTCCACCAGCTCGAACTTGGCCAGCTGAGGGTAGAACCGCTCCAGCGCCACCCGCAGCGCGCGGTCGAGCGCGTTGACGGGGCCGTTGCCCTCGGCCGTCGCCACGATCCGCTCCCCCTTGGCCCACAGCTTGACGGTGGCCTCGTTGGCGTGGGTGCCGTCCGGGCGGTCCTCGACGATCGCCCTCCAGGACTCGACCCGGAAGTACTTGCGGGCCCGGCCCTCGGCCTCGGCGCGCAGCAGCAGCTCGAAGGAGGCGTCGGCGGCCTCGTACGTGTAGCCCTGGAGCTCGCGCTCCTTGACCCGCTCCACGACCCGGGAGATCAGCGCGCGGTCGCCGCCGAGGTCGACGCCGAGTTCCTTGCCCTTGAGCTCGATGGAGGCGCGGCCGGCCATGTCGGAGACCAGCATCCGCATGGTGTTGCCGACGCGTTCGGGGTCGATGTGCTGGTAGAGGTCCGGGTCGACCTTGATGGCGGAGGCGTGCAGGCCCGCCTTGTGCGCAAAGGCGGAGACGCCCACGTACGGCTGGTGCGTGGACGGCGTCAGGTTGACGACCTCGGCGATGGCGTGCGAGATCCGGGTCATCTCGGCGAGCGCGCCCTCGGGCAGCACCCGCCGTCCGTACTTGATCTCCAGCGCGGCGACCACGGGGAACAGGTTGGCGTTGCCGACGCGCTCGCCGTAGCCGTTGGCGGTGCACTGGACGTGGGTGGCGCCCGCGTCGACGGCGGCCAGCGTGTTGGCCACCGCGCAGCCGGTGTCGTCCTGGGCGTGGATGCCCAGGCGCGCCCCGGTGTCGGCGAGGACGGTGGCGACGGTGGCGGTGATCTGGGCGGGGAGCATGCCGCCGTTGGTGTCGCAGAGGATGACGACGTCGGCGCCGGCCTCGTGGGCGGTCCGTACGACGGACTTCGCGTACTCGGCGTTGGCGCGGTAGCCGTCGAAGAAGTGCTCGCAGTCGACGAACACCCGGCGGCCCTGTGCCACCAGGTGGGAGACGGTGTCGCGGACCATCTCCAGGTTCTCGTCCAAGGTGGTGCGCAGCGCGAGTTCGACGTGCCGGTCGTGGGACTTCGCGACCAGGGTGATCACCGGTGCGCCGGACTCCAGCAGCGCGCGCACCTGCGGGTCCGCGGCGGCGGAGCCGCCGGCCCGGCGGGTCGCGCCGAAGGCGACGAGTTTGGCGTTCTTGAAGTCGATCTCGGCGCGGGCGCGGGCGAAGAACTCGGTGTCGCGGGGGTTGGCGCCGGGCCAGCCGCCCTCGATGAACCCCACCCCGAAGTCGTCCAGGTGCCGGGCGATCGTCAGCTTGTCCGCGACCGTGAGGTTGATGCCCTCACGCTGGGCGCCGTCGCGCAGGGTGGTGTCGAAGACGTGGAAGCCGTCGTCGAGGGCCTCTGCCGGCGCAGTCGCCTCTGTCGTCGTCATGCTGGTCTGACTCCTGTCGGATGAGTGGTTCCGGAGACCGGGGATCCACTGCCCCCATCATCGCGCGCTGCCGGGCCCCGGCAGGAATGGGCCGGGAAACGAAAAAACCCCTCGCGGGTGCGAGAGGTCTGCGCGCGGGTCTGGGGCACGGTGGCCGCCTTCCCGTGGTGGTTCCACGGCTCAGCGGTCACTGCGGACCGGCGCGCTGCTGGCGATAATCATGAGCTGAGCAGGCACGTCCGCAGTGTGCCACAGCGGTCCACGCACGCGGACCGACGTCTCACTATGCGAGCGGGCCGCCTCCTGGATCAGGCGGACGGCGCCGCGAGCGTCTCGTCCACGAATTCGGTGACGTGGTCGAGGATGTCGCCCCGTCCTATTCCGGGCAGGCCGACGGCGACCTGGATGCTGAACCCGTCGAGCAGGGCCCGCATCCGGGCCGCGAAGCGGTCGGCGTCCACCGGACGGAACTCGCCCCGCGAGATGCCCTCGGCGAGCAGGGCCACCAGGTCGCGGTGCCAGGCGCCCTCGATGGCGGCCTGCCGCTCGCGTTCGCGGGGACCTGCGTCCTGGGAACGGTTCCAGACCTCCAGCCACAGGGTCCAGTGCGGGTCCCGGGCGCCGTCGGGCACGTAGAGGTCCACGTAGGCGGCCAGCCGTTCGCGCGCCGGGCCGCGGCGGGAGAGCAGGGCCCGCCGCTCGGCGCCGAGCGCGGCCTCGCTCCACTCCAGGGTCTGGAGCAGCAGCTCGTCCTTGCTGCCGAAGTAGTAGAGGAGGTGGCCGCTGCTCATGCCGACCTGGCGGCCCAGACCGGCCATGGTGAGGCCGTCCAGACCGCGTTCGGCGATCGTGGCCATGGCGGCGACGAGTACGTCCTCGCGCGGCGGGGCGTTCTTCCGCGCCGGCCGTACTCCACCCGCCACCATGGGCCTCTCCTCACATCGGTCCGGCCGCCCGGGTCAGACCTTCGGCTGCTGCTGGGTGATGCAGTGGATACCGCCACCCCCAGCGAAAATCGTACGTGCGTCGACGAGGGTCACGGTCCGCCCGGGGAACAGACCCCGGAAGATTTCCGCCGCCTCCTCGTCGCGCGGGTCGTCGAAGGAGCACAGGACGACGCCGTCGTTGCACAGGTAGTGGTTGATGTACGAGTAGTCGACCCACTCGCCGTCCTCCTCCAGGACCGTCGGCGCCGGGATCTCCACGACCTCCAGCTGCCGGCCCCGGGCGTCGGTGGAGGCGCGCAGGATGGCGGCGATGGTCTTGCAGCGCTCGTGGTCCGGGTGGGCCGGGTCGGGCTGGCTGTGGACCATGACCACGCCGGGGCGGGCGAAGGCCGCCACGATGTCCACGTGGCCCTGGGTGCCGTAGGTGCCGTAGTCCCCGGCCAGGCCGTACGGCAGCCAGATGGCCTTGGTGGTGCCGAGGTGGGCGTGGATCTCCTCCTCGACCTGCTGGCGGGTCCAGCCGGGGTTGCGGCCCTCGCCGAGCTGCACGGTGTCGGTGAGGAGCACGGTGCCCTCGCCGTCGACGTGGATGGCGCCGCCCTCGTTGACCAGGGAGGTGCTGTACGTCCGGGTGCCGGTCAGGTCCGAGACGTGACGGGCGATCTTCTCGTCGTGGCCCCAGCGCGCCCAGCTCTGGGCGCCCCAGCCGTTGAAGGTCCAGTCGACGGCGGCCAGCTCGCCGGCGTCGTTGGTGACGAAGGTCGGGCCGATGTCCCGCATCCAGGCGTCGTCGAGCTCCCGCTCCACGATCTGTACGTCGTCGCCGACGATCGCGCGGGCGCTCGCGGTGTCACCGGGCGCGACCACCAGGGTCACGGGCTCGTACGAGCGGACCGCGCGGGCCACGGCGCCCCAGGCCCCGCGGGCCTCGGCGAGCTCCTGCTCGTTGGTGAAGGTGGGGTTGGGGCTGGGCCAGGCCATCCAGGTGCGCTCGTGGGGGGTCCACTCGGCGGGCATCCGGAATCCGTCGTCGGCGGGCTTCGTCATGAGGGGTCCTTAAAAGGGCTGTGCCGGGTCAGAGGCTGTGCCGGCCTGCAAGTTGTGCCGGGTCAGAGGAAGTACAGGCGGTTGAGGGAGACCGAATCGGCCGCTTCCGAGCGCAGCGGGTCACCGTCGAGCGTGACGAGACCACTGCGCGCGTCCACGTCGACCGCGCCCACCCGGGAGTTGAGGAGGAGGTCCCCGGGGCCGATGCCTCGGGTACCGCGTACGGCCACCCGGCGCCTGCGCGTGGGCATCTGGTCGGAGCCCAGCGCCGCGGCCGCGGCGGAGACGAAGGCGACGGAGATGTCGGCGGCCGTGGCCCCGTAGGCGCCGAACTGCGGTCCCAGTACGAGCGGTTCGCAGGTGTCGGTGGCGGCGTTGGGGTCACCGGTGACCCCGTACGCCGGGAAGCCGGATTTCAGGACCAGCTGGGGCTTGGCGCCGAAGAACTGCGGGCGCCACAGCACGATGTCGGCGAGCTTGCCGACCTCGATGGAGCCGATCTCGTGCGCCAGGCCGTGGGCGATGGCCGGGTTGATGGTCAGCTTGGCCATGTAGCGCAGCACGCGGGCGTTGTCGTCGCCCTCGCCGTCGCCTTCCAAGGGGCCCAGCTCGCCCTTCATCTTGGCGGCCATGGCGAAGGTGCGCCGGATGGTCTCGCCGGCGCGGCCCATGCCCTGTGCGTCGGAGGAGGTGATGCCGATCGCGCCCAGGTCGTGCAGGACGTCCTCGGCGCCCATCGTCCCCGCGCGGATCCGGTCGCGGGCCATGGCCGCGTCGCCCGGGAGGTCCGGCTTGAGGTCGTGGACGGAGACGATCATGCCGTAGTGCTCGGCGACCGCGTCCCGGCCGAAGGGCAGGGTGGGGTTGGTGGAGGAGCCGATGACGTTCGGCACGCCCGCCATCTTGAGCACGTTGGGGACGTGGCCGCCGCCGCAGCCCTCGATGTGGAAGGCGTGGATGGTGCGGCCGTCCAGGACGCGCAGGGTGTCTTCGACGGAGAGGCATTCGTTGAGGCCGTCGCTGTGCAGGGCGACCTGTACGTCGTGCTCCTCGGCCACCCGCAGGGCGGTGTCCAGGGCGCGGGTGTGGGCGCCCATGTCCTCGTGGACCTTGAACCCGCTCGCGCCGCCCTCGGCCAGCGCCTCGACGAGGGGCGCGGCGTCGGAGGAGGAGCCGCGGGCGAGGAAGCCGATGTTGACGGGCCAGGCGTCGAAGGCGTTGAAGGCGTGCTTGAGGGCCCACGGCGAGTTGACGCCCACGCCCCAGACCGGGCCGAACTCCTGACCGATGACGGTGGTGACACCGGCGGCGAGCGAGGCTTCCATGATCCGTGGGGAGAGCAGGTGGACGTGGGTGTCCACGGCCCCCGCGGTGGCGATCAGGCCCTCGCCGGAGACGATCGAGGTACCGGTGCCGACGACGACGTCCACGCCGTCGAGGGTGTCGGGGTTGCCGGCCCGGCCGATCGCGTGGATGCGGCCCTCGCGGATGCCGACGGAGACCTTGCGGATGCCGAGGACGGCATCGATGACCAGCACGTTGCTGATCACGACGTCACAGGTCTCGCGGACGGCGGCGGCCTTGAGGTGCAGGCCGTCGCGTGCCGTCTTGCCGAATCCGGCCAGGAACTCGTCGCCCGGCTTCTGCGCGTCGTGCTCGACCCGGACGGTCAGGCCCGAGTCGCCGAGCCGGACCCGGTCGCCGGCCCGGGGGCCGAACACGGAGGCGTACTCGTGCGGGTCGATGTGCCGGCTTCCCGGCGCGCAGTGGTCGCTGTGGGGGGTCTGGCGGCTCATGCCGGGTTCCCTTCCGGGCGCGGGCTGTCGGTGTCGGTGCCGGGGGCTCCGGCGGCTTCGCGGCCCTGGGGGTCCGCGCCCAGGTACCCGCACGCCGCCGCCCTGGCCAGTGCCTGCGCCTTGGCGCCCGGGGCGTCCAGCGGGCCGTCGACCAGCCCGGCGAAGCCGACCGCGATGCGGTCGCCGCCGATCGGGACCAGGCCGACCTCGCCCTCGCCGTGCGGGTCGAAGCGGACGGAGGAGCCCGCCGGCACGCACAGGCGCATGCCGTAGGCGGCGGCGCGGTCGAAGTCCAGGCGCGGGTTCGCCTCGAAGAAGTGGAAGTGGGAGGTGACGCTCACCGGCACGGGGGCCGTGTTGCGCACCCTCAGGTGCAGTACCGGCTCCGGCTGGGGCGCGCCCGGGCCGGGCACGACCGCGCCGGGCGCGTCGTCACCGAGGCCCACGGCGCCGCGGATCGGCGAGGAGACCACCGCGAGGCGGGATCCGTCGTCGAAGACGGCTTCGACGTGGACCTCGGTGACCACGTCGGACACGCCGGGCAGCACGTCGTCGGGGCCCAGCACGCTACGGGCCTCCTCGATGGCCTCGGCCAGCCGCTTGCCGTCGCGGGCCGCCTCGCAGACCGTGTCCGCGATGAGCGCGGTGGCCTCCGGGACGTTGAGCTGCAAGCCGCGGGCCCGCCGGGCCCTGGCCAGTTCCGCGGCGCCGCGCAGCAGCAGCCGGTCGCGCTCCGTAGGGGTCAGCCGCACGCCGATCCACCACCTTTTGGTTCGATGGGTTAGAGCATCACTCTAACTCTTCATTTCCCGGCAATGAAGCATTGACCTGACACCTTGGCTTAGGTCACATTGAATGTCGCTCAAACGAAGCGCATTCACCCCGCCCTGCACAAGGGAGCTCCCCCATGCCCATCGAACAGCGCGGAGTCGACACGATCCCCGAAGAGGAGCGGACGAGCGGTCCCCGGGACCTGGTCTCGATCCTGCTCGGCTCCAATCTCTGCCTCGGCGTGATCGTGTTCGGCTGGCTGCCCCCGTCCTTCGGACTGGGTCTGTGGCCCTCGCTGACGGCCATCGTGACCGGCACGGTCGTCGGCATCGCCTTCACCGCGCCGCTGGCGCTGGTCTCCCTGCGGACGGCCACCAACCTCTCCACCTCCAGCGGCGCCCAGTTCGGCGTCCGGGGACGGCTCGTCGGCTCGGTCGTGGGCCTGCTCCTCGCACTCGGCTACACGGCCCTGACCCTGTGGATCGGGGGTGACGTGATGGTCGGCACCCTGGCCCGGCTCGTCGGGCTCCCGGACACCGGCCTCACCCACGCGGTCATGTACGGCGTGCTGGCCGCCTTCACCGTCGTCGGGGCCGTCTTCGGCTACCGCCTGCTGCTGCGCATGAGCAAGGTCCTCTCCATCGGCATGGTGGTCCTGCTCGCCATCGGCCTCTACGCCTACGCGCCCGACTTCACCACCGCCGCGCCGTCCGGGACGGAGTACCTGCTCGGCTCGTTCTGGCCGACCTGGCTGCTGGCCGCCGTCGCGGCCGGTCTGAGCGGTCCCGTCGCCTTCATCACCCTGCTGGGCGACTACACCCGCTACATCTCCCCGAGCCGGCACAGCTCCCGCAAGGTCTTCTGGGGCACCTGCCTGGGGCTGGCGATCGGCCTCCTGGTCCCGCAGCTGTTCGGCACGTACACCGCGCTCGCCGCCGGGGCCGGCGCCGACTACGCCGGACCGCTCGTCGACGCGTCGCCCTTCTGGTACCTGGTACCGCTGCTCGCGGCGGCCGCTGCCGGTTCGGTGGGCAACGCCGGGCTGATGCTCTACTCCATGGGCCTCGACCTGGACGCGATCGTCCCCAAGGCCACTCGGACCAAGGCCACCGTGATCGCCGCCGCCGTCGCCACCGCGTTCGTCTTCGTCGGCTCCTTCGAGTGGGACGTCCAGTCCGCGATGACCTCGTTCGTCCTGCTGCTGACCGCGATCGGCACCCCGTGGGCCGTCATCACCCTGATCGGCTACGTCCGCTGCCGCGGGCAGTACGACGCCGACGCGCTCCAGGTCTTCAACCGCCGCTCGGTCGGCGGGATCTACTGGTACCGCGCGGGGTGGAACCTCCGGGCCACCGCCGCCTGGGCGATCGGCGCGGGCGTCGGCCTGCTCGCCGTGACCACCCCCTTCTACGAGGGCCCGCTGCTGGCCCTGACCGGCGGGGTGGACTGCTCCTTCGTCCTCTCGGGCCTCGCGGGCGGACTGGTCTACACGGCCCTGACCTTCCGCACGGCCGCGGCGCCCGCAGCCGCGCAGACGCCCGAACCGGCCGCCCGGGTCGCCGTCGCCGCCGACTGACGACGGCACACCGGAAGGAAGGGCCCCGGGGAGTTCCCTCCCCGGGGCCCGCCCGTTCCCCCTGCGGTCCGCGCCGGCGTCGCCGCCGTCAGCTGCTCGGGCACTGGGTGGTGGCCGCCTGCCTGACCGCGTCGTCGAGGCTCCGGATCTGCGGCTGGAGCTGGCTGAGGGCGTCCTTGCCCGTGGTGTCGCCGGGCAGGTTCTCGTAGGCCTTCTTCAGGTCCTCCGCGGAGGACTGGACGGCGTCCCGCTCGGCCGACTTCATGGTCTCGCGGCTGGCCTTGAGGTTCTTCCAGTCCGTCTGGACGGCGTTGTAGGCGTCCTGGATCTGGTCCTTCGTGGCCGTGGCCGGGTTGAGCGTCTTGAGCTTGGCGTTGTCCGCCCGCAGCTGCGTCAGGTTGCTGCACATCTCGGCGGCGGCCTTCGTGGCCTTCTCCTGCGGGGTGGTGTCGTCACTGGAGCATGCCGATACGCCGAGTACCACGGCCGCGCAGAGCAGGCCGGAGGCAATCAACCGCTTCATGGGGGTCCGCCTTTCCGCCGGCTGGCCGCCGGCGCACGAGAGAGTCACCCCGGTACGAGGGGCGTCCCGGGCCGCCCGGGCCGGTGTCCGGCGCCGGATCGGCGGGCGCGACCAAATTCGCACGCCGCTGGGCACCCCGCATCCGCGCACGAGCGGCCGTCCCGCCCGAGCGGGGACGGTGGCGCAGGGGCCGCACCGCCCCGTACGCAGGGCTCCGGGGCCGCCGCGGCACCACGGGCCGCGGCCGGCCGGGAGCCCCGCCCGGGTACGCCCGTACGGGTGGCCCGCCGGCCGCCGCGCGCCCGCACCGCCGGCCCCCGGCCCGCTCCCGGTCGCACGGGGCCGCGGGTACGACGAGGGCCCCGGCCTTGTGGCCGGGGCCCTCGTCACACGGTCGTGCCGACTAGCCGAGCGGGTGCATCCAGCCGTGGGTGTCGGCGGTGTGGCCGGTCTGGAGGTCCAGCAGCGCCTTGCGGAGCTTCATGGTGACCTCGCCCGGCTCGCCGGTGCCCTGGGTCCAGTTGGCGCGCTCCGACTTGACCGAGCCGACCGGGGTGATCACGGCGGCGGTACCGCAGGCGAACACCTCGGTCAGGGTGCCGTTCTCGTTGTCGCGCTTCCAGTCCTCGGTGCTGATCCGGCCCTCCTCGGCGGTGTAGCCGAGGTCGCGGGCGATGGTGAGGAGGGAGTCGCGGGTGATGCCCGGGAGCAGCGAGCCGGTGAGCTCGGGGGTGACGATGCGGTCGCCGTACACGAAGTACAGGTTCATGCCGCCCATCTCCTCGATCCAGCGGTGCTCGACGGCGTCGAGCCACACGACCTGGTCGCAGCCGTGGGAGGCGGCCTGGGCCTGGGCGACCAGGGAGGCCGCGTAGTTCCCGCCGGTCTTCGCCGCGCCCGTGCCGCCCTTGACGGCGCGGACGTACTCCTCCGAGAGCCAGACGGAGACGGGCTTGACCCCACCGGGGAAGTACGCGCCGGCCGGCGAGGCGATGACCATGAACAGGAACTCGTTGGCCGGACGGACCCCCAGGCCGACCTCGGACGCGAACATGAACGGCCGCAGGTACAGCGAGGCCTCGCCGGAGTCCGGCACCCAGGCGCGGTCCTGCGCGATGAGGGCGTCGCAGGCGGCGATGAACAGGTCGGCGGGAAGTTCCGGCATCGCCATGCGGCGCGCGGAGGCCTGGAAGCGCTCGGCGTTGGCCTCGGGGCGGAACGTGGCGACGGTGCCATCGGGCTGCTTGTAGGCCTTGAGGCCCTCGAAGATGGTCTGCGCGTAGTGCAGGGTCATGTTCGCCGGGTCGATCGACAGCGGCGCGTACGGGACCAGTTCGGCGTCGTGCCAGCCGCGGCCCTCGGTCCACTTGATCGTCACCATGTGATCGGTGAAGTGGCGGCCGAAACCGGGGCTGGCCAAGATCGCCTCGCGCTCCGCGTCGGACAGGGGGGTCGAGGAGGGCTTCAGCTCGATGGTGGGCGTCGTCATGAGTGCTTGTCCTTCACCGTTTGTGTATGGCGGACCGCGCTCACGCGTACTAGGACGTCCGAGCTTCCCCGTATTCCGCGGCCTCGCGTTCGATTATCGCGCGCGAGGTGTCCTCGGAGAAACGGGGTGATGCGGCCCAGGGGAGATGGTGGCACCCGGGGCCGCGCAGGAGAAGCCGCCGGGTGCGGTGATCGCGACCCGGCGGCTTCCTGGGTGTGGAGCTCTGCCGGGTCAGCCGGCTACGCGCGCGGCGAGGGCGTCGCCGATCACGTCGGTGGAGCGGAACGTGCCGTCGCGCTCGGCCAGGTCGGCGGAGACCGCTTCCTCGATGCGGACGGCCTGGGCCTCGTAGCCCAGGTGGCGCAGCAGGAGGGCGACGGAGAGGATCGTCGCGGTCGGGTCGGCCTTGCCGGTGCCGGCGATGTCCGGGGCCGAGCCGTGGACGGGCTCGAACATGGACGGGAAGGCGCCGGTCGGGTTGATGTTCCCGGAGGCGGCCAGGCCGATTCCGCCGGTCACGGCCGCGGCCAGGTCGGTGAGGATGTCACCGAAGAGGTTGTCCGTGACGATGACGTCGAAGCGCTCGGGCTGGGTGACGAAGAAGATCGTCGCGGCGTCGACGTGCAGGTAGTCGGTGGTGACCTCGGGGTACTCCCGGCCGACCTTGTCGAAGATGTTCTTCCACATGTGGCCCGCGTACACGAGGACGTTGTTCTTGTGGACCAGCGTCAGCTTCTTGCGGGGGCGGGAGTTCGCCCGCTCGTACGCGTCACGCACGACGCGCTCCACGCCGTACGCGGTGTTGATGCTGACCTCGGTGGCCACCTCGGCCGGCGTCCCCGTGCGCAGGCTGCCGCCGTTGCCGGTGTACGGGCCCTCGGTGCCCTCGCGGACCACGACGAAGTCGATCTCCGGACGGCCGGCCAGCGGGGTGGCCGTATTGGGGAAGAGCTTCGACGGGCGCAGGTTGATGAAGTGGTCGAACGCGAAGCGGAGCTTCAGCAGCAGCCCGCGCTCGAGGACCCCCGAGGGGACCGAGGGGTCGCCGATGGCGCCCAGCAGGATCGCGTCGTGGTGCTTGAGGCTTTCGAGCTCCGCGTCCGGGAGGGTCTCGCCGGTGCGGTGCCAGCGCTGGGCGCCGAGGTCGTATTCCTTGGTCTCCAGCTTCACATCCTGGGGCAGGACCGCGGTAAGGACCTTGAGGCCCTGAGCCACGACTTCCTGGCCGATGCCATCACCGGGGATCACTGCGAGATTGATGCTGGTCGACATGCCGGAACCGTACTCCCTGTCCCAGCCCTCAGACATCTTCCGTCCACCATGTGGACCAGTGGCTGCGGGGCCTCCCGGGGTTGCGGCCCGGGCGGCGGGGCTGGGACGGAGGGGGTGACGGCGGCC
This sequence comes from Streptomyces sp. NBC_00539, assembly GCF_036346105.1. Taxonomy (GTDB): domain Bacteria; phylum Actinomycetota; class Actinomycetes; order Streptomycetales; family Streptomycetaceae; genus Streptomyces. Next base: position 2,241,376 of record NZ_CP107811.1, read on the forward strand.
CCGCGAGGTGGCTCAGTGTCCGGTGGCGCCGCCGTTGTCGCGGCGGTCGAGCGCCCGCTGGAGCGCGGCGGCGGCGTTCTTGCGGTCGGCGTCGGCCGTGGAGGAGTGGCGGACGCGGCGGACCGCGGCGGTGGTGGGGGTCATGGTGATCGACTCCTTGAGATCACGGCGTGGCGGGGCCACGGATGAGGGGTTCCTTCAAGGCGCCGGAAGAGGCGGGGAGCGGTGCGCCGCAGGGGTTGCCTGCCAAGGGCGCGCTCTCGACCGCCATTCGCCGGATCGGCGAGACGTTCGGCTCCTACAAAGCTAGGGCAGGTGCCGCTGTCTGTCTCCGCAATTACTCGGACTTCCTAGTATCTGAGACGGGAATGACTCGAACACAGCGCCGGTGCGACGCCGATCCGGTTCCGCTTTTCAGCCGCTTACGAGCGGATTTCCCTGATCAGAGCCATGACAGCGAGCGTGGACGCTGATTCCGGGGTGGTGACGTATCCCACCCGCCTCGTGGGCCTCCCGGGCCCCAGGTCCGCGATCTCGACGGACCCGCCGGCCTCGCGCAGGGACAGCTCGGGCAGGATCGCCATCCCCAGTCCCCGGCCGACCATGGTCAGCACCATCCCGTCGTCCTCCGCCTTGACGGTGGCCCGCGGGATCCAGTCCTGGGCCGCCCACCAGGAGCGGGTGGAGGAGCCGCAGTTCTCGTCCCAGTCCAGCAGGGGCAGCGCCTTCGGGTCGGGGTGCCCCGCCGGATGGACCAGTGCGTACGCCTCCTCGGCGATCAACCCGCTCAGGAGGCCGGACGGCAGCTCCGCCGAGCCCCCGAGGGTGGCTATGCCCAGGTCGGCCCGGCCCGCCAGCACCTCACCGGCGGCGCCGGCGCCGAGTTCGCGCACGACCCGGACCTCGGGCCGCAGCCCCGGGTGGCGGGCCGTGAGGCGCTCCAGGACGGGCGGCAGCAGGTGCAGGGCCGCACTGCGGAACGCCGCGATGCGCAGCACCCCCTCGAGCGCCCCGGCCGCCCCGGCCGCCCCGTCCGGGGCCCGGCCGGCGCTCCGGGCTTCGGCGCCCAGTACCTCGTACAGGCGCAGGATGCGCCGGCCCACGGCGACGGCCCGCTCGCCCGCCGGGGTGGGCACCGCCCCTGCGCGCCCCCGCGCGAACAGCACCGCGCCGACCTTGGCCTCACTGCCGCGCACCGAGTGGGAGACGGCCGACTGTCCGATGCCGAGCGCGGCGGCCGCGGCGGAGAAGCCGCCGGTCTCGGCGACGGCGACCAGGATGCGCAGTTCCTGCGGAGCGAGCTCGGCCACGCCTGCTCTCACCTCGTTCTATGAGCGGGATTCATGGGTGTGCGGCTTCCATGAGCCCAACCCCCTGCCCGGCCCCGTGATTCCTTCCTACGGTCACTGCCATGACCACGCAGACCGGCTACGCCGTGCACCAGATCACCCGCCCCCGCGGCTTCCCCCTCGCCACCGACTTCGCCTACGTGCGCACCCCGGTCCCCTCCCCCGCTCCCGGGACCGCCGTGGTCCACAACCTCCTGCTCTCCGTGGACCCTTACCACCGCGGGCTGATGGACGGCGGCGAGGGCGGCTTCGAGCTGGACGCCCCGCTGGAGGGGCGCGCGGTCGGGCGGGTCATCGCCTCCCGGGACCCCGGGCTGGCCGAAGGCGACCTCGTCTTCCACCGGCAGGGCTGGCGCACCCACGCCCTGGTCGCCCTGGGCGCGGACGGCACCCGCAGACTCCGCGGCCACGAGGGCGTCCCGCTCGAGGCGTACCTCTCCATCCTCGGCGGCACCGGCCTGACCGCGTACGCCGCCCTGACCCGGACGGCGGCCCTGCGCGAGGGCGAGGACCTCTTCGTCTCCGCCGCCGCGGGCGGGGTGGGCACGGCGACCGGGCACATCGCCCGCCTGCTCGGCGCCCGCCGGATCATCGGCAGCGCGGGCTCGGCCGCCAAGGTCGCCCACCTGACCGGCCGGCTCGGCTTCGACGCCGCCTTCGACTACCACGACGGCCCGGTCGGCGAGCAGCTCGCGCAGGCCGCGCCCGGCGGTATCGACGTCTACGTGGACAACGTCGGCGGCGACCACCTCGCGGGGGCGATCGACGTGCTGCGCGAGTTCGGGCGGATCGCCTGGGTCGGCGGGATCTCGATGTACAACGGCGACCGCTCCCCCGCCGCGCCGCGCAACCTCTTCGAGATCGTGCACAAGTCGCTGCGGCTGGAAGGGGTATTGGTTCGCCATCACACCAATCTCCAGGACGAACTGGAGGAGTTCCTGGTCCCGCACCTGCGCAACGGGCGAATCGGTACGGATACCACGGTCGTCCAGGGATTCGAGCACACGGTGGACGCCTTCCTCGGCCTGCTCCGCGGGGAAAATCTGGGCAAGATGCTCGTTCGCGTCGACACCTGATTCCGGCCACCCGGAAGTTCACCGACTACTTGCCGCACGGATGTAGACCTTTGACCCGGCGCCCGCCACTCTTTCGCTCAACGTGCCAGCCGGGCACTTGAGTGGGAGGCGAGCAGCCAGTGACACCGATCAGCCGCAGGGGTTTCGTGGGTATCGGCGCCGGGCTGGTGGCGGGGGCCGCCCTGCCCGCGGTCACGCCGACGACGGCAGCCGCGGCGGCCGCGACCGGCACGATCACCGATGTGAAGCACGTGGTCATCCTCATGCAGGAGAACCGCAGCTTCGACCACTACTTCGGCAGGCTGAGGGGTGTCCGCGGCTTCGCCGACCGTGCGGCCGGCAACATCCCGGGCGGCTGGGGCACCTTCAACCAGTCCAACTGGGGCGGGCGCCAGCACCCCTGGAAGCTGAGCGCCACCCCGGCCGCCGGCGGCGTGGACGGCGAGACCCTCGCCCAGTGCAACGGCGACCTCCCGCACAGCTGGACCTCGCAGCACGCCGCCTGGAACAAGGGCCGGATGGACAACTGGGTCCTCGGCGTCGGCAACACCCGCACCCTCGGCTACCTCGACCGGGGCGACATACCCTTCCACTACGGGCTCGCCGACAACTACACGGTCTGCGACGCCTACTTCTGCTCCACCCTCAGCGCCACCGGCCCCAACCGCACCTTCCTGTGGAGCGGCAAGGTCGACGCGGGCAGCAAGGACGGCGGCGACGAGTCCGGGCTCACCTGGGAGACGTACGCCGAAGCCCTCCAGCGGGCCGGGATGAGCTGGAAGGTCTACCAGAACGCCCAGGACAACTACGGCGACAACGGCCTGGCCTACTTCAAGAAGTTCACGGACGCGGCCCCCGGCAACCCGCTGTGGGACCGGGGCATGGGCTCGGTCCCCAAGGTCACCGGCTCCACCCCCGATGACATCGCGGCGGCGATCCGCGCCGACGTGGTCGCCGGCACCCTCCCCCAGGTGTCCTGGGTCGTGGCCAGCGAGGCCTTCTCGGAGCACCCGTACGCGCCCCCCGGCGACGGCGCGCACTTCGTCGACCTGGTCTACCGGGCGCTCGCCGCGAACCCGGAGGTCTTCGACTCCACGGTCCTCTTCCTCAACTACGACGAGAACGACGGCTTCTTCGACCACGTCGCGCCGCCGATCGCCCCGCCCGGCACCCCCGGCGAGTACATCGACGGCACCCCCATCGGCCTCGGCTTCCGCGTGCCGATGATCGTGATGTCCCCGTGGACCCGGGGCGGCTGGGTCAGCTCCGAGGTCTTCGACCACACCTCCGTCCTGCGCTTCATGGAGACGTGGACCTCGGCCCTGGGCACTCCTGCCACCTGCCCCAACATCAGCGCGTGGCGCCGCAAGGTCACCGGCGACCTGACCGGGGTGTTCGACTTCGCGCACCCCGTCTACGGCGTCCCCTCCGGGCTGCCCCCGACGGCGAAGGTCATCGGCCAGTCGACCTGCGGCCCGCTGCCCAACCCCGCGCCGCAGGACAACGCCCTGCCGGCGCAGGAGGCCGGGACCCGTCCCGCGCGGGCCCTGCCGTACCAGGTCAACGGCAACCTCGACCGCTTCGAGTTCGGGGCGGCGGGCAAGATCCTGGCCTGGTTCTCGATGACCAACCAGGGTGCGCAGGCGAAGCAGGCGGCGCACTTCTCGATCCACCCGCACCAGTACCGGGACACGGCGGCCTGGCAGTACACGGTCGACCCCGGCTCCACGGCTACGGACTACTTCAACATCGGGCTCGGCAGCGGCTCCGGCAAGTACGACATCTCGATGTACGGGCCCAACCGCTTCCTGCGGCGCTTCATCGGCGACGCGTCGAAGGCCGGCAAGTCGGTTGAGGTCGCGGCCCGCTACGCGGTGGAGCCCGGCACGGGCAAGACGGCGCTCTACCTCAAGATGACCAACGCCTCGGCCGCGCCGGTCACCTTCACGATCCGCTCGAACGCCTACCGCACCGACGGCCCGTGGACGTACACCGTCCCGGCGAACTCCTCCCGCGAGGACTACTTCAACGCGGTCGCGTACAGCAACGGCTGGTACGACTTCACGATCCTGGCGGACTGCGACGGCACCTGGTCGCGCCGCTACACGGGCCACATCGAGACGGGCGCGCCGAGCATCTCGGGCTGACCGCGGTCGCTGCCGGCCGGCCCGGAGCAGGGCCGGCCGGAGCGCGCCCCGCCCGGAGGGCGTCCCGCCTACAGGACGTCCCCGTCGCGCCAGTCGAAGTCGAGCCGCCCGGCCGGGTCCAGCCGGACCCCGCCGGGCGGCGACCACACGTACGTGGACCCCTCCTCGTCGGGAAGCCGCACCGCCCCCTCGGGGGCGAGCACCCCGATCGGTCCCGGCCACACCGACCAGCCCCGGCCGAGGTAGAGCCGGGCGCCGTCCTGCGACGCCGAGAGGGCGCCGAGCACGTAGGCCCGTCCGATGACCGCCTCCAGGCCGGCCATCACGGCGCTCCCGATCCCGCTGCGCCGCCGGTCCGCCCGGACGGCCACGGCCTCGACGTACCCGGTGCGCAGGGCCCGCCCCCGGTGCAGCACCCGCCGCTGGACCACGCTCCCGTGCGCGACGAGTTCGCCGCCCTCGTGCACCAGGGCGTGCATCCCGCCGAGCGCGTGCTCGAAGTCCTCGTCGGCGAAGTCCCCGTCGAACGCGGCGTCCAGCAGCGCCCGGACCTCCTCCAGCGCGCCGGGCGCCAGTTGGGAGGTGTGCGCGAGGACTGTCCGTGTATCGGTCATGGAACCAGTGTCTCCCGGCCAGGGATCGACCGGCACGGCCCTGGCCTCCCCGCGGCCGCCCGCGCACACTCGCTGCATGGCTCCCGAGACCCAGCAGTGGACCCCGACCCACGGCGATCCCTACCGGCCCGTCCCCTACCGGCCCGAGCGGATGCCGAGCACCGAATCCCTCGCGCGCGCCGCGCAGTTGCGGGCGCGGATGGACGAGCGGCGGACCGTACGCCACTTCTCCACCGACCCCGTGCCGGAGCAGGCCGTCCGGGACGCCATCGCCTGCGCCGCGACCGCCCCCTCCGGCGCGCACCAGCAGCCGTGGACGTTCGTCCTGGTCAAGGACCCGGACGTCCGCCGGCAGATCCGCGCCGCGGCGGAGCGGGAGGAGCAGGTCTCCTACGACGGCCGCCTCGGCGAGGAGTGGCTCGCCGCGCTGCGCCCGATCGGCACGGACGCCGTCAAGACCCACCTCACTGACGCCCCCGCCCTGGTCGTGGTCTTCCAGCAGCGCTACTGGCTGGGGCCGGACGGCACGAAACACAAGCACTACTACGTCGACGAGTCGGTCGGCATCGCGGTCGGCATGCTGCTGTCAGCGCTCCACCTCAGCGGTCTTGCGGCGCTGGTCCACACCCCGAGCCCGATGCGGTTCCTCTCCCAGGTCCTGGACCGCCCGGCTAACGAGAAGGCCTTCGCCGTCATCCCGGTCGGCTACCCCGCGGACGACTGCGAGGTCCCGGACCTGGTGCGCAAGTCCCTGGACCAGGTCCTGGTCGAGGTCTGAGGGCCCCAGGCCGCCCCTATGGGGCGTCGTGGATCCGGTACGAGGCCTCGTGGAGCCGGCCGAGCAGCGCCAGCAGGGTGTCCCGCTCCGCCGGTTCCAGCGGCGCGAGGAACTCGGCGTTCGCCGCCTGCGCCAGGGCCGTGCAGCGGGCCAGGGTGTCCGCACCGGCCGGGGTGAGGCTGACGGCGTTCTTGCGGCGGTCGGCGGGATCCGGCGTGCGCAGGACGAGGCCCGCGCCCTGGAGGTGGTTGAGCAGGCCGACGAGGTCCTTGGGGTCGATGGCGAGCCGGCGGCCCAGGTCGGCCTGGGCGAGGGGGCCGTACTCGTCCGTCGCCGCGAGTACCGCGTGGTGCGCGAGCTTGAGCCCCTCCGTGGCGAGCGCGTCGGCGACCAGGGCCCGCCCGTGGGCGGCCACCCGGCCGACGAGCCAGCTCGGCAGGGTCTGGATGTGGGCGAGCGCTGAGGTCTTGGGCGCGGGGTTCATGGGCACAGCCTATCGAGAAACCGTTGGACATCCCCACGATCTCCGTTACCGTTGGGACATCCAACGAAATCGATCGAGGGAGGTTCCGTGCTGCGTGTCCGGTACGAGGTCAACGGCGGCCCCGAGGTGCTGTTCGGCGAGGAAGCCGAAGTCCCCCGCCCGTCGGCCGGCGAGCTGCTGGTCCGCGTGGAGGCGATCGGCGTCACCCTGCCCACCGTCCGCAAGGTGCGCGAGAGCAGCGAGCCGATGCCGCTGGGCGGCGAGGTCGCCGGCACCGTGGAGGCCCTCGGCGCCGGCGTGACGGGCTTCGCCGTCGGCGACCGCGTCACCGGACTCTGCTTCGCCCAGGCCTACGCGGAGTTCGCCGTCCTGCACACCGCCATGGCCTCACGCGTCCCCGACGGCGCGAGCGCCGTCGAGGCGATCGCCCTCGTGCGCAGCGGCCTGGTGGCGCGCGGGGCGTACGAGGCCGCCCGCCCGGAGCCCGGCGAGTCGGTCCTGGTGACGGCGGCGGCCAGCGCCACCGGCACGCTCGCGCTCCAGTACGCCAGGGCGGGTGGCGCCGGGCGGGTGGTGGCCGCCGTCAGCGACCCCGCCAAGGGGGACTTCGTCCGCTCCCTCGGCGCCGACGAGGTCGTGCTGTACCGGGACGACGACTGGGGAGACCCGTACGACATCGTCCTGGACGGCGTCGGAGGCGACCTGCTCTCCCCCGCCGTACGCGCCCTCGCGCCCGGCGGCCGCCTGGTGGCCTTCGGCTCCGGCGGCGGCACGGTGGAGGCGTACGAGCTGCTGGTCCGCGGCGCGTCGGTGATCGGCTTCCAGATGCGGGCCATCGCCCTCGGCAAGCCGGCGCTGTACGCCCGCTGGCTGCGCGAGGTGTGGCAGATGCGGGACGCGGGCACCCTGCGCGCGTCGGTCCACGAGGAGATCCCGCTGGCCGAGGCGGCCCGCGCGCACACGGTGGTCGAGCGGCGCCGCAACCTCGGCAAGGTGGTGCTCGTGCCGTGACCCCGCTCTCCCGGACATGGAAACCGCCCCCGATCCGGACTTGGGGGTACCGGAACGGGGGCGGGGTTCAGCGGGGGGCCGTCAGCCCATGTGGGGGTACGCGTAGTCCGTGGGCGGGACCAGCGTCTCCTTGATGGAGCGGGTCGAGGTCCAGCGCAGCAGGTTCGACGCCGCGCCGGCCTTGTCGTTCGTACCCGAGGCACGGCCGCCGCCGAAGGGCTGCTGGCCGACGACGGCGCCGGTCGACTTGTCGTTGATGTAGAAGTTGCCCGCCGCGAAGCGGAGCTTGTCCATCGCGTCGGCCACCGCGTAGCGGTCCTGCGCGATGACGGCGCCGGTCAGGGCGTACGCCGACACCGACTCCATCTGCTCCAGCATCGCGTCGAACTGCTCGTCCTCGTAGACGTGGACGGCCAGGATCGGGCCGAAGTACTCGGTCGTGAAGACCTCGTTCGCCGGGTCCGTGCACGCGATGACGGTCGGGCGGACGAAGTAGCCCTCCGAGTCGTCGTACGTGCCGCCCGCGACGATGGTGCAGGTCGGGTCGGCCTTGGCGCGGTCGATGGCGGCCTTGTTCTTGGCGAACGAGCGCTCGTCGATGACGGCGCCGATGAAGTTCGTCAGGTCGCGGACGTCACCCATGGCGATGCCGTCGACCTCGGCCGCGAAGGCCTCCTTGAAGCCGTCGTTCCAGATCGACGCCGGGATGTAGGCGCGGGAGGAGGCCGAGCACTTCTGGCCCTGGAACTCGAAGGAGCCGCGGGTCAGGGCCGTCTTGAGGATGTCGCGGTCCGCGGACGGGTGCGCGACGACGAAGTCCTTGCCGCCGGTCTCGCCGACCAGGCGCGGGTAGGAGCGGTACTTCTCGATGTTGTTGCCGACCGTCTTCCACAGGTACTGGAAGGTCTTGGTCGAGCCGGTGAAGTGGATGCCCGCCAGCTCGGGGTGGTTCAGGGCCACCTCGGAGACGGCGATGCCGTCGCCGGTCACCAGGTTGATGACGCCCTTGGGCAGACCGGCCGCCTCCAGGAGCTCCATCAGCAGGACCGCGGAGTGCGTCTGCGTCGGGGACGGCTTCCACACGACCACGTTGCCCATCAGGGCCGGGGCGGTCGGCAGGTTGCCGGCGATGGCCGTGAAGTTGAACGGGGTGATCGCGTAGACGAAGCCTTCGAGCGGGCGGTGGTCGCTGCGGTTCCACACGCCGGCGCTGTTCGCGGCCGGCTGCTCCGCCAGGATCTGGCGGGCGAAGTGGACGTTGAAGCGCCAGAAGTCGACGAGCTCGCAGGGGGTGTCGATCTCGGCCTGCTGGGCGGTCTTCGACTGGCCGAGCATCGTGGACGCGGCCAGCTTCTCGCGCCAGGGACCGGCCAGCAGGTCGGCGGCGCGCAGGATGATCGCGGCGCGGTCGTCGAAGGACATCGCGCGCCAGGCCGGGGCGGCGGCCAGGGCGGCGTCGACGGCCTCCTGGGCGTCGGCCTCGGTGGCGTTGGCGTAGGTGCCGAGCACCGACTTGTGGTCGTGCGGCTGCACGACGTCGAAGCGCTCGCCGCCGCCCATCCGCTTGACGCCGTTGATCGTCATGGGGAGGTCGACCGGGTTCTCGGACAGCTGCTTGAGCTGGATTTCGAGACGTGCGCGCTCCGGGCTGCCGGGGGCGTACGAGTGGACCGGCTCGTTGACCGGCGCGGGGACCTGGGTCACAGCATCCATGGGGCTGGTAACTCCTTGAGCTAGTTCTGGACCTAGTTCTTGGTGATCATCGAGCGGAGGAAGAAGAGGAGGTTGGCCGGCTTCTCCGCCAGGCGGCGCATGAAGTAGCCGTACCAGTCCGTCCCGTAGGCGGTGTAGACACGCATCCGGTGGCCCTCGGCGGCCAGCCGCAGGTGCTCTTCGCCGCGGATGCCGTACAGCATCTGGAACTCGTACTCGTCCAGTTTGCGCCCGGCCGCCCGCGCGAGCTCCTGTGCGATGGCGATCAGACGCGGGTCGTGGGACCCGATCATCGGGTACCCCTCGCCCTCCATCAGGACTTTCATGATCCGGACGTACGCCTTGTCGATCTCGGCTTTGTCCTGGTAGGCGACCTCGGCGGGCTCCTTGTAGGCACCCTTGACGATGCGCACGCGGCTGCCGGCGGCGGCGAGGCGCCGGGCGTCGGCCTCGGTGCGGAAGAGGTAGGCCTGGATCACGCAGCCGGTCTGCGGGAAGTCGCGGCGCAGCTCCTCGTGGATGGCGAACATCGAGTCGAGGGTGGTGTGGTCCTCGGCGTCCAGGGTGACGGTGGTGCCGATGGCGGCGGCGGCCTCGACGACGGGGCGGACGTTGGCGAGCGCCAGCTCGTGACCGCCCTCCAGCGCCTGTCCGAACATGGACAGCTTGACGGACATCTCGGCCTTGTCGCCCAGACCGAGGGCGCCGAGCCGCTCGATCAGCTCCAGGTAGGCGTCCCGCGCGGCGTGGGACTGCTCCACGGTGGTGATGTCCTCGCCGACCACGTCGAGGGTGACCTCAAGGCCCTTGCGCGTGAGGTCTTCGACGATCGGGATGACCTGGTCGACCGTCTCACCGGGGATGAACCGGTTCACCACGGGCTTGGTCACGGGGGCGGCAGAGACGATTCGGCGCATCTTGTCGCTGCGCGACGCGGCGAGGATCGCGGGACCCAGCACGGGGCACCTCCAACGGGTGGCAGAAGCGGACATACGATCCGTCGCCGGATGGGCGGAGGACGTAAGAAAAACGCAAGTAAAACCACCGTGAAACCTAAGGATCTCCACGATCCTCTGCTATCGACAGCTGTCACGCATCCGTGGCGGCTATCTCATACATATGTCTGACGACCGGTGCGCAGGGTGGGAGAATGTGCGGGTGAAGGGCGATTACCAGGACCTGGTGGACGAGATCTCGGCGCTGGTCGGCGCCCCGGCGACGCTGGAGAACCGGGACTTCCGCCTCATCGCCTTCGGCGCGCACGACAGCGACGACGATCTCGCCATGGACCCGGTACGGACCCGTTCGATCCTCACCCGGCAGTCCACCGCGGCCGTCCGCGCCTGGTTCGAGGCGTTCGGCATCGCCCGCGCCACCGGACCGGTACGGATCCCGGCGGCGCCCGACGCGGGGGTGCTCCGGGGCCGGACCTGCCTCCCCGTGCGGTACCGGGGCATCGTGCAGGGCTACGTGTGGCTCCTGGATCCGGAGCCCGGATCCGGCGAGGGACCCGGCCCGGCGGCGCTGGCCTCCGCCATGGAGGTCGCCGAGCGGATCGGGGTGCTGCTCGCGCAGGAGGCCAGGGCGGGGGCGGACCTCTCGCGGGAGTTCCGTACCGCCCTCACCGCCGGGCGGGGCTGGGAGCGGGAGATGGCGGAGGCCGCGCTGCGCTCCGCCCTCGGCCCGGACGGGGACGGCCTGCACACCGTGGTGTGCCTGACCCCGTGGGCCGCGGAGGCGCCGGGCTCGGTGGCGGGCGCGGCGGCGGTGTGCGTGGCCCCGTCCCCGGGGCCGCCGGGGCTGGCCGTGCTGGTCAGGCTCCGCTCGGCGGACGCGCTGACCCCGGCAGAGACGGTGGCGGCCCGGCTGCTGCCCCGGGACACCGCCGCGGCCACCGCCGGGATCGCGGAGCCCCGTCGCGGGACGGCGGGGCTCGCCGACGCCTGGTCCCAGGCCTGGGCCGCGGCCCGGGCGGCGGCCGCGCAGCCCCGGCTCGGCCCGGTGGCCCGCTGGTCGGCGATCGGCCCGTACCGGATGCTGGCCACCCTGGCGACGACCCCGCCGGACGACCCGGCGACCCGCGCACTCCTCGCCCCCGCCCACCGCGAACTGGCCCGCACGGCGGAGGTCTTCCTCGACTGCGCGGGCCAAGCCGGCCGCGCGGCAGCCGCCCTCGGCATCCACCGCCAGACCCTGTACTACCGCCTGGGCAGAGTGGAGCACCTGACGGGCCTCGACCTGGACGAGGGCGAGGACCGCCTCCTGCTCCACATGGCCCTCAAAACGGCCCGCCTGCGCTGACCGGGGCGGTCACTTGGCCGCGAACGGGCCGCCGGCTCCGAAGGCGTGTTCCGCGAAGCGTTCGCCGATGCGGCGGTGGCCGGTGGCGTCGGGGTGGATGCCGTCCGGGAGGGGGAGGCCGGCGAGGTCCGGCTCGCCGTAGAGGGCGCGGCCGTCCAGGTAGTGCAGGTGGGGGTCCTGCGCCGCCCGGGCCGCGGTGATCCGGGCCAGCTCGTCACGGATGACGTTGAGCGTCAGCCGCCCGGCGGCCCGCTCCGCCGGGTCGCCCGTCGCCCGGAACCTCAACGTCCCGCCCTCGAACTCCGGCGCGAGGGGCCCGGGAGTGTCCTCCTGGACCGGGCACAGGATCGGCGAGACGACGAGCAGCGGCACGCTCGGGTGCCCCTCGCGGAGGGTGTCGAGGAAGCCGTGGACCGCCGGACCGAAGGCGCGCAGCCGCATCAGGTCGGTGTTGACCAGGTTGATGCCGATCTTGACGCTGATCAGGTCGGCGGGGGTGTCCCGCATGGCCCGGGCGGTGAACGGGTCGAGCAGGGCGTTGCCGCCGAATCCGAGGTTGATCAGCTCCACGCCGCCCGCGCGCGCGGCGACGGCCGGCCACGTCCCGGTCGGACCGGAGTCCCTCGAACCGTGGCTGATCGAACTGCCGTGGTGCAGCCACACCCTGCGGCCGTGGCCGGCCGCCTCCCCGACGGGCGCGTCGGTGCGCAGGGCCACCAGCTCGGTGATCTCCGCCTGGGGCAGCCAGATCTCGATGTCCTTCTCCGCGGCGGCCAGCCCGGTGAACCGGACGGTGGCGACCGGCCCGGGCTCGGTCACCGTGGATCCGGTCGCCATGTCGACGGTGAGCACGTTCCCGCCGACGGCGGCGGCCCGGGCCGTCACGCGGCCGTCGACGACCAGTTCGTACACGCCGTCCGGCTGCGCCGGGGCGCCCCGATAGGCCACCTTCGTGGGCAGGACGTCCAGTTCGACGGCGGTGGTGCGACTGCGGAACGCGAGGCGGACACCGGAGGGCTGGGACTCGACCATCGCGAGGTAGGGGTCGGGGCACTGCCTGCGCGCCCAGCCCGGCAGCCGGTGGGGGAGCAAGCCGTGCGCGGTGCGCTCCAGTTCGAGCGCACCGCGCAGGATGTGGGGTCCGACAGGGGTGGTGGTCCAGTCCGCCACTTTGGCCTCCTTAAGGGGTGACCAGCGACGATAGCCACACGGCATGACGGGGCGCCGCATGGTTTTCCCCCGGCCCCCTGGCATCCCCCGGCTCCCTGGCATCCCCCGGCTTCGCCGCCCGCCCGGCCCGCTACGCGCCGTCGTCGCCCTTCGCCTGTCCCCCCGCGGCCCGGAAGATGCCCTCGGCGGCCATGCGCATGCCCTCGGTGAACTCCTCGGCCGTGGCCGCCGACTCGGGATCGAAGATCCACTGGATCATCAGGCCGTTCAGGAGCGCCTGGTAGAACGCTCCGAGCGTGCGTACGTCCCGGTCCGTCAGCTCGTCCTCCGGCCGGCCCGTCATCAGCGCGATCATGCCCTTGCGCCCCTCGCCCTGCGAGGCGGCGAGGAGTTGGCGCAGCTGCGGCAGCCGCTCGCCGCCGAGTGCGACCTCCATGCTCGCCGCCCACAGCGGGCCGCTCTGCTCGTGCCCGGACACGACGCCCTCCCACACCGAGCGGAACCGTTCCAGCGAGCCGTCCTCGCCGACCCGGTCGGCCGTCCAGGTGTCGCCCCACTGCTGGATGAGTTCGATGTAGGCCTGGGTCAGCAGCGCGTCCTTGGAGCCGTAGTGGTAACCGATGGACGCCAGGTTGGTACCCGAGGCGTTGACGATGTCGCGCGCGGTGGTCCGCACGAAACCCTTCTCCATCAGGCACTTCTTCGCGCCCACGAGCAGATCTTCACGATGTCCCATGGCCGCAGCATAACAAGACAAGCGTCCTAGACGAGCGTCTCTGACAAACGTTCCACACAGTCGTACTAGACAAGCGTTTATGACGTCTGTACATTTCTTCTCATGACGAACCCCGCTGCTACAGCACGCCTCGCCGGCCGCCGTGAATGGATCGCCTTCACCGTCCTCGTGCTGCCCCTGCTCCTGGTCTCGATGGACGTATCCGTCCTCTACTTCGCCATCCCCGCCATCACCCGGCAGCTGGACCCGAGCGCGACCCAGCAGCTGTGGATCTTCGACAGCTACGCCTTCGCCCTCTCCGGACTCCTCATCACCATGGGTTCGCTGGGCGACCGGATCGGCCGCCGCAAGCTGCTGCTGATGGGCGCGGCCGCCTTCGGCCTCGCCTCCGTCGGCGCCGCCTACGCCACCAGCCCCGAGATGCTCATCGCGGCCCGCGTCCTCCTCGGCATCGGCGGTGCGACCCTGATGCCGTCCACGCTGGCGCTGGTGCGCAACCTCTTCCAGGACGACAAGCAGCGCGGCCAGGCCATCGCGATCTGGTCCGGCGTCATGACCGGCGGCATCGCACTCGGTTCCGTGATGAGCGGCCTGATGCTGAACCACTTCTGGTGGGGTTCGGTCTTCCTCATCAACGTCCCCGCGATGCTGCTCCTGCTGCTCCTGGTCCCCGTGCTGGTCCCGGAGTTCAAGGACCCGGCCCCCGGCCGCTTCGACCTGCTGAGCGTCCCGCTCTCGATGGCCGCCGTCCTGCCGCTGGTGTACGGCCTCAAGGAGATCGCCGCCGAGGGCTTCGAGCCGCTCTACCTCGGCTGCGTCGCGGTCGGCCTGGTCTTCGGCTACGTCTTCCTGCGCCGCCAGCGCACCCGTGAGGACGCCATGATCAGCCGGGCGCTCTTCCGGGGCCGCGGCTTCGGCGCCGGCATCGGCCTCAACACCGTCGCCGCCTTCGCCATGATGGGTTCGGCCTACTTCACCACCCAGTACCTCCAGTCGGTCCTGGGCATGGGCACCCTCGAAGCGGCCCTGTGGAGCCTCGCCCCCTCGCTGGCCATCGGCGCCGCCGCCCCCGTCGGAGCGGCCCTCGCCCAGAAGACCGACCGGGCCCACGTCATCGCCGGCGGGTTCGTCCTCGCCGCGGTCGGATTCGCCCTGATGGGGCTCCTCGACACCGACTCGCTGTGGCTGCTGCTGGTCGCGGCCGGCGTCCTCGCCTCCGGCATCGTGACGGTGATGTCCCTCGTCTCCGACATGGCGCTGGGTTCGGCCCCCGCCGAGAAGGCCGGTTCGGCCGCCTCCCTGCTGGAGACGGGCCAGGAGTTCGGCGGGGCCCTCGGGATGGCGCTCCTCGGCAGCCTCGGCACCGCCGTCTACCGCGGTGACCTGGCCGGCTCGGACCCCGCCGTACGGGAGACCCTGGGCGGCGCGGTCGCGGTGGCCCAGCGGCTCGGCGGGGAGGCGGGCGGGCAGGTCCTCACGGTGGCCCGGGAGGCCTTCGTCCACGGGATGCGGTACGCGGCCTGGGGCGGCACGGCGTTGCTGCTCGCGGCGGCGGTGCTCGCGGTGGTCTCGATGCGGGGCATCGCCGCTCCTGCCCCGGCCGAGGCGGAGCCGGCCGAGGGTCCCGGAGCCCTCGTCCACTGAGCCTCGTACACGAAAAAAGCGGAAGGGCCCGGGGGAACCCGGGCCCTTCCGCCGCGCGTACGGCAGATCAGGTGAGGCTGACCGTGCGCGCCGAGACGGCGCCGATCTCGGCGGCGATGTCCGCGAGGACGTTGGCCGGGACCTCCGCGTCGACGGTGAGGACGCCGAGCGCCTCGCCGCCCTCCTCGGCGCGGGCGACCTGCATGCCCGCGATGTTCAGGCCGGCTTCGCCGAGGATGCGGCCGACGGTGCCGACGACGCCCGGGCGGTCGGCGTAGCGCAGGACGATCATCTGGTCGGCGAGCGCGAGGTCGAGGTCGTACTCGCCGATGCCGACGATCTTCTGCAGGTGCTTGGGGCCCGCGAGCGTGCCGGAGACCGAGATCTCCTGACCGTCCGACAGGGTGCCGCGCACGGTCACCACGTTGCGGTGGTCCGGGGACTCCGAGCTGGTGGTCAGCCGGACCTCGACGCCGCGCTCCTGCGCGAACAGCGGCGCGTTGACGTAGGAGACCGTCTCGTCGACGACGTCCTCGAACACACCCTTGAGGGCGGAGAGTTCCAGCACCTTGACGTCGTGCTGGGTGATCTCGCCGCAGACCTCGACGTCGAGGCGGACCGCGACCTCGCCCGCGAGGGCGGTGAAGATGCGGCCGAGCTTCTCGGCGAGCGGCAGACCGGGACGCACGTCCTCGGCGATGACGCCGCCCTGGACGTTGACCGCGTCGGGCACGAGCTCACCGGCGAGGGCGAGGCGCACCGACTTGGCGACCGAGACACCGGCCTTCTCCTGGGCCTCGTCCGTGGACGCGCCGAGGTGCGGGGTGCAGACGACCTGGTCGAGCTCGAACAGCGGGGAGTCCGTGCAGGGTTCCTTCGCGTACACGTCCAGGCCGGCGCCGGCGACGCGGCCCTCCTTGATGGCGGAGTACAGCGCGGCCTCGTCCACGATCCCGCCGCGGGCGGCGTTGACGATGCGGACGGACGGCTTCACCTTGTGCAGGGCCTCGTCCCCGATGAGACCGAGGGTCTCGGGGGTCTTGGGCAGGTGCACGGTGATGAAGTCCGCGACCTCCAGCAGCTCGTCCAGCGTCAGCATCTTGACGCCCATCTGGGCGGCGCGCGCGGGCTGTACGTAGGGGTCGTACGCGACGACCTTCATGCCGAAGGCGGACATGCGCTGGGCGACGAGGACGCCGATGCGGCCGAGGCCGACGACACCGAGGGTCTTCTCGCTCAGCTCGACGCCGGTGTACTTGTTCCGCTTCCACTCGCCGTTCTTGAGGGCGGTGTTGGCCTGCGGGATGTTGCGGGCGGTGGCGACGAGCAGGCCGCAGGCCAGTTCGGCGGCGGTCACGATGTTCGAGGTCGGCGCGTTCACGACCATCACGCCGGCCTTGGTGGCGGCGGAGACGTCGACGTTGTCCAGGCCGACACCGGCGCGGGCGACGACCTTGAGCTTCTTCGCGGCGGCGATGGCCTCGGCGTCGACCTTGGTGGCGGAGCGCACCAGGATCGCGTCGACGTCCGCGATCGCGGGCAGCAGTTCCGCGCGGTCGGCTCCGTTGACGTGCCGGATCTCGAAGTCAGGGCCGAGCGCGTCCACGGTGGCGGGCGACAGCTCTTCGGCGATGAGTACGACAGGTTTCGAGCTCACGTGGGTCCTCACAAGTCCAGTGCGGACGGCCGTCCCGACGGCCGCAGGCGGTGGAGGGGGTAGCCGCGTGGAAGACGCACGACACTGTGGGCCTGACGCGTTGTGTTGAGCAGTGTAGTAGCGCTTCCGGGCCGGAACTCCGCCTGTACGGAAGGATCACCCGTCCGTGATTGGCCGGGGTGGACAATCGGCGGCTTCGGAGGGTACCGATCCGGCCTGATCGGCTGCGCGGTGACACCGCGGCGGCCGGGGCCGGTGGTGTGCGGCGGGGCCGGGACACGGTCCCGGACCCGCCGCCTCACCGGATCAGCTCTCGTCGTTGTCGACCCAGCTCATCAGCTTGCGCAGCTTCTTGCCGGTGGTCTCCAGCAGGTGCGCCTCGTCGGCCTTCTTGTACTCGTTGTACTTCGGCAGACCGGCCTTGTACTCGGCCATCCAGGTGTTGGCGAACTCGCCGCTCTGGATCTCCGCGAGGACCTTCTTCATCTCGGCCTTGGTGGCGTCCGTGATGATGCGGGGGCCGGTGATGTAGTCGCCCCACTCGGCGGTCTCGGAGACCGACCAGCGCATCTTCTCCAGGCCGCCCTCGTACATGAGGTCCACGATGAGCTTGAGCTCGTGCAGGCACTCGAAGTACGCGATCTCCGGCTGGTAGCCGGCCTCGGTCAGGGTCTCGAAACCGGCCTTGACCAGGGCGGACGCGCCACCGCAGAGGACGGCCTGCTCGCCGAACAGGTCGGTCTCGGTCTCCTCGGTGAAGGTCGTCTTGATGACGCCGGCGCGGGTGCCGCCGATACCGGCCGCGTACGAGAGCGCGAGGGCGAAGGCGTTGCCGGTGTAGTCCTGCTCGACGGCGGCGATGCAGGGCACGCCGCGGCCTTCCTCGTACTGGCGGCGGACCAGGTGGCCCGGGCCCTTCGGCGCGACGAGGGCGACGTCCACGTTGGCCGGGGGCTTGATGAAGCCGTAGCGGACGTTGAAACCGTGACCGAAGAAGAGCGCGTCGCCGTCCTTGAGGTGGTCCTTGACGGACTCCTCGTAGATCTCGGCCTGGAGCGGGTCCGGGGTCAGGATCATGATGACGTCGGCCCACTCGGCGGCCTCGGCCACGGGGAGGACCTTGAGGCCCTGCTCCTCGGCCTTGGCCTTGGACTTAGAGCCTTCCTTCAGACCGACCACGACAGGGACGCCGGAGTCGCGCAGCGACAGCGCGTGGGCGTGGCCCTGGCTGCCGTAGCCGATGACCGCGACCTTGCGGCCCGCGATGATGGACAGGTCGGCGTCGTTCTCGTAGAACAGCTCGGCCACTGGGATATCTCCTTGGTGCGCTGGTGTTGCTCCCACCGTACGGCGGGGAACGGAATGTGAGTTTCTCGGTCTCGCCATGCGGGCGGCTTGCGTGTCGTCGCCGGGTCACCGGCGAGTCACATCGGGGGGCCGCCGCGCGGGGCGATCGGTCAGGCGCTGCGGTCGAGCGCGCGCAGGCTGCGGTCCGTGATGGACCGGCCGCCACGCCCTATGGCGATCGTGCCGGACTGCACGAGCTCCTTGATGCCGAAGGGCTCCAGCATCTTGAGCATGGCGCCGAGCTTGTCGCTGCCACCGGTCGCCTCGATGGTGACGGCCTCCGGGGAGACGTCGACCGTCTTGGCACGGAACAGCTGGACGATCTCGACGATCTGCGAGCGGGTCTCGTTGTCGGCGCGGACCTTCACCAGAACGAGTTCGCGCTCGATGGCGCTGTGCGGTTCCAGCTCGACGATCTTGAGCACGTTCACCAGCTTGTTCAGCTGCTTGGTCACCTGCTCCAGCGGAAGGTCCTCGACGTTCACGACGATGGTGATGCGGGAGATGTCGGGGTGCTCGGTGACGCCGACCGCGAGGGAGTCGATGTTGAACCCGCGGCGGGAGAACAGCGCGGCGATCCTGGCGAGGATGCCGGGCGTGTTCTCGACCAGGACGGAGAGCGTGTGCTTGGACATGTGGGGCGTTCTCTCTCTCGGCTCTCTCGGCTCAGTCGTCTTCGTTGTCGCCGAAGTCGGGACGGACGCCCCGGGCTGCCATGACCTCGTCGTTGGAGGTGCCGGCGGCGACCATCGGCCACACCATGGCGTCCTCGTGGACGATGAAGTCGACGACCACCGTACGGTCGTTGATCGCGTTGGCCTCGGCGATGACACGGTCCAGGTCGGCCGGGTCCTCACAGCGCAGGGCGACGCAGCCCATGGCCTCGGACAGCTTGACGAAGTCCGGGACGCGGGTGCCCTGGCGGGGGGCGACGGACTCTCCGAGCTGGGAGCCGACGGTGTCGTGGCCGGTCTCGTCCGCGTGCAGGACGGTGTTGGAGTACCGCTGGTTGTAGAACAGGGTCTGCCACTGGCGGACCATGCCCAGCGCGCCGTTGTTGATGATCGCGACCTTGATCGGGATGTTGTTCAGCGCGCAGGTGACCAGTTCCTGGTTGGTCATCTGGAAGCAGCCGTCGCCGTCGATCGCCCAGACGGTGCGCTCGGGCATGCCGACCTTGGCGCCCATGGCGGCCGGGACGGCGTAGCCCATGGTTCCGGCGCCGCCGGAGTTCAGCCAGGTACGGGGCTCCTCGTAGTTGACGAAGTGCGAGGCCCACATCTGGTGCTGGCCGACGCCGGCAGCGTAGATCGTGTGTTCGGGGGCCAGTTCGCCGATGCGCTGGATGACCTGCTGCGGGGAGAGCATGCCGTCCGAAGGCAGGTCGTAGCCCAGCGGGTACGTCTCGCGCCAGCGGTTGAGGTCCTTCCACCAGGCGCTGTAGTCGCCGGCGTTGCCCTCGGTGTGCTCGGCCTGGACGGCCTGGATCAGGTCGGCGATGACCTCGCGGGCGTCGCCGACAATCGGGACGTCCACCTCGCGGTTCTTGCCGATCTCCGCGGGGTCGATGTCCGCGTGGATGACCTTCGCGAAGGGGGCGAAGCTGTCCAGCTTGCCGGTGACGCGGTCGTCGAAGCGGGTACCGAGGGCGATCAGCAGGTCCGACTTCTGCAGCGCCGTGACGCCGGTGACCGAGCCGTGCATACCGGGCATGCCGACGTGCAGGGGGTGGCTGTCGGGGAACGAGCCGAGCGCCATCAGGGTGGTGCAGACCGGGACGCCGGTCAGCTCGGCGAGGACCTTGAGCTCGGCGGTCGCGCCGGACTTCATGACACCGCCGCCGACGTACAGGACCGGGCGCTTGGCCTGGCAGATGAGCTTGGCGGCCTCGCGGATCTGCTTGGCGTGCGGCTTGGTGACCGGCCGGTAGCCGGGCAGGTCGTGGGCGGGCGGCCAGGAGAAGGTCGTCTTCGCCTGGAGCGCGTCCTTGGCGATGTCGACCAGGACCGGGCCGGGGCGGCCGGTGGAGGCGATGTGGAACGCCTCGGAGATCGTCCGCGGGATGTCCTCGGCCTTGGTGACCAGGAAGTTGTGCTTGGTGATCGGCATGGTGATGCCGACGATGTCCGCCTCCTGGAATGCGTCGGTGCCGATCGCCTTGGAGGAGACCTGGCCGGTGATCGCGACCAGCGGGACGGAGTCCATGTGGGCGTCGGCGATCGGGGTGACCAGGTTGGTGGCGCCGGGGCCGGAGGTGGCCATGCAGACGCCGACCTTGCCGGTCGCCTGGGCGTAGCCGGTGGCGGCGTGGCCGGCGCCCTGCTCGTGGCGGACCAGGATGTGACGGACCTTCTTGCTGTCCATCATCGGGTCGTAGGCGGGAAGGATGGCGCCGCCCGGGATGCCGAATACGGTGTCGCACCCCACCTCTTCGAGAGAGCGGATGAGGGACTGCGCACCCGTGACGTGCTCAACTGCGGCGGACTGCTGTCCACCCGTACGGGGCCGCGGCTGCGGATGGTGGGCCCCGGTGGCCTGGTCGGTCATCGGCATTCTCTTCTCGAAGCTGAGGGTTTTACGAGGAGCGGGGATCCCCCGGACCGTGGCCGGGGGCGTGTGCCAGTGCAACAAAAAACCCCTCGTGCCGGGAGGCAAGCGAGGGGAGCGCGTCGGGCGTTGTGGAGCGGGGACATACCGACCCCGGCTTCAGCCGACGCGCTTTCCAAGTACGAGAATTCGGGTGCGCATGGCATTGACCCTCCCTCTGGCGGGAGGTCGATGTCAAGTAGGTGGGACGGGCGTCTCATTATGTGAGCCTCTAAGGGTGACCATCGAGCCACTGGGTGAGCCACCGGCCAAGGCCGGCTGGGCCAGCACGCCCGGTACTGGGAACGTACCGCGCACGAGGGCGCGCCGCAGCCTGTATTCGTCGAGTGGCCCGGAGAAGGCGATTCCCTGGCCGTGGGTGCACCCCATCGAGCGCAGCGCCATCACCTGCTCGGGCAGGTCCACCCCGTCGGCCACGGACTGCATGCCGAGGTCGTTTGCGATCCGCAAGAGCCCTGCGGTGATCTTGTGGAGGCGGGCCGACTCGACCACGCCCTCGACCAGGCCGCGGTCCAGCTTGAGCATGTCGACGGGCAGGCGGCGAAGGGCGCTGATGGCCGCGTAGCCGCTGCCGAAGCCGTCGAGGGCGATCAGCACGCCGAGCCTGCGCAGGGCCGCCAGACGCCGCTCCAGCTCGTCGAAGGGGACCCTGGGGTCGTTGTCGGCGAGCTCGATCACCAGCGAACCGGAAGGCAGCCCGTGGCGGGTCAGCAGGGCTTCCACCGAGGCCGCCGGCGCATCCCGGTCCAGCAGCCGTTCGGCGGTCATCCGGACGGCCACCGGGACGTCGTGCCCGGCCCGGTGCCGCTCGGCGGCCGCCTCCACGGCCTCCTCCAGCAGCCAGCGCCCCAGCTCGGCGGCGCGTACGGACGCGGCCCCGGCGAAGGCGCCCGGGGCGCCTTGGGATGCGGCGCGCGTGCCCTCGCCGGCCTCGGCGACGCGCAGGAACTCGGCCGGGGTGAAGAGGATCCCCTGGGCGGAGCGCCAGCGGGCCTGTGCGGCCACCGCCGTGACCTCCCCGGTGGCCAGCGACACCACGGGCTGGTGGAGCAGGGCGAACTCGCCCTCGTGGAGCGCGGTGCGCAGCCGGCCGGCCAGCTCCGCCTTGCGTACGACTTCGGTCTGCATCTGCGGCGCGTACAGCTCGACGCGGTCCTTGCCGCCCGCCTTGGCCCGGTACATCGCCAGATCCGCGTTGCGCATCAGGTCCGAAGGGGTGATGCCCGGATCCGCGAAGGCCACCCCGATGCTGGCGGCGACGCGTACCTCGCTCCCGGAGATCCGGTACGGCTGGGACAGCGTGGCGCGCAGCCGGTCGGCGATCTCGCGCACCTGGTACTCGCGGGCACTGCGGTCACGGCTGCCGTCACCGACGATCAACGCGGCGAACTCGTCCCCGCCGAGACGGGCCGCCGTGTCACCGGCCCGGACGGAGTCCTGGAGGCGGCGCCCGGCCTCGACGAGCAGTTCGTCGCCGGCCTGGTGCCCGATGGTGTCGTTGACGGCCTTGAAGCCGTCGAGGTCGATGAAGAGCACGGCGGTGCTGTGGTCGCCGGCCCGGCGGCCGGTGAGGGCCTGGCGGACGCGGCGGGTGAACAGGGCCCGGTTGGGCAGGTCGGTGAGGGCGTCGTGCTCGGCGCTGTGCTGCAGCTGGGCCTGGAGGCGGACCCGCTCGGTGACGTCCCGGCTGTTGAGGATGAGGCCGCCCTGGTGGCGGTTGACGGTGGACTCCACGTTGAGCCATTCGCCGGCGCCCGACTTGAACCGGCACTCGATGCGGGTGGTGGGCTCCTCGGCGGGCGGCGTGGCGAGGAAGCGGCGTACCTCGTGGACCACGCGGCCCAGGTCGTCGGGGTGGATCAAGGCGGCCAGTTCGGTGCCGACGAGGTCCTCCGCCTCGCGGCCGTAGACCCCGGCGGCGGCGGGGCTGACGTAGCGCAGCGTCCCCGTGGGCGCGGCGATCATGATGACGTCGCTCGAACCCTGGACCAGGGAGCGGAAGTGGTTCTCCTTCTGGGCCAGTTCCTGGGTGAGCGCGATGTTGTCGAGGAGCATGATGCCCTGGCGGATGACGAGGGCGAGCACGACGGTGCAGCCGGTGAAGACGACCACGCGGTCGACTTTGCGGCCGTCCACGACGTTGTACAGGATGCCCAGCGTGCAGACGGCGGCGGCGAGGTACGGGGTGAGGGCGGTCAGCGACCCGGTGATGGGACGGCTGACCGGGCGGTCTCCCCCGGGGTGCCGGGCGACGACGGGCGCCGGGTGGCTGCGCCGGGCGCCCCAGGGCGCGTACGCGAGCAGCAGCGAGCCGGCGAACCAGCCGGCGTCCAGCAGCTGACCGGACTTGTACTCGGCGCTGAGCAGCGGTGAGGTGAACAGCGCGTCGCTGAGCACGGTCAGGGCCAGCGCGGAAATGGCGGTGTTGACGGCGGACCGGTTGCTCTCGGAGCGCCGGAAGTGCAGCACCAGGACTATCGAGACGAGCGCGATGTCGAGGATCGGGTAGGCGAGGGTGAGCGCGGCGCTCAGCACGCTGCTGGGGGTGCCCGACTGGGCGGTGCGCGCGGCGTTGGCGAGGGCCAGGCTCCACGACAGGGTCAGGAGCGAGCCGCCGATGAGCCAGGAGTCGAGCCCGAGGCAGACCCATCCGGCACGGGTGACCGGGCGTTTGGCGAGGACGAGCAGGCCCACGATCGCGGGCGGCGCGAAGCAGAGGAAGGCGAAGTCGGCGAGCGAGTGCTTGGGCACCTCGGCGCCGAGAACCACCTCGTACCAGCCCCAGACGGCGTTCCCGCATGCACCCATGAGGGACGAGAAGGCGAAGAGCAGCCACGCGGGGCGCTCGCGCGGGTCGATGGTGCGCGCGTATCCGTAGCAGGAGACGGCGGCGAGTAACGCGGCCCCGCTGAGCCCGAAGTCGCCCATGAAGTCGGCGACTTGTTTGGATCCCCAGCCGAGGGCGGATCCGACGGCGTACCCGGCGCAGGCGCCGGCGAGGAGCAGCTGCATCGCCAGACCCCTGCCCCGGCCTCCGCCGCCGCCGGGCGGGCGGGTCAGGAGCGCGGCGCCCGGGGCGCTCACCGGTCCCCCTCGCCGACTGGTTCCGGTACACCCCGTCGTCGCTTCCGGCGGCTTTGCCGCAGCGGATCCTTCGTCCATTGGCCGTGCATCGCCCGTCGCCCCCCAAATGGTCCGATCACTCCCCAGCGCCAGACGTTCGTGGCGCAGCCCCTTCTTCCGGACGATACACCACTTTCGTCACTCAGCGACATAGAGCATCTACTCTCCGTGACCAGCGAGAGGGTTGTGACCACTGCGCGCACCCGCACGAACGCGCATGGTCACCATCCTGCCCTCAGTCGGTGATCAACACCGTGTTCTCCACGGGTTCCCCCGCGGCGAAACGGGTGAGCTGGCGGGCTACGAGGCGCTTCGCCCGTGGCTCGAAAGCGCTGCTGCTGCCGCCCACGTGAGGCGTGATCAGGAGGTTCGGGGCGTGCCAGAGCGGGTGTCCGGCGGGCAGCGGTTCCGGGTCGGTGACGTCGAGCGCCGCCCGCAGCCGTCCCGCACGCAGCTCCGCCAGCAGTGCCCCGGTGTCGACGACCGGTCCGCGGGCCACGTTGACGAGCAGGGCGCCGTCCTTCATGCGGCCGAGGAACCCGGCGTCCGCCAGGCCCCGGCTCTCCTCGGTCAGCGGCGTGCACAGGATGACCACGTCCGCCTCCGGCAGCAGCCGGGGCAGGTCGGCGAGGGCGTGCACCGGACCGCGCGGCACCGAGCGGGCCGAGCGGGCGACGCGCGTGATCCGCCTGCATTCGAACGGATCCAGGCGGTCCTCGACGGCCGCGCCGATCGACCCGTAGCCGACGATCAGGACGGACTTGTCGGCGAGCGCCTCGTAGAAACCGGAGCGCCACTCCTCGCGGTCCTGGCCGCGCACCATGCCCGGGATGCCGCGCAGGGACGCGAGGATCAGGGTGAGGGCCAGTTCGGCGGTGCTCGCCTCGTGGACGCCGCGCGCGTTGCACAGCCGTACGCCGGAGGGCAGGCCGGCGACGCCGGGGAGGACGTGGTCGATGCCGGCCGTCAGGGTCTGCACGACGCGCACCGCGGGCATGCCGGCCAGGGGGCGCAGGGTCACGGCCGGGGACTTCATGTAGGGCGTCACGTAGAAGACGCAGGGCCGCGGGTCCGCCGGGAACCGCTCCTCGCCGTCCCAGAGCCGGTAGCGGAAGCAGTCGGGGAGACCATCGACGTCTTCGGCGGGGAAGGGGAGCCAAACGTCCCCGGTCGTTGCAGTCATGATCACGAGGCTATGCGAAGGCATCGGGATCAAGCCGTTAGTTTGAGGGCCGGACCGGGAGGGGGACGCAGGGGTGGAGCGCAGGTCGATCGGGGCGGGACCGCTGACGGTGGGCGCCATCGGGCTCGGCTGCATGCCGATGAGCTGGGGGTACGCACCTTCGCACCGGCGGGGCGAGGAGTCGCTGCGCACCCTGCACACGGCGCTGGACCTGGGGGCCAGCCTGCTGGACACGGCCGACGTGTACGGGCCGTACACCAACGAGCTCGTGCTCGGGCGCGTGCTGCGGGAGCGGCGCTCCGATGCCTTCGTGTCCGCCAAGGTGGGGCTGCGGGCGGGTGAGCAGCACGTGGTGGCCGACGGCCGGCCGGGGTACGTGCGGCGGGCCTGCGACGCGTCGCTGCGGCGGCTGCGGACCGACGTCATAGACCTCTACCAGCTGCACCGGGTGGATCCCGACGTCCCGGTGGAGGAGACGTGGGGCGCCATGGCGGAGCTGGTGGGGGCGGGGAAGGTGCGGGCGCTCGGGTTCTGCGCGCTGGGGGCGGCGGCCGGCCCGGGGGCGGGTCGGCGCGGGGACCGGGAGTACCGGGCGACCGTGCGGCACCTGGAGCGGGCGCAGCAGGTGTTCCCCGTGAGCGCGGTGCAGGCGGAGCTGTCGGTGTGGTCGCCGGAGGCGGCGTGGCAGCTGCTGCCGTGGTGTGCGGCCCGGGGGGTGGGGGTGCTGGCGGCGATGCCCCTGGGCAGCGGGTTCCTGACGGGGACGCTGCGGCCGGGGGCGGGCTTCGAGCCGCAGGACGTGCGGGCCCGGCACCCCCGGTTCACGGCGGAGGCGATGGCCTCGAACCAGGTACTGGTGGCGGGGCTGCGGCGGGTGGCCCTGCGGCACGGGCCCGAGGTGACCGCCGCGCAGGTGGCGTTGGCGTGGGTGCTGGCGCAGGGGCCGCACGTGGTGCCGGTGCCGGGCGCGGACCGGGCGCACTGGGCGGCGGAGAACGCGCGGGCGGCGGAGGTGCGGCTGACGGCCGACGACCTGGCGGAGATAGCGGGGCTGCCGGCGGCGGTGGGGGCCTGGGACTGAGCGGGCCCGCTCAGGGGCGCCCCCGGCCCTCCCGGCCGGCGCTCCGGGGCCGCTCCGGGGCCACTTCCGGGCCGTCCCCGGGCCGCTCCCCGACCGCCCGGACATCCACTCGATCGAGTGTACGAGCGGTGGAACTTCGGGTAGGGCCGTGGCTGTTGAGTCAGATGGAAGGGCACAGTCGGAGGGCCGGAGGGGAGCAGGGCGATGCGATACGGACAGGGACCGGCGGGGGCGGCGCGGGGCCGTGAGCGGGCACGAGGGTCCGGGAGGGTGCCGCCACCGCACCTGCCTTACGAGGGCCCGCGCGCCCGGCCGCGAGGAGCACTGGCGGCTTTCGCCCTGGCGGGGTGCGGGGCCCTGCTGGCGGCCGGGTGTTCACCGCCGGGCGGCTCCACCGCGCGGCCGGGCACCTCACCACCGGACGCGGCGCCCACCGCGCGGGCGACGGCGGCCTCGGGCGGCCCGTCCGGTTCCCCGCAGTCTCCGGCGCCGCCCGCGAAGGGGTCGGTGACCGTGACGGGTGAGGTCGCCAAGGGCCTGGAGTCGCCGTGGGGCGTGGCGCCATTGCCGGAGGGCGACCTGCTGGTGGCGTCGCGGGACAAAGGGACCATCAGCAGGGTGCGGGTGGGCACGGGCACGGTGACGCAGATCGGCGAGGTGCCGGGGGTGGCTCCGGGCGGCGAGGGCGGACTGCTGGGCCTGGCCCTGTCCCCCTCCTTCGCCTCGGACCATCTGGTGTACGCGTACTTCACGACCGAGTCGGACAACCGCATCGCCCGGATGCGGTACGACCCCGACCGTGCACCCGGACAGCAATTGGGCGCTCCGGACACCATCTTGCGGGGCATCCCCAAGGGCGTCATACACAACGGCGGCCGGATCGCTTTCGGCCCGGACAAGATGCTCTACGCCGGGACCGGGGAGACGGGTGACACCGGGCTGGCGCAGGACAAGAAGTCGCTCGGCGGGAAGATCCTGCGGATGACCCCGGACGGTCAGCCGGTGCACGGCAATCCGGAGCCCGATTCCGTCGTCTACTCCTACGGCCACCGCAACGTGCAGGGACTGGCCTGGGACCAGGACAAACGGCTGTGGGCGACCGAGTTCGGGCAGCACACCTGGGACGAGCTCAATCTCATCGAGCCGGGCGGCAACTACGGCTGGCCCGAGGCCGAGGGGAAGGCGGGCAGACCCGGCCTGCGGGATCCGGTGGCGGTGTGGAAGACGGATGAGGCCTCGCCGAGCGGGATCGCGTGGGCGCAGGGCTCGATCTGGATGGCGGCCTTGAAGGGCGAACGGCTGTGGCGGATCCCCTTGTCGGGGGCGGCCCCGGTGGCGCAGCCGGAAGCCTTCCTCCAGGGCACTTACGGCCGCCTGCGGACGGTGGTGGCCCTGGGCGGGGACAGGTTGCTGCTGGTCACCAGTGAGACGGACGGGCGCGGGTCGCCGTCCGCCGGTGACGACAGGGTCCTGACACTGACGGTGCGGTGACCGCTCCCGGGGCGGTCGGCCCAGCCATCACGGCCGGCTGGGTACCGCCGGGGCGGGCGGGGCCGGGTGGAGGGCCGGGCCGAACAGCCGCAGCCGGTGGGCGAGGGCAGCCGCCTCACCCCGGCCGGAGACGCCCAGCTTGGCCAGGATGTTCGAGACGTGCACGCTCGCCGTCTTCGGGGAGATGAACAGCTCCTCGGCGATCTGCCGGTTGGTGCTTCCCGTCGCGACCAGCCGGAGCACGTCCCGCTCCCGGCTGGTCAGGCCGAGCGTCTCGACCGGGTCCGCCTCCGGTGCGGCCGGCTGCCCGGCCGGTTCGGGGGCGGTGAGGGGGAGCCGGGCCCGCTGCGCGAGCAGCACCAGGCACTCACTCAGCCGGCGGGCGCCCAGCCGCTCGGCGGTGGCGTAGGCGTCCCGGACCAGGCACGCGGCCCGTTCGCGGTCGCAGCCGGCCGCCAGCCGGGCCTCGGCGAGCCGGTGGCGGGCGCGGGCCAGCAGGTAGGGGCGGTCCAGCGGGGCGATCGCCTGCACGACCGAGGTCCAGTCGCGGACGGTGTCCTTGCCTTCGGCCCGGCGCAGCTCGGCGCGGAGGTACTCGGCGTGGGCGGCCCACACCGGCACCGGGGTGGCCAGGTTCCGGGCGGCTGCGCGCAGGGCGTCCACGGCGGCGTCGCGGCCGGCGTCGGCGGCGGGCAGGCCCCGGGCGTCGGCTTCCGCGGTGGCCGCGGCGAGGAGCAGCGGCCAGGCGTAACGGTGGTGGCCGAGCGGGAAGCCCGCGGCGATCGCCTCGGCGACCTCGGTGCGCACGTCGGCGATCCGGCCCTCCCCCGCGGCCAGTCCGACGGCGAGGCGGTACAGGGGTATCCGGTGCTGGGGCTGGGTGTCGTGCGTGCCGAAATGGGCGTGGGCCGCGGCGAGCTGCGTCGCGGTCTCGCTCAGCTCGCCCCGGGCGAGGGCCAGGTAGGCCAGGCGGGCGGCGCCGGAACCGCGCGGGGCGGCGCTCTGGCCGACCCGCAGGGTGCGCCGGGCCGCCTCTGCGGCCTCGTCCCAGCGGCCCAGGCTGTAGAGGCTCTCCGCCATGTTCCCGAACATCCAGGCCTGGATGTCCAGCATCCGGGCCCGGCCGACGAGTTCGACCCCCTGCTGGGCCAGTTCCACGGCCTCGGCGGACCTTCCCAGACTCTCCAGCTGGGAGCTGAGGTTGATGTGGGCCCGGCCCGCCAGCATGAAGTAACCGCGTGCGGTGGCCCGTTCCTTCACCTCGGCCATCACCGCGAGGCCCCGGTCGCGTTCCCCGGAGTCGGCGAGCAGGGAGCCCATGGTGATGCGGGCGTTGAGCTCGATCTCCTCGGCGCCCACCATGTGCGCGTACTCGACGGCGCGTTCGGCGGCCTCCAGGTTGCCGGGGCCGGGGTTGTGGAGCATGCCCCAGCCCGCGGCCCGGACCAGGACCTGGGCGTGGACGTGGGAGGGGGGCAGTCCCTGGACGAGCTCCTGCGCCTTGGCGAGCTCCTCCCACCCGTCGCCCCGGCCGAGGCCGGCGACCAGGGAGGAGCGCTCGGCCCAGAACCAGGCGGCCCGCAGGGGGTCCTGGTCCTCTTCGAGGAGCCTCAGCGCCATCTTGGTGATCTTGAGGGCGCGCTCGCGTTCGCCGCCGAACCGGGCCGCGACGGTCGCCTCGGCGAGCAGGTCGAGCCGGGCGAGCGCGGTGGTGGCCGGGTCGCAGCCGCACGGAGGGTACACGTCGGTGTAGTCCACCGGGCGCAGGGCGTCGCGGACCTCGGCGGGGGCGCTCTCCCACAGGTCCAGGGCGCGTTCCAGCAGCCGCAGCTGCTCCGAGTAGGCGTGCCGGCGCCGGGCGGCCACCGAGGCGGCGAGCACCGCGGGAAGCGCCTTCGCCGGATCGTTGGCGTGGTACCAGTAGGTGGCCATCCGGATGACCCGCTCCTCGGCGCGGACCAGCGAGTCGTCGGCTTCCATGGCCTCGGCGTAGCGGCGGTTGACGCGGGCCCGCTCCCCGGGCAGCAGGTCGTCGCTGACGGCTTCGCGCACCAGCGAGTGGCGGAACCGGTAGCCGTCCCCGTCGGGCGTCGCGAGCAGGATGTTGGCTCCGACGGCGGCCCGCAGGGCCTCGATCAGCTCGTCCTCGGTGAGTCCGGCGACGGCCCGCAGCAGTGGGTACTCGACGGTGGAGCCTCCCTCGGCGACGAGGCGCACCACGCGCTGGGCGGCGTCGGGCAGCACCTCGACCCGCACGAGCAGCAGGTCGCGCAGGGATTCGGTGAGCCCGGCGTGGCAGCCGCTCGCCCGGCAGGCGACGAGCTCCTCGACGAAGAAGGCGTTGCCGTCGGAGCGTTCGAAGACGGAGTCGACGAAGCTCTCGTCGGGCTCGGTGGCGAGGATCCCGGCGAGCTGGCGGCGTACCTCCGCCCGGTTGAAGCGGGACAGCTCGATCCGCTGGACGGTACGGAGGCGGTCCAGTTCGGCGAGGAGGGGCCGCAGCGGGTGGCGGCGGTGGACGTCGTCCGCACGGTAGGTGGCGACGACGACGAGACGCCCGCTGTCCAGGGTGCGGAAGAGGTAGGCGAGGAGGTGCCGGGTGGAGGTGTCGGCCCAGTGCAGGTCCTCCAGGACGAGCACGATGGTGCGGTCCGCGGCGAGCCGCTCCAGCATCCGGGCCGTCAGCTCGAACAGCCGGGCGGTGCTCTCCTCGTCGTGCGGGCCGCGGGGGGTGTCGCCGAGTTCGGGGAGGATCCGGGCCAGTTCGTCCTGCTGGCCGGCGGCCGCGGCGGTCAGCTCGTCGGGGAGCCGGCGGTGCAGACTGCGCAGGGCGGTCGAGAAGGGGGCGAAGGGCAGCCCCTCCGCCCCGATCTCGACGCAGCCTCCGACGGCCACCACGGCCCCTCGGCGGGCGGCCGTGTCGAGGAACTCCTCGGTGAGGCGGGTCTTGCCGACCCCCGCCTCTCCGCCGATGAGCAGGGCTTGCGGCTCGTTTCCGGCGGCGCGCGTCAAAGCGTCGACGAGTGCGGCCAGTTCATCGGCTCGGCCGACGAACACCGGGCTGACAGATCTGGTCTCCACGGCGTCGAGCATCGCACAGGGGTGCTGCCCTGCGGCACTCGTTATCGGTGCGCTCGTCATGTCGGGTCAGTGGAGCCGGTGTGCGGGGCGGTTCACGCGGCCGGTGTGAAGCGGCTGCGTTGGCTCGTCACCACCGTCCCTCCGGATTCCCGGCTCCGTGAGGAGGCGGCGCGGCGCGCCTTCCTGGCCTCGCGGACCAGCCGGTAGTTGTCGGCCTCGCGGATGAGGTCGGCGCGGCGGGCGGTGGCGATCTCGTAGGCGAACATCTCGTACTCCCTGGTTGCGTTTCTCGGGCACCTCGTTCGGTGTGGTCCAAGATTCGCGTCCCAGGGGGTACCAGCGCATCGGGCGCATGCCGCATCTGTACGGGCCGGGGTGCCTTAGGCGGGGGCCGTGGATGCCTGAGGCGGGGTGCGGAAGGGGTGAGGGGGCTCTAAGACGGTGCCTAGTCCCCCGCTCCCGGCGGTGTTCTCGGGTCCGGGCAGGACCTGGGCCGCCTCCTGCGGAGACGGCCTAGCCGACGGGCTGGGCGGGGGCCGTCGGGACGGGGAGGAGGACGTCGAAGTACATGAGCGCGAAGAGCACGATCCCGAGGGCGGCGAGGGCGACGGCCGCCCAGGCGACGGACCTGACCCAGGTGGGGAGGGTACGGCCGGGGGCGCCGAACGCCGGGCGGGCCAGGACGAAGACGGCCACGAGGAGCGCGATGGTGGCGAGGACGCCGTTGACGAGCGCGGTCGCGTGCCACGGTGAGCTGTAGAGCGCGGCGATCTTCTCGTTGTTGTCGGCCCCGGCGCTCAGGTCGAGCTGGTTCGCCAGGTTCTCGCGCTCGGCGGCGACGCGGGAGACCCAGCTGCCGGAGAGGGCGACGGTGCCGAGCGCTGCGGCGACGACGGCGCTCGCGGCCGCTCCGACGCCGCCGGTGCGCTCCTCGGACGAGTCCGTTCCGCCGGCCGCGTGCGCCTCGTCGGTCTCGTCCACCGCGTCCGTCTCGTCATCGGTCTCGTCCACCGCGTCCGTCTCGTCCGCCTCGGCGGCGACGTCCTTGTCCAGGACGACGGGCTCGCCGGCCGTGGTGTCGGCCGCCGTCACGTCCTCGGGGGTCTCGGTGGCGGCGTCGGCGGGGGCGGGGGTCTTGGTGGTCTCCATGCGGGGCACCGTAGGCGGCGTTTCTGAGAGGTTCCTGAGAACCACCGCTCCGCATCGGCCCAGGTGGGCGCCCGCGGCGGGGCGCGGCTAGCGCCCGGCGGTTTCCGGCCACTCGGAGGCCAGCACCGCCCAGATCTCGGTGTCCTGACGGACGCCCCGGTGCGGGTAGCTCTCCCGCAGCACCGCCTCCCGCCGCATCCCGAGGCGCTCGGCCACGGCGAGGCTCTTGTGGTTGGCGGCGGAGGCCCGCCACTCCACACGGTGCATGCCGCGTTCCCGGAAGGCCCAGTCGATCAGGATCCGGCAGGCCGCCGTGACCAGGCCCCGGCCGGCCGCGGCGGGCTCCAGCCAGCAGCCGGCCTCACAGTTCCCGGTCTCCGTCTCGAAGATCCGGAAGAGGACCCCGCCCACGAGCTTCCCGTCGACCCGGATCCCGTAGAGCCGTCCGCCGTCGGCCGCCGTCTTCTGCGCGTAGCCGGACAGGAAGGCGCGTGCCGAGTCGATGTCGGTGACGAAGTCGGCGAGCTTGATGTGCTCACCGATGTACTCGCGGCCGCGGTCCATGTGCGCGAGGAACTCCTCGGCGTGCCAGGTCTCCAGCGGGAACAGCTGGGCGTCGGCGGCGAGGTCTATCGAGAACATGGGGCTCTTCCTTCGGATCGGTCGGACCGGTCGGGCGGTCGGTCGGCCCGGTCGGCCCGGTCGGTCGACCCGGGGTCACCGGGACGCGGTCGCGATGTCGGCGGCGGAGGGGGTGCCGGTACCGCCCCGCCGCGCCGGAAGTGTCGCACGGCCGCGGCATTCGGGCGGCTCGATGCTGAGGCGCGGCAGCCGGCGGTCCAGCCACGCGGGCAGCCACCAGTTGGCGCCGCCGAGCATGTGCATGAGCGCGGGGACCAGCAGCGTCCGCAGGACGAAGGCGTCGAGCGCGACGGCGGACGCGAGGGCGATCCCGAACATCGCGATGAGCCGGTCGCCACTGAGGACGAACGCCAGGAAGACGGAGATCATGATGACGGCAGCCGAGTTGATCACCCGGCTGGTCTCCGCGAGTCCCACGCGTACGGCGCGGCGGTTGTCGCCGGTCTCCAGCCACTCCTCGTACATCCGGCTCACCAGGAAGACCTGGTAGTCCATGGAGAGCCCGAAGAGCACCGACACCATGATCACGGGGAGGAACGGCTCGATCGGGCCCGCCCGGCCCAGGCCGAGAAGCTCGCTGCCGTAGCCCCACTGGAAGACGCCGACGACGATGCCGAAGGAGGAGACGACGGCCGCGACGTTCATGGCGGCGGCCTTGACCGGGATCCCGACGGACCGGAAGGCCAGCAGGAGCAGTACGCAGCCCAGGGCGATGACCACTGCGACGAAGAGCGGCAGTTTTCCGATGATCACCTCGGCGAAGTCGTCGAAGGAAGCGGTCACCCCGCCGACGTGGGCCTCCATCGAACTGCCCCGGGCGGCACGCGGTATGACGTCCTGGCGCAGCCTGTCGACCAGGGCGCTGGTGGCTCGGGACTGGGGCGCGGAGTCCGGTACGACGGTCAGGACGGCGGTGTCACCGCTCCGGTTGAACACGGGCGGGGCGGCGGAGGCCACGCCCTTCGTGGTGCGCAGCGCGTCGGCGAGCCGGTCCACGGCGATCCGGTCGCCGGCGCCGTCGAGCCGGGCGACGACGGTGAGCGGCCCGTTGGTCCCGGGACCGAAGCCCGGGGCGGGCGACGCGGGCGCCGCTTCCCGCGCGGGGCTCCCGGCCAGCAGGTCGTAGGCCTTGCGGGTGGTGGAGGTCGCCGGGTCGTTGCCCTGGTCGGAGGTGCCGAGGTGCAAGGAGGCGGTGGGCAGCGCCAGCACCACCATCACGGCCGCGGCGACGAGTCCGAGCAGCTTGGGGTGCCGTTCCACGAAAGCGGACCACCGGGCGGCGAAACCGCCGGCCGCCCCGGGCCGCGGCCCCTCCAGCGCCAGCCTGCGGCGCTCGCGGCGCGAGAGGGCGCGCGGGCCGATGACCGACAGGAGGGCGGGGAGCAGCGTGAGCGACGCGGCCACGGTGAGGAGCACCGTGAGGGAGGCCGCGATCGCGACGCCGTCGAGGAAGTCGAGCCGCAGCACGAGCATGCCGAGCAGCGCGATGCAGACGGTGGCCCCGGCGAAGACCACGGCCCGGCCGGTGGTGGCGACCGCGTGCGCGGCCGCGTCCTCCACGGGCAGGCCGCGGCCGAGGCCCTTGCGGTGCCGGGTGACGATGAACAGTGCGTAGTCGATGCCGACTCCCAGGCCCACGAGCGTGCCCAGCATCGGGGCGAAGTCGGCCACGGCCATGGCGTGCCCGAGAAGGGTGGTGGCGAAGTAGGCGGTGCCCACGCCGACCAGGGCGGTGGCGATGGGCAGCAGGCTCGCTGCGAGGGAGCCGAAGGCGAGGAAGAGGACGACGGCCGCGATGCCCACGCCGACGGCCTCGGCGTAGTGGGCGCCGGGCGCCTAAGTCAGGGCGATGGCGCGGCCGCCGAGTTCCACCTGGAGCCCGTCCGTCTCCGTGGCCGGGTTCTTGGCCGCGCGGACGACGGCCTCGGCCTGGGACTTGGGTACGGAGTCGGCCTGGAGGTCGAAGGTGACGACGGCGTAGGCGGTGCGCCCGTCGGGGCTGATCTGCGCGGCCTGCCCGGGGTGGGAGCCGTAGGGGCTGCTGACCGATCCGACGCCCGGCAGGTGCGAGACCGCCTCCAGCGCCGCCGTCATCCGCCGCTCGACGGCGGGGCTGCGGGCCGTCTGGTGGCCGGGGGTCCGCCAGACGATGGTGTCGGTGTCACCGCCCTGGCCGTGGAAGCCCTCGCGCAGGAGGGCGGTGGCCCGGCCGGACTCGGTCCCGGGGACCTCGTAGTCGTCGGAGAACGCCGATCCGGCGGCTCCGGCGGCGATCGCCGTCCCGACGAGGGCGAGCAGCCAGATCAGGACGGTGGCCAGGCGGTGCCGGACGCACCACCGTGCGAGTGCTGCCAACGGACGTGCTCCCTGTGGTTCGGATCTTCACGGGAGACAGCCCGTCGC
Organism: Streptomyces sp. NBC_00539; assembly: GCF_036346105.1. Taxonomy (GTDB): domain Bacteria; phylum Actinomycetota; class Actinomycetes; order Streptomycetales; family Streptomycetaceae; genus Streptomyces. Next base: position 2,276,163 of record NZ_CP107811.1, read on the forward strand.
AAAGAACGCCTGAACGCGTGAAGGCCCGGCCGGGGTTCCGGGCTTCGCCGGTTCCGGGTTTCGCCGGTTCCGGGTTTCGCCAGCGCGTACGCCGGGGCCCTACGGTCCACCTTCAAGGATCGCAGCGGTTCGTGATCGTTGGTCCCTTTCGTGCGCATCGTCACAAGCAGCCGGTTCCGGAGCCGGGACCCGATGCGGGGCCGTCTCCTCCGGCAGGCCCGGCGACGGCGCTTCGGCCCGGTACCCGGGGACCGAGGGCCAGCGGACCGTGAGGACCACCGTGTCCTCTTCCGCGTACCAGGAGTGGTCGACGCCGCGACCCCAGACGACGTAGTCGCCCTGTTCGGCGAGGACGACGCTGCGGCCGGGGAACTCCAGCCGGAACCGCCCGCTGATCAGCACCTGGAGCGCGGTGCGCTCCTCTCCGGTGACCCACTGCGCCCGCTCGTCGCCCTTGGGGTGGACGCCCCACTTGATCTCCACGTCCTCGCTGTGGCGGGGATCGCCGGGCGCCTTGAAGTGCCCGAGGAGCCAGCCGCGGTCGGCGGCGGCATCGGGAGCCGCCTTGCCGGTGTAGACGGCCGGGGCGGGAGCGGGGGGCGTCGAGTGGTCGTTCACGGGGCGAGGCTAATGCAGTTGTGCGGGGCGGCCGGCCAGTGGTGGGCTGGGCGGATGGAGACTGCGATGGATCGTGACGACCTGTTGGAGGTGCGCGCCCTGTACGACGCACAGATGCGCCGCGGGGCACAGCCCGACTCGGACCTGGCGCGGGTCGAGCGGGTGGGCGCCGTCGTCCGGTATACGACGCCGGGGCGGCAGGGCTGGAACGGCGTGCTCTGGTCGGAGCTGGACGAGGGGAACGCGGACGCGGAGATCGCGGCGCAGATCGCGCACTTCGGGCAGCGGGCGCGCAGCGGGCAGCCGGCGGACTTCGAGTGGAAGCTGTACGACTACGACCGCCCGGCCGACCTGGCGCAGCGACTGCGCGCGGCGGGCTTCGTACCGGAGCCGCCCGAGACCCTGCTGGTGGCCCGTACCGCCGACCTGGCCCGGCTGCCGGTGGAGCCGCCGGAGGGGATCACCCTGCGGGTGGTGCGGGACGAGGCGGGCGTGGACCTGATGATGGAGGCCCATGCCCGGGCCTTCGGCGTCGAGCGCCCGCGCATCCGTGAGCAGATCCTCGGCCTCCTGCGGGAGCGGCCGCAGACCATCGAAGCCGTGGTCGCCATGGCGGGCGAAACCCCGGTCAGCGCGGCCCGGATGGAGATGGTCCCGGGCTCCTCCTTCGCCGGCCTGTGGGGCGGCGGCACGGCCCCCGAGTGGCGCGGTCGCGGCATCTACCGCCTGCTGGTCGCCCACCGCGCCCGCCTGGCGGCGCAGCACGGCATCCCCTACCTCCAGGTGGACGCGTCGGCCGACAGCCGCCCGATCCTGGAGCGCCTGGGCTTCCGGGTGCTGGGGACGACGGTGCCGTACGTCTGGCAGGGCTGAGGGGGGCCGGGGACGCCCGGCGGTCCGGCCAGCCCACTAAATTGCCTTCCGTCCGCGGGGCCGCGCGGGGCAAGATCCGTACATGGAACGCATCCCACCCTCTCCGATCGCCTCCGAGCGCGAAAGCCTGCGCGCCTACCTCGACTTCCACCGCGCCACCCTCGCCATGAAGTGCGAGGGCCTGTCCGACGAGGAGCTGCGCCGCCAGGCGTCGCCGCCCTCCACGCTGTCGCTGCTGGGCCTCGTCCGGCACATGGCCGAGGTGGAGCGGCAGTGGTTCCGGCGCATCATCGGCGGCGCCGACGTACCGCACGTGTGGTCGGACCGGCACGACTTCCAGGCCGCCTACGACGCTTCGTCCTCCACCCGCGCCGAGGCCTTCGCGGCCTGGGAGGCGGAGGTCGAGCACTCGCGCGCCGTGGAGGCCGCCGCCGACTCCCTCGACGTGCGCCGCTACGTCCCCCGGTGGGAGGCGGAGGTCTCGCTCAGGCACCTGATGCTGCACATGATCCTCGAGTACGCCCGTCACAACGGCCACGCCGACCTCATCCGCGAGGCGGTCGACGGCACTGTCGGCGTCTGATCCCCTGCCCCTATAGTGGTCCCGACATTAGGGAAGCCTTACCTAAGCCACTACCGCGGGGGTACCCCAGCATGCGCAGCACGGACGACGCGGAGCTCTACCGCGACAGCTGGGGCGTCCCCCACCTCCGCGCCGGTGACCACCACGGCCTCGCCCGCGCCCAGGGCCGCGCCACCGCCCTGGACCGGGCCTGGCAGATCGAGGTGGAGCGGCACCGCGCCCAGGGGTCGAGCGCCGCGTTCCTCGGTCCCGGGGCCGTCGCCTGGGACCGCTTCGCGCGCCAGGCCCGGCTCGACGACACCGCGCGCCGCTGCCACGACTCCCTCGACCCGCAGACCGCCGCCTGGGTGGGGGCCTACGTCGACGGCGTCAACGACGGCCTCGCCGAAGGAGCCGCCCGCGACGAGCGGTTCGCGCGCACCGGACACCGGCCCACCCCCTGGGAGCCGTGGGTCCCGCTCTCCCTCTGGATCGCCACCCACATCCTCTTCGCAGGCTTCGCCACCAAGCTCTGGCGCGAGCGCGTCGCCCGCGCCCTCGGTGACGACGCCGCCACCCTCTTCGCCACCGACGGCCCCGGCACGGCCGGCAGCAACGGCTGGCTGGTCCCCGGGGAGCGCACCGCCTCCGGAGCGGCGATCATCGCGGGCGACCCCCACCGGTTCATCGAGGACCCGGGGGTCTACCAGCAGATACGCCTCTCGTGCCCCGAGTACGACGTCCTCGGCCTCGCCGTCCCCGGCGTCCCCGGCCTCGCGCACTTCGGCCACACCGGCAGCGCCGCCTGGGCCATCACCAACGCCATGGCCGACTACCAGGACCTGTACGTCGAGCAGTTGCGCCCGGCCGCCGACGGCGACGGCGTCGAGGCGCTGGGCCCGCACGGCGCCTGGGAGCCCGTCCACCGGCACACCGAGACCCTCACGGTCGCCGGCGCCGACCCCGTCACCGTCGAGGTGCTCGAAACCCCGCGCGGCCCGGTGATCACGCACACCCCCGCGGCACAGCAGACGCTCTCCCTGCGCTACCCGCCCCGCGTCCGCCGCGACCTCGGCTTCGCCGCCCTCCCCGCGCTGCTGCGCGCCCGCACCGTCGCCGACATCGACCACGCCCTCGACGGCTGGGCCGAGCCCGTCAACGTGGTGCACGCCGCCGACACCGGGGGCGGGCTCCTGCACCGCGTCGCCGGAGCCGTCCCGCTCCGCGACCCGGCCAACCGGCTGCGTCCCGTGCCCGCCTGGGAGGCGCGGTACGCGTGGCAGGGCTGGGCCACGACGCCCGCCGAACCCGTCCAGGGCTTCGCCGTGATGGCGAACGCGCGCGGCATCGCCTCCCCGCTCGGCGTGGAGTTCGCGCCCCCGCACCGCGCGAACCGCATCCGCGAGCTGCTCTCCGGCTCGGCCGACTGGTCCCCGGCGGCGATGGCCGACGTACACCGGGACACCCACCTGGCTTCGGCCGAACCCCTGCTGGCCCTGCTGCCGGGGCTCGACGGCCTCTCCCCCGGCGCGGAGCGGCTGAGGGAGCGCCTGCTCGCCTGGGACCGGCACATGGAGGCCGGCTCCACCGACGCCACCGTCTTCGCGGCCCTGCGGACCGCGACCGTACGCCGCTTCGCCGCAGACCCCGTCTTCGTCGGCCTGGCCGACGCGCCCACCGCCCCCGAGGTGTTCCACCCCTGGCTGTACCTCGTCCCGCGCGTCGGCTACGCCCTGGAGGGGCTGCTCACCACCTCCCTGCTGCCCGGCCTGGACCGTGCCGCCCACGTCCGCGCCGCCCTGGAGGAGACCGCGGCCGCGCACACCGCCGACACGCCCTGGTCGCAGGTGCACCGCCTCGCCCCGTGGTCGGCGCTCCCGGACCCGGACGTGCAGTGGCCCGGGCTCGGCGGCGACCACGACTGCGTGAACGCCACCAGCTCCGTCCCCGGCGTGACCGACCTCGCCGGCCGCGCGTCGGCGGCCCGCTACGTGTGGGACCTGGCCCGGCGCGAGGACAGCCTCTGGGCGGTCCCGCTGGGTGCGGACGGCGTCACCGGCTCCCCCCACCACCGCGACCAGCTCCCCCTGTGGGCGCGCTGCGCACTCGTCCCGGTCGTCACCGACTGGGCCCGACTCACCAAGGAATCCGCATGACCGCCCCCTCCGGCGCCCCCACCACCCGGCAGCCCGTGTTCACCCGTTCCGTCGAGGGCTTCGGCACCGTCACGCTCACCCCCGTCGACCCGGCCGCCGACTCCGCCCTCATCCACAGCTGGGTCATCGAGGAGCGGGCCGCGTTCTGGGGCATGGCCGAAGCCAGCCGCGAGCTGGTCCAGGAGATATACGAGGACGTCGACCGCCGCACCACCCACCACGCGTTCCTCGTCCGGCGGGACGGGGAGCCGGTCGCACTGTTCCAGACGTACGACTGCGCCGAGGACCGGATCAGCGAGTGCTACGAGGTCGAGCCGGGCGACGTCGGCATCCACCTGATGCTCGGCCCCGCGCACGGCGCCCCCGAGCACGGGTTCAGCGCCGCCCTGGTGGGGGTGTTCACGGCGTACCTCTTCACGGACGCGGGCGCCCGCCGCCTGGTCGGCGAGCCGGACGTGCGCAACGGCAAGGTGATGGCCTTCCTGGAACGTTCCGGTTTCGTCCTCGGGCGCGAGATCGAGCTCCCCGAGATCGACCTGCCCGAGGTGTACCTCCCGGCGAAGCGGGCCCGGCTCGCGTTCCTCGACGCCCCGGAAGGACGCTGACCGCTGCCGTCGCCCTCCCGGCGGCAAACTCACCGTTCCGATTGACCGTGTGATTCAGGCCACGCCAGACTGACCTCTCATCAGACCTGTTCCGCTGGGGGGAAATTGACCAGCCAGAATCTGCACATCGGACCGGATTCCGCAGCCGACCGCTACCGGCTGCTCCGGTCCATCGGGCGCGGCGGGGAGGCCGTGCTCTACCTCGCGGAGATCGAGCTCGCCGGCAGCAGCGAACCGGTGGTCGTCAAGGTGCTCGACTCCAAGACGACCATCACGCCGGACGTCTTCGACCGGATCAGCCAGAAGTGGAACGAGCAGGCCGAGCTGCTCCGCTTCGTCCACCGGCCCGGTGTCGTCGGCGTCCGGGAGCACTTCGAAGGGCCGCCGATCCACCGGCCCGGGGAGTCGGGGACCCTGACCGGGCGGGCCCTCGTCCTCGTCATGAACCACGTCGACGGGCTGGACCTGCGCGACTGGCGGGCCGAACGGACCCTCACCACCGCCGCCGAGCGGCGCGAGGTCATGCGCACGCTGGAGCAACTGGCCGACGTACTGGACTGGCTGCACTCGGGGAAGGCGACCCCCTCCGGGCGGCAGGTCATCCACGGGGACCTCTCCCCCGGCAACGTCATGGTCGACGCCCACGGACAGGCGACCCTGGTGGACTTCGGCCTCAGCAAGCTCACCGCCGACCACCAGACGGCCGAGGTCTGGTTCACCCCGGGCTACGCGGCTCCCGAGGTCTTCGACGGCAAGCGGACTCCGGGGACGGACCGGTACGCCTTCGGGGCCATCGCCTACTTCCTCCTCAGCGGGGAGTCCCCGCCCAGCTCACCCGAGCAGCTGGCCCGGGCCGTGCAGGCGCTGCCGCAGATCGCGGTGCTGGACGCCGAGCAGCGGAGCCGGATCACCGCGATCTACGCCTACGACCCGGCCGAGCGCCCGGTGAGCCTGACCGGCTGGATGAAGGAGGTCCGGCACGCGGTGGTGTCCACGACCGGCTCCACCTCCCAGCGGGCCACGGCCGCACAGGACGCCGTCCCGCCCAGGCCGGTGGCGGCGCCGGTCGTCCCGCCCCAGCCCGCCGCACCACCCGTCGCCGCCACGCCACCCGCCGCCGCACCACACGCCGCCACGCCACCGGCCGCGTACGCGCCCACGTACGCACTGCATTCGACTCCGCCCCCGGAGCCGGCGCGGAAGAAGAAGCGGCCCGGGCTCGTCCTGGGCTCGGTGGCCGCCGTGCTGGTCATCGCCGCGCTGGCGGTGATCGGCGTACAGCTGCTCCAGCACGACGACAAGGGGCGGGACAAGGCGACCGCCAACAGCAAGGCGGACGGCACCGCCTCCGACGAGACCACCGCGGAGGAGACACCGTCGCCCACCCCGTCACAGAGCGAGAGCGACGGGGTCGTGGCCGACCCGACCGCCTCGGGTACCAAGCCGGCGGGTGTCGCGCCGGGCATCAAGGCCGCCGACCTGACCGTCATGACGCCCGTGGACTCGCTGGGCGACTTCACCGTCGGCGCGGCGAAGATCAACACCCAGCAGTACGGCGCGGCCTTCATCGCCGACCTGGGCTGCAACGGCGACGCGATCGCGGAGTTCGACCTCAACCGGGAGTGGAAGTCCCTGGACCTCACGGCCGGGATCGATGACGGCTCCACCCACGAGAAGGGCCGCGTCAGCATCTCGCTCGACGGGCAGCCGGCCGCCTTCTCCGAGCTCGTCGAGCTCGGCAAACCGATCACCAAGAAGGTGGACGTGAGCGGCGCCCTGCGGCTGCGTCTCAAGGTGGACGCGGGGTGCGACATGGGCAAGGTCGTCATCGCCGCCCCGCAGCTGACGCGCTGAGGCGAAAGGGCGGCCCCGCACCGGGATTCCGGTGCGGGGCCGCCCTTTCGTCCGCGTACGGGTCGTGCGGGTCGTGCGGGTCGTGCGGGGTCTACTCCGAGACGCCCAGGCGCTCCAGGATGAGCTCCTTGACGCGCGCCGCGTCGGCCTGGCCGCGCGTGGTCTTCATGACCGCGCCGACCAGGGCGCCGACGGCCGCGATCTTGCCGCCGCGGATCTTGTCCGCGATGGCGGCGTTGCCCGCGATGGCCTCGTCCACGGCCGCGCCCAGCGCGCCCTCGTCCGAGACGACCTTCAGGCCGCGCTTCTCGACGACCTCGTCGGGGGTGCCCTCGCCGACGAGGACGCCCTCGATGACCTGACGGGCCAGCTTGTCGTTGAGCGAGCCCTCGGCGACCAGCGCCGCGACCCGGGCGACCTGCGCCGGGGTGATGGGCAGCTCGTCGACGGAGACGCCCTGCTCGTTGGCGTTGCGGGCCAGCTCGCCCATCCACCACTTGCGCGCGGCGGCCGAGTCGGCGCCCGCCTCGATGGTGGCGACGATGGAGTCCACCGCGCCGGCGTTGAGGATCGACTGCATGTCGTGCTCGCTCACGCCCCACTCCTCGCGGAGCCGGTTGCGGCGTACGCGCGGCATCTCGGGCAGACCGCCCCGCAGTTCCTCGACCCAGTCGCGGGCCGGGGCGACGGGGACCAGGTCGGGCTCCGGGAAGTACCGGTAGTCCTCGGCGTTGTCCTTGATGCGGCCGGCCGTGGTGGAGCCGTCCTCCTCGTGGAAGTGCCGGGTCTCCTGGATGATGGTGCCGCCGGAGGAGAGCACCGCCGCGTGGCGCTGGATCTCGAAGCGCGCCGCCCGCTCCACGGAGCGCAGCGAGTTGACGTTCTTCGTCTCCGAGCGGGTACCGAACTTCTCGGTGCCGTGCGGCCGCAGCGACAGGTTCACGTCGCAGCGCATCTGGCCCTTGTCCATCCGGGCCTCGGACACGCCGAGTGCCTTGATGACCTCGCGCAGCTCGGCGACGTACGCCTTGGCGACCTCGGGGGCCCGCTCGCCCGCGCCCTCGATGGGCTTGGTGACGATCTCGATGAGCGGGATGCCGGCGCGGTTGTAGTCCAGCAGGGAGTGGGACGCACCGTGGATACGGCCGGTGGCGCCGCCGACGTGCAGCGACTTGCCGGTGTCCTCCTCCATGTGGGCGCGCTCGATCTCCACGCGGAAGATCTCGCCGTCCTCCAGCTGGACGTCGAGGTAGCCGTTGAAGGCGATGGGCTCGTCGTACTGGGAGGTCTGGAAGTTCTTCGGCATGTCCGGATAGAAGTAGTTCTTCCGGGCGAAGCGGCACCACTCGGCGATCTCGCAGTTCAGCGCGAGGCCGATCTTGATGGCGGATTCGACGCCGATCGCGTTGACGACCGGCAGCGCGCCGGGCATGCCGAGGCAGACGGGGCAGGTCTGCGCGTTGGGCTCGGCGCCCAGCTCGGTCGAGCAGCCGCAGAACATCTTGGTCTTGGTGCCGAGCTCGACATGGACCTCCAGGCCCATGACGGGGTCGTACGACGCGAGGGCGTCCTCGTACGACAGCAGTTCGGTGACGGTCACAGTGAAACTTCCCTCTCAGCCCAGCAGGACGTCGTCGTCGCCGAGGCGCTTGAGCTCGCGGTACAGGATCGCGAGCCCGGTGACGATGGCGGCGGCGGACACAACGGCGTCGACCAGCTTCAGCGTGTCGTTCTCGGTGCGGGCCTTCTTGGCCTGCTTGATCACGCTGATGGCACCGAAGGCGGTGGTGCCGATCGACAGGTACGTACCGGACTTGGACTTCTTGAAGCCCTTGGCCTTGGACAGTGCGCTACCACTCACAGCGACGGAGCCTCCTCAAGCAGCGGGTGACCCCAGCGCGCGGTGAAGGCGGCCTCGACGGCGGCACCGACCTTGTACAGCCGGTCGTCCTTCATGGCGGGGGCGATGATCTGCAGTCCGACCGGCAGGCCGTCCTCCGGTGCCAGGCCGCAGGGGAGCGACATGGCGGAGTTGCCGGCCAGGTTGGTCGGGATGGTGCACAGGTCGGCGAGGTACATCGCCAGCGGGTCGTCGGTGCGCTCACCGATCGCGAAGGCGGTGGTCGGGGTCGTCGGGGAGACGATCACGTCCACCTGCTCGAAGGACTTCTCGAAGTCCTTCGAGATGAGCGTGCGCACCTTCTGGGCGGAGCCGTAGTACGCGTCGTAGTAGCCGGAGCTGAGCGCGTACGTGCCGAGGATGATGCGGCGCTTGACCTCGTCGCCGAAGCCGGCTTCGCGGGTCAGGGCGGTGACGTCCTCGGCGGACAGGGTGCCGTCGTCGCCGACGCGCAGGCCGTAGCGCAGGCCGTCGAAGCGGGCCAGGTTCGAGGAGGCCTCGGACGGGGCGATCAGGTAGTACGCGGCCATGGCGAGGTCGAAGGACGGGCAGTCCAGCTCGACGATCTCGGCGCCGAGTTCCTTGAGGAGCTCGACCGACTCGTTGAAGCGCTGGACGACACCGGCCTGGTAGCCCTCGCCCGCGAACTGCTTGACCACGCCGACGCGCATGCCGGCGACGGAGCCGTTGCGGGCCGCTTCGACGACGGGCGGGACCGGGGCGTCGATGGAGGTGGAGTCCATCGGGTCGTGGCCGGCGATGACCTCGTGGAGGAGCGCGGCGTCCAGGACCGTGCGGGCGCAGGGGCCGCCCTGGTCGAGGGAGGAGGAGAAGGCGACCATGCCGTAGCGGGACACCGAGCCGTACGTGGGCTTCACGCCGACGGTGGCCGTGACGGCGGCGGGCTGGCGGATGGAGCCGCCGGTGTCCGTGCCGATGGCGAGGGGCGCCTGGAAGGCCGCGAGGGCCGCGGCGGAGCCGCCGCCGGAGCCGCCGGGGATGCGGGTGAGGTCCCACGGGTTGCCGGTGGGGCCGTACGCGCTGTTCTCGGTGGAGGACCCCATGGCGAACTCGTCCATGTTGGTCTTGCCGAGGATGACGACGTCGGCTTCCTTGAGCCTGCGCGTCAAGGTGGCGTCGTAGGGCGGGATCCACCCTTCGAGCATCTTCGAGCCGACGGTGGTCGGGATGCCGACGGTCGTGAAGATGTCCTTGAGCGCGAGCGGCACGCCGGCCAGCGGGCCGAGCTTCTCGCCGCGCTCGCGCTTGGCGTCGACGGCGCGGGCCTGGGCGAGGGCGCCTTCACGGTCGACGTGGAGGAAGGCGTGGACCTTCTCGTCGGTCGCCTCGATGCGGGCCAGGTGGGCCTCGGTGACCTCGACGGCCGTGAGCTCGCCGGAGGCGATCTTCTCGGCGGTCTCGGCGGCCGTGAGCTTGATGATGACGGTGTCAGCCATGGTTGTTAGTCCTCCCCCAGGATCTGCGGCACCTTGAAACGCTGCTGCTCCTGGGCGGGAGCGCCGGAAAGCGCCTGCTCGGGGGTGAGCGACGGACGGACCTCGTCCGCGCGCATGACGTTGGTCAGCGGCAGCGGGTGGGAGGTCGGCGGGACGTCTTGGTCGGCGACCTCGGATACGCGGGCGACCGCGCCGATGATGTCGTCGAGCTGTCCGGCGAAGTGGTCGAGCTCTTCGCTCTTCAGTTCCAGACGTGCCAGCCGAGCGAGGTGGGCGACCTCCTCGCGCGTGATGCCAGGCATGCAGCGATCCTCTGGGGGTGGTGAGTGTGTAGGTTTCGCTGCCAATCCTATGGGGCGGGGGGCCGCAGCCACTAAACGGTTTGCCGCGTCGGCCGCCGGGAACGCCGACGGGAGCGCCGCGCGGGCCGCTGCGCGGTGCCTCGCCCGGCGCCGCCCGGACCCGCGCCTCGATCGCCGACGGGGCCGGAAGGGTCCGGCGGCGCGCCCGGGGCCTCGCCCGATCGGCGCCGGATCGGCGCCGGACCCCTCGCCCGGGGCGGGCGCGGGGCCCGTCCGTCCGGGCTCGGGGACGTGGGCCGGCGCCCGGGCGTGGGCTAGGAGGCGGCCTGGGATTCCTTGGCGGCCGCGGCGGCGAGTTCGGCCGTGATGTCCGCCGGGCGGCGCCAGCCGCGTTCGCCGCGGGCCAGGAGCCAGGCCGTGGCCTCCTGGGGAGGCATCGCGGCGGCGACCAGCCAGCCCTGGACGGCGTCGCAGCCCAGGTCGCGCAGGCGCTCCCAGGTCTCGTCGTCCTCGACGCCCTCCGCGACGACCAGCAGGCCCAGCGAATGCGCGAGGTCCACCGTGCACCGCACGATCTCGGCGTCCTGGGCGTCCACGGCCAGCCGCGCCACGAACGAGCGGTCGATCTTGAGCTCGCTGACCGGCAGCCGCCGCAGGTGCACCAGCGAGGAGTAGCCGGTGCCGAAGTCGTCCAGGGACATCTTCACCCCGTGGCCGGTCAGCCCGGCCATGGTGTCCGCCGCCCGCTGGGGGTCCTCCAGCAGGACGTGTTCCGTTATCTCCAGCTGGAGGCCGCTCGCCGGGACACCGTGCCGGGCGAGTCTGGCGGCCACCGCCCCCGCGAAGCCGGGGGTGTGGACGTCGCGCGGTGAGACGTTCACGGCGACCGGCACCTCGAGGCCCTGGGCGCGCCAGCGGGCCACCTGGGCCAGCGCCGTCTCCAGGACGTACTCCGTCAGGTGCGGCATGAGGCCGGAGGTCTCCGCGATGGCGATGAACTCGTCCGGGGAGACCCGCCCGCGTTCCGGGTGGACCCAGCGCACGAGCGCTTCGAGGCCGGCCACCTTCCCGTCGAAGCGGACCTTCGGCTGGTAGTGGAGTTCGACCTCGCCCGCGTCGAGCGCCCGCCGGAGGTCGCCCAGGAGGCCGAGCCGGTCGGGCGTGTTGCTGTCGCGCTTGGACTCGTACACCTCCACGCCGGTGCGGTCCCGCTTGGCCTGGTACATGGCGACGTCGGCCCGCCGCAGCAGGCCCTCCGCGTCCAGGGCGTGGTCGGGGAAGACGGCGAGGCCGGCGCTGGCCTCCAGGACGAGGGTGAGACCGTCCAGGTCGAGCGGGGAGCTGAGCTCGGAGACCAGGTGGCGGGCGACCCGCTGGGCACTGGTGGTGGAGTCGGCGAGGGGCAGCAGGACGGCGAACTCGTCGCCGCCCAGGCGCGCCGCCTCGGCGTCCGGCGGGAGCGCCTGGCGCAGCCGTTCGGCGATCTGGAGGAGCAGCCGGTCCCCGGCGAGGTGGCCGAGGGTGTCGTTGACGGCGCGGAAGCGGTCGAGGTCGATGAGGACCAGGGCGGAGCGGGTGCCCAAACGTTCAGCCTCGTCCAGTGCCGACCAGGTGCGCTCCAGCAGCCACTGCCGGTTCGGCAGGCCGGTCAGCGGGTCGCGCAGCTGTTCCTCGGCGCGGGCGCGGGCGATCCAGAGGGTGGAGTCCAGTGCGATGAGCGGTACGGCGAACAGCGGCAGCAGTACCGGCTGGTTGGAGGCGACGACGCAGATCAGCGGGGCGATGCCGAGCAGCGCGGCGGCGACCAGCGCCTGCCTGAGCAGGGCGGTGCGGGCGACGGTGGGCAGTCCGGCGCCGCGCGGGGCGAGCGCGAACCACAGCACGATCCGGGTCACCAGCAGGTAGGCCAGGGCTGCCAGGACCACTGCGGGGATCGCCGCCAGGTCCCAGGTGCCGGGCAGCCAGGGGGTCTCCACGGTCGGCGTCTCGCCGAAGGCGGCCAGGGCGAGGGCGCCCGCGCCGATGCCGAGGATGTCGGCGGAGCCGTGCAGCAGGCCCTGCCGCCAGCGGTGGCGGCGGGCGGCGCCCACGAGCGAGACCACCGCCAGCGAGACCAGTCCGGCGGGGACCCATCCGTACAGGAGGAGGACGCCGAGGGTGAGCGCGGCTCCCGAGCCGGTACCGCCCCACCAGCGGTCGCGGCCGAGCGCCACGAGGTGGCCGACGATGACGCCGGTGAGCAGGGCGAGGGCCCAGCCCACCGGGCCCCCGGGGAACAGGGCGTGACGGTCGGTCAGCGAGGTGACGACGCCCGACGCCAGTACGACGACGGCCAGGCCGACGACGGCGAAGGGCAGCACGGTACGCCCTTGTCCGTCGCCCGCGCCCGCCCCGGTGTCGAGCGTGCGGGTCTGCGGTGTCCTGGTACGCAGGAGACCGAGCCGGCCCGTCCGCACGGGCGGGGGTTCCCCGCCGGATTCGGGTGACGGGTCGGCGCTTTCGGTGGGTTTCATGCCCGTCCCTCTCACAGCCGGCAATGCCGATGTCACGCGATGGCCCCTGTGTCGTGCCACCACGGCTGACAGCACATCAGGCAGCCGTGGACGACGGGGCGCACCCCTCAACAGTAGGACGCGAGAGGGGCCCAGGGGCAGCGGTCGGCGGTGGTTGCCCGAATGCGACCCAGCCATCCTCATCAGTACCGTATCCGCCGAACAGGTGAGTTTGGACCAGGGCGACCCGGGCCACCCATCCGATGATCCGACAGCTCACGGGGGCGCCACCAGCCTTGTACCGGCCTTTTACCACTGGGAGCCGCGCCGGGCGTGCGCCCGCCCGTACGGCCGCACGCCACGCATCGGTTCGCCCTCGCCGCCACCGCGCGAGGACGTTCATCCGGTGCTTACTCCGCTCCGGTGGCGCCGTCCACCGGGAGGGCTACGGCGCGCGCGGCGTCGGGCCCCTGCTCCAGAAGCACCGCGAACCCCGCGTCGTCGAGGACCGGGAGCTTCAGCTGGACGGCCTTGTCGTACTTCGAGCCCGGGTTCTCGCCGACGACGACGAAGGAGGTCTTCTTCGAGACGGAGCCGGTGACCTTGGCGCCCCGGCTCTGCAGGGCCTCCTTGGCGCCGTCGCGGGTGTGGCTCTGCAACGTGCCGGTGACCACGACGGTCATGCCCTCCAGCGGCCGCGGCCCCTCGGCTTCGCCGGAACCTTCCTCCTCCATCCGGACACCGGCCTCGCGCCACTTGCGCACGATCTCCCGGTGCCACTCGACGGCGAACCACTCCTTGAGGGAGGCCGCGATGATCGCGCCGACCCCGTCGGTGGCGGCGAGTTCCGCCTCGGTGGCCTGCTCGATGCGCTCGATCGAGCGGAATTCCCGGGCGAGGGCCTCGGCGGCGACGGGCCCGACGTGGCGGATGGACAGCCCGTTGATGATGCGGGCCAGGGGGCGGTCCTTGGCGGCTTCGATGTTCTGGAGCATCGCCAAGGCGTTCTTCTTCGGTTCGCCCTTCTGGTTGGCGAAGACCCTGACGATCTTCTCTTCGCCCGTCTTGGGGTCCCGCTTGGGCAGCCCGCTGTCCTGGTCGAGCACGTACGCCTTGATGGGCAGCAGGTCCTCGATGGTGAGGGTGAACAGGTCCCCCTCGTCCCGCATCGGCGGGGAGGCCGGCTCCAGCGGCCGGGTCAGCGCGGCCGCGGCGACCTTGCCGAAGTTCTCGATGTCCAGGCACTGCCGGCCGACCAGGTAGAACAGCCGCTCGCGCAGCTGCGCGGGGCAGGTCTGCCCGTTGGGGCAGCGCAGGTCGATGTCGCCTTCCTTCATCGGCCGCAGCGGCGTACCGCACTCGGGGCACTCGGCGGGCATCACGAACTCGCGCTCGGTGCCGTCGCGCAGGTCCACCACCGGTCCGAGGATCTCGGGGATGACGTCGCCCGCCTTGCGCAGTACGACGGTGTCTCCGATCAGCACGCCCTTGGCCTTGACGACCTCCTGGTTGTGCAGGGTCGCGAACTCGACCTCCGAGCCGGCCACGGTCACCGGCTCGACCTGGGCGTACGGGGTGACGCGCCCGGTGCGGCCGACACCGACCTTGATGTCGACCAGCTTGGTGTTGACCTCTTCGGGGGCGTACTTCCAGGCGATGGCCCAGCGCGGGGCGCGCGCGGTGGAGCCGAGCCGGCCCTGGAGCGGGATCTCGTCGAGCTTGACGACGACGCCGTCGATCTCGTGCTCCACGGAGTGCCGGTTCTCGCCGAAGTAGGAGATGAACTCACGGACCTCTGCGAGCGAGGAGACCACCTTGTTGTGCCGGGCGGTCGGCAGCCCCCACTCGCCGAGCAGCCCGTACGCCTCGGAGAGCTTGCCGATGTCGAAGCCCTCGCGCGCGCCGATGCCGTGGACGACCATGTGCAGCGGGCGGGTCGCGGTGACCTTGGGGTCCTTCTGGCGCAGCGAACCGGCCGCCGCGTTGCGCGGGTTGGCGAAGGGCTTGTCGCCCGCCTCGACCAGGCGGGCGTTGAGCTCCTCGAACTTCTCCATCGGGAAGAAGACCTCGCCGCGGATCTCCACCAGCTTCGGGATCCGCTCGCCCTTGAGGCGGTCGGGGATCTCGGCGATGGTGCGGACGTTGGGCGTGATGTCCTCACCGGTGCGGCCGTCGCCGCGGGTGGCGGCGCGGGTGAGGCGGCCGTTCTCGTAGGTGAGGTTGACGGCCAGGCCGTCCACCTTGAGCTCGCACAGGTAGTGGTAGGCGCCGGTGTTCACGTCCCGGGCCACCCGCTCGGCCCAGGCCGCCAGTTCCTCGTCCTCGAAGGCGTTGTCGAGGGAGAGCATGCGCTCGCGGTGCTGCACGGAGGCGAAGTCCGTCTCGTACGCCCCGGCCACCTTCTGGGTGGGCGAGTCGGGGGTGCGCAGCTGCGGGTACTCCTCCTCCAGCACCTCCACCGAGCGCAGCAGCTGGTCGAACTCGGCGTCGCTGACGACGGGCTGGTCGTTCACGTAGTACCGGAAGCGGTGCTCCTCGACCTGCTCGGCGAGCAGCGCGTGCTGTTCGCGCACCGCCGCCGGTACCGTCGTGTCGCTTGCCTGCTTCTGTTCGGCTGCCATGCCGTGTCCTCCCGTGGCCCGTCTCGACCGTCACTCAGGGTTGTCGGCGAGCGACCTCGCCGCTCTGACGCAGTGCGCCTGTGCCGCGCGGGCGTAGGCGGGCGAGGCGCCCGCCAGACCGCACGACGGGGTGACCACGACGGACTCGGCCAGAGTCCCCGGGGCCAGCCCCAGCCTGCGCCAAAGCTTCCTGACACCCATGACGCTACCGCCCGGGTCTGACAACGGGGCATCCGTGCCCGGCACCACTCCGGCGAAGAGTTTCAGGCCGTCTTCGACCGCTTCCCCGATGGCGTCGTCCTCGCGCTCGGTGAGCAAGGAGAAATCGAACGACACCCCCGCGGCACCGGCTCGCCGCAGGAGGCCGAAGGGCACTTCGGGGGCGCAGGAGTGGACGATCACCTCGCCGCCCCCGACGGAGTCCGTGACGGCGAACAGCTCGCGGAGGGTGCCCTCGACCACCTGCCGGTCGACCGCCCGGTAGGTGCGGTAGCCGCTCGCGGAGCGGACCCGGCCGAGCAGGACGGCCGTCAGCGAGGGCTCGTCGAACTGGAGCACGATCTGGGCGCCGGGGACCCGCCGCCGGACGTCGGCCAGGTGCTCGCGCAGCCCCTCGGCGAGGGATCCGGCCAGGTCGCGGCAGGCGCCCGCGTCCTGGAGCACGGCCTCGCCGCCGTGCAGCTCCAGGGCGGCGGCCAGGGTCCACGGGCCGACGGCCTGGACCTTGAGCTTGCCCCGGTACCCCTGGGTGAACTCCTCCAGGGCGTCCAGGTCCTCCCCGAGCCAGGACCGCGCGCGCCTGGTGTCGCGGCCGGGCCGGTCGCTGATGCGCCAGCCGCTGGGTTCGACGTGGGCGTACATCTCCACGAGCAGCCCCAGGCTCCGGCCGATCATGTCGGCGCCCGGCCCGCGGGCGGGCAGCTCGGGGAGGTACGGGAACTCCTCGAAGGAGCCGGTGGCGGTCTTGGCGGCTTCGCGGGCGTCGCCGCCGGGCAGCGAACCGACGCCGGTGGCGTTCGCGGTCATCGGCCGGGCCTCACGGACAGGTCGTTGACCTCGGCGTCGCGGGGCAGGTCGACGGCCATGACGATGGTGGTGGCCACCGATTCGGGGTCGATCCAGTCGGCGGGGTCGTACTCCTTGCCCTCCTGCGAGTGCACCTTGGCCTGCATGGGGCTGGCGGTGCGGCCCGGGTAGACCGAGGTGACGCGGACGCCGTGGGGCTTCTCCTCGGCGCGCAGGGAGTCGGCGAGCGCCTTGAGGCCGTGCTTGGAGGCGGCGTACGCGCTCCAGTCGGCGTGGGCGGTCAGGCCGGCGCCGGAGTTCACGAAGACGACGGTGGCGCGTGAGGCGCGCAGGGTGGGCAGCAGCAGCCGGGTGACCTCGGCGGGGGCGATGAGGTTGACGTTGAGCTGCTGGTGCCAGGTCTTGGGGCGCAGCTCCCCGACGGGGCCGAGGTCGACGATGCCGGCGATGTGCAGCAGGGAGTCGATCCGCTCGGGGACGGCCTGCTTGGAGAACGCCCAGGAGAGCCGGTCGGGGTCGGCGAGGTCGCCGACGAGCGCGCGGGAGCCGGGGTAGCGGTCGGTGAGCTGCCTGGCGCGGCCGGCGTCGCGGGCCAGCAGGACGAGGTCGTCGCCGCGCGCGTGCAGGCGGGCGGCGACGGCGGCGCCGATGCCGGATCCGGCACCGGTGATCAGGTGAGTAGCCATACGGCCATGCTCGCACCCCGGGGCGGGCCGTCGTCCGTGCCGGGGTGCGGTGGGCGCGCGGTGCGGTGGGCGCGCGGTGCGTGGGGGCACGGTGCGGTGGGCGCGCGCGGTGCGGTGGGCGCCGCCCGGTCAGAGGCCGGCGGCCTCGCGCAGGCCGGCGGCGGTCTTGTGGGCGTCGTAGCCCGGCGGGACTCCGTCGACCAGGATGATCTCGCCGGGGATGTGACGGGCGCGGAGCGGGACGAGGGCCTGGTAGGCGGGGGACGCGTACCAGGCGCGGGCCCGCTCGATGTCCGGGAAGCCGATCACGACGAGCGTGCCGGGGAAGGTGCCTTCCATGACCTCCACCTCGGCCCCGTGGACGAGGAAGCGGCCTTCGAAGGGGTCCATGGTGGCCTGGACCTCCTCGATGTAGCGCAGGATCTCCTCGTTCATGGTCTCGGGACGCTGGAGGCCGATGGCGTACGCGGTCATGACTGTCTCCCCTCTCGGCTTTCCGGGTGGTCCGGGCCGTTGCCCCGATCCTGTCGCGCCGTGGCGTCGATGGCGATTACCTCGCGGGTCATGCCTCCACGAGGGCCGGGCGGAAGGTGCGCCGGTAGGCGATCGGGGAGATGCCCAGGGCGGCCCGCATGTGCTGGCGCAGGGAGTTCGCGGAGCCGAAGCCGGAGCGGTGGGCGACGAGGTCGACGGGCAGGTCGCTGGACTCCAGCAACTGCCTTGCCAGATCGAGGCGTTGTCCGGTGAGCCACTGGACGGGGGTCATGCCCACCTCGTCGCGGAAGCGCCGGGTGAAGGTGCGCAGGCTCATCCTCGCGTGCGCGGCCAGCTCGGCCAGGGTGAGCGGCTGGGCGAGCCGCTCCAGGGCCCAGGCCCGGGTGGCGGTGGTGGTGGCGACGGTGGGTTCGGGGACCGGCCGGTCGATGTACTGGGCCTGGCCGCCGTCGCGCCACGGCGGCACGACGCACAGCCGGGCGGCGCGGTTGGCGACGGCGGTGCCGTGGTCGGCGCGGACCAGGTACAGGCAGAGGTCGATGCCGGCGGCGACGCCGGCGGAGGTGAGGAGGTCGCCGTCGTCGACGAAGAGCACGTCCTCGTCGAGCTTGACGCGCGGGAAGGCCCGCTGGAACTCCGGTGCGTGCACCCAGTGGGTGGTGGCGGGCCGGCCGTCGAGGAGCCCGGCGGCGGCGAGCACCTCGGAGCCGGTGCAGATGGACACGATGCGGGTGCCGGGGCGGATGGCCGCGAGGGCGTCGGCGAGGGACTGCGGCAACGGTTCGCCGCGCAGCAGCCCGGGCATGGCGTGGGTCGGCGGGACGATCACGGTGTCGGCCGCGGCGAGGGCTTCGGGGCCCGCGGCGACACCGACGGTGAAGCCCGCGTCACTGGCGACCGGGAGTCCGTCCGCGGTGCAGACGGTGACCTCGTAGAGGGCGCTGCCGTCCTCGGCGCGGGCGTTGCCGAAGACGCGCGAGGGCATGCCGAGCTCGAAGGGGGCGACGCCGTCGAGGGCGAGTACGGCTACACGGTGCATGGCCAGATTCTGTCACATGGTGGCCGTCCGGCCACCACCATGAGCGTCTCCGGGCGGCCAAGCTGGTGCCATCGGCCGGTAAAACCGGCGCAGAACGCAACCAAGGAGACATACATGCGTGCCGTCGTCGTCAGCCGGTGGGGTGGACCCGAGGTTCTCACCGAGGTCGAGGCCGACCGGCCCGAGCCGGGTCCGAACGAGATCCTGGTACGGGTGCACGCGGCCGGCGTGAACCCGGTGGACTTCAAGACCCGGGCCAGTGGCGCCCTCATCGGCTGGGGCGAGGTCCCGATGGTCGGCTGGGACGTCTCGGGCACCGTCGAGGCCGTCGGCCCGGGCGTCACGCTCTACCGCGCGGGCGACGAGGTCTACGGCATGCCGAACTTCCCGCGCCAGGCGGGCGGCTACGCCGAGTACGTGGTCGCTCCGGCCCGGCACTTCGCGCGCAAGCCCGCCTCCCTGGACCACGTGCAGGCGGCGGCCCTGCCGCTGGCCGCGCTGACCGCCTGGCAGGCGCTGGTGGACACGGCCGGGGTCACCGAGGGCCAGCGGGTGCTGATCCACGCGGCGGCCGGCGGCGTCGGCCACCTGGCGGTGCAGATCGCCAAGGCCCGCGGCGCGTACGTGATCGGCACCGCGAGCGAGGGCAAGCACGAGCTGCTGCGCGAGCTGGGCGCCGACGAGCTGATCGACTACCGCTCCACCGACTTCGAGGACGCCGTCCGCGACGTGGACGTCGTGCTCGACGCGGTCGGCGGGGACCACGGGCAGCGCTCGCTGAAGGTGCTCAAGCAGGGCGGGCACCTGATCACCCTGCCCGGCCCGGACGGCCTGCCGCAGGACCCGCAGGGCGTGCACTGCGCCTGGATGCTCGTGGAGCCCGACCTCCACGGCCTGCGGGAGATCGCCGCGCTGGCCGACGCGGGCGAGCTCCGCGTGGTCATCGACACGGTGCTGCCGCTGGAGCAGGCGGCGAAGGCCCACGAGATCGGCGAGCAGGGGCGGACCACCGGCAAGATCGTCCTGACGGTGGCCTGAGCCGGGCGGGCCGGACCGCCCGGCCCCGGTCAGACGTGGGCGGTGGCGCGGGTGGTGGTGGCGATGGTGGCGGAGCCGACCACGCGCGTGCCGTCGTAGAGCACGACGGCCTGCCCGGGCGCCACGCCGCGCACCGGCTCCGTGAAGGAGACGCGCAGCTCGCCGTCCACGACCTCGGCGAAGACCTCGCTCTCGCCGCCGTGGGCGCGCAGCTGGGCGGTGTACGTCCCCGGGGCGGCCGGGGTGGAGCCGCACCAGCGGGGGCGGATGGCGGTGAGGGCGCTCACGTCGAGGGCTTCGACGGGGCCCACGGTCACGGTGTTGTTCACCGGCGAGATGTCGAGGACGTAGCGCGGCTTGCCGTCGGGGGCCGGGTGCCCGATGCGCAGGCCCTTGCGCTGGCCGATGGTGAAGCCGAAGGCCCCGTCGTGGCTGCCGACCTTCTCGCCGGTCGCCCCGTCCACGATGTCGCCCTCGGCCTTGCCCAGGCGGCTCGCGAGGAAGCCCTGGGTGTCCCCGTCGGCGATGAAGCAGATGTCGTGGCTGTCGGGCTTCTTCGCGACGGCCAGGCCCCGGCGCTCGGCCTCGGCGCGGATCTCGTCCTTGGTGGTGAGGGTGTCGCCGAGCGGGAAGAGGGCGTGGGCGAGCTGCTTCTCGTCCAGGACGCCGAGGACGTACGACTGGTCCTTGGCCATGTCGGAGGCGCGGTGCAGCTCGCGGGAGCCGTCGGGGTTCTCCACGACGGTGGCGTAGTGGCCGGTGCACACGGCGTCGAAGCCGAGGGCGAGGGCCTTGTCGAGCAGGGCCGCGAACTTGATTTTCTCGTTGCAGCGCAGGCAGGGGTTGGGGGTGCGGCCGGCCTCGTACTCGGAGATGAAGTCCTCCACGACGTCCTCGCGGAAGCGTTCGGCGAGGTCCCAGACGTAGAAGGGGATGCCGATGACGTCGGCGGCGCGCCGGGCGTCGCGGGAGTCCTCGATGGTGCAGCAGCCGCGGGCACCGGTCCGGAAGGACTGCGGGTTCGCGGAGAGGGCGAGGTGGACGCCGGTCACCTCGTGCCCGGCTTCGACCGCGCGGGCCGCGGCGACGGCGGAGTCCACACCGCCGGACATGGCGGCCAGGACGCGGAGGGGGCGGGGGGTGCGCGGCAGGTTCTCAGTCATAGCACCGTCCAGGGTACGGGGGAACCGCCCGGGGTCACAGCGCGTTGTGGGGAGCGGGGGGTGGATCACATGGGGAGCAGGGGCAGGACCCGCAGAGCCGTGCTGTTCGGGGGGCTCGGGATCTTCGCGGTGGCGGCGGTCGCCGGGCGGGAGGAGCTCGGGCGCGCGTGGTGGATGCTGCCGGGGGTGTCCCGGCCCCGCGAGGAGGGGGCGCTGGACCACGCGGGCGCGAGCTGGACGGCGGCCTCGCCGGCGAACTGGCGGATGGCGGACCGGCCCGAGGACTACCGGGTCGACCGGATCGTCATCCATGTCACCCAGGGCAGCTTCGACACCTCGGTGGACGCCTTCAAGAATCCTTGGCACAAGGCGTCGGCGCACTACATAGTCCGCCAGGACGGGCACGTGGAGCAGATGGTCCGCGAGCTGGACGTGGCCTTCCACTCCGGGAACCGCTCGATGAACGAGCGCAGCGTCGGCATCGAGCACGAGGGGTTCGTCGACCGGCCGCAGGACTTCACGGACGCGATGTACGCGGCGTCGGCCCGGCTGGCTGCGGACGTCTGCCACCGGTACGGCATACCGGTCGACCGCAAGCACCTGCTGGGCCACTCCGAGGTCCCGGGCACCGACCACACCGATCCGGGCCCCCTGTGGGACTGGGACCGGTACCTGCGCATGGTCGGTGAGGCGCTGCGGGAGCGGATACCCGGCTGAGGCCGGCGGTGCGGGAGCAGGTACCTAGCTGAGGCCGGCGGTGCGGGCGCGTGCCACGGCGGGGCCGATGGCGGCGGCCACGGCGGTGACGTCCTCCTTGGTGGAGGTGTGGCCGAGGGAGAACCGCAGGGTGCCGCGGGCAAGCTCGGGGTCGGTTCCGGTGGCGAGCAGGACGTGGCTGGGCTGGGCCACGCCCGCGGTGCAGGCGGAGCCGGTGGAGCATTCGATGCCCTGGGCGTCGAGGAGCAGCAGCAGCGAGTCGCCCTCGCACCCGGGGAAGCTGAAGTGCGCGTTGGCGGGAAGCCGCTCGACGGGGTCTCCGCCGAGGACGGCGTCGGGCACTTCCCGGAGCACGGCGGTGACCAGCTCGTCGCGCAGGGCGCCGATCCGGGTGGCGAAGTCCTCGCGCCGCTCGGCGGCGAGGACGGCGGCGACCGCGAAGGCCGCGATGGCGGGCACGTCCAGGGTGCCGGAGCGGACGTGCCGCTCCTGGCCGCCTCCGTGCAGGACGGGTACGGGGCTCTGGTCGCGGCCGAGCAGCAGCGCGCCGATGCCGTAGGGGCCGCCGACCTTGTGGCCGCTGACCGTCATGGCGGCGAGGCCGCTGCCGGCGAAGCCGACGTCGAGCTGCCCGAAGGCCTGGACGGCGTCGGAGTGCACCGGAATCCCGAACTCGGCTGCGATCGCGGCGAGTTCGGGGACCGGCAGTACGGTGCCGATCTCGTTGTTGGCCCACATGACGGTGGCGAGGGCGATGTCGTCGGGGCCCCGCTCCACCGCTTCCCGGAAGGCCTCGGGGTGTACGCGCCCGTACCGGTCCACGGGCAGGTACTCGACGCGGGCGCCCTCGTGCTCGGCGAGCCAGTCGACCGCGTCGAGGACGGCGTGGTGCTCGACCGGGCTGGCGAGGACACGGGTGCGGGCGGGGTCCTGGTCGCGGCGGGCCCAGTAGAGGCCCTTGACGGCGAGGTTGTCGGCCTCGGTGCCGCCGGCGGTGAAGACCACCTCGCTCGGGCGCGCGCCGAGGGCTTCGGCGAGTGCCTCGCGCGCCTCCTCGACGGTGCGGCGGGCGCGGCGGCCGGCGGCGTGGAGGGAGGACGCGTTACCCGTGGCGGCGAACTGCGCGGTCATCGCCGCAGCTGCCTCCGGCAGCATCGGCGTGGTAGCGGCGTGATCGAGGTAGGCCATGATCCCCCGATTCTACGAGCCCCCCGCCGCCACCGACCCCTCCGGGCCCCGAGCCGGCCGCGACCCGCCCTCCAGTGCGGTGCACCGGCCGGGGCTCGCGCCGCCCGGCGCGGCCGGGCGGAGCGAGAG
Source organism: Streptomyces sp. NBC_00539 (assembly GCF_036346105.1). GTDB lineage: Bacteria > Actinomycetota > Actinomycetes > Streptomycetales > Streptomycetaceae > Streptomyces. The sequence continues at coordinate 2,299,084 of NZ_CP107811.1, forward strand.
CCGCGTCAAGAAGTGGTGCGCGGGGCGCGGGCCAGCTGGCGTGACTGGGCCACCAGGCGGTCGGCCGAGTCCCAGACCTCGGCGTCCTCCTCCAGGAAGCCGCCGGCCAGGTTGCGCGTGGTGATGGCGACCCGCAGCGGACCGGGGGCCGGGCGGTGGCGGATGTGCGTGGTGAGTTCGACCGTCGGCGTCCAGCCCATCAGGCCGAGGTCGAAGGCGGTCGGCGGCAGCGCGTCCACCGCCAGCAGCAGGGACAGCGGGTCCGCGTCCCGGCCGTCGGCCAGCTCGAACCAGGCCCGCATCTCGCCCTTGCCGGACGGTGCGCCGACGGCCCAGCCGGCCGTCGCGGGGTCCAGCCGCAGCCGCAGCCGGTCGACGATCTCGGAGCTGCCCGGGATGGGGGCGGGCCCGGCTTCGGTGCCGAGGCAGTCCTGGTACGCCGGGATGGCCGGGGGCCGCGCCGTGGTGTGGACGGAGTCGGGGAGCGAGTCGAGGTCGCCGTAGGAGGCGAGGACCCGGATGCGTTCGATCTCGGCGCCGCTCTCGTCGTACTGGAAGAGCGAGGCCTGCCCGGTGGAGAGGGTGCGCCCGGTCCGCACGACCTGCGTGCGGACGACGGCGGGGCCGGGCACGGAGGAGGTCAGGTAGTGGGCGGAGACGGTGAACGGGTCCGGGTGCGGCAGCGCCGCCGCCAGCGCCCGGCCGACCAGGGCCAGCAGGTATCCGCCGTTGACCGCGCTGATGATCGTCCAGCCGGCGGAGAGTTCCGTGTCGTACACCCCGGCCTCGCCCGCGCGGGGGGCGAGGGCGGTGTCGCGGTCGAACTCGCTGTCTCCGATGGCTGCCTGGGCCGCTGTGTGTGACATGAGGCGACGGTACACCGGCAAGCTACTAAGCGGTAGCTTTGGTCTGCTACGGCAGCGTCACGGCTCTTCGGTCACGGCGGAGCGGCGGTTCCAGGCCAGCGGCGCCCGCCAGTGGTAGCGGATCGCGAGGAGCCGGAGCACGAAGGCGGTGACGATGGCGACGCCCGTGGTGATGCCGTTCAGCACCTCGAACCCGATGAACAGGGCCACCATCGAGGCCCCGACCACGGCCGGGACCGCGTACATCTCCCGGTCGCGCAGCAGCGACGGCACCACGCCGGCGAGGACGTCCCGCATGACGCCGCCGCCGACCGCCGTCGCCACCCCCAGCGCGGCCGACGCGGTGAGGCCGAGCCCGTACTCGTAGGCCTTCGTGGTGCCGGACACGCAGAACAGTCCGAGCCCGGCGGCGTCGAAGACGTTGATGGCGCGGTTGATCCGCTGGACCTCGGGGTGCAGGAAGAAGACGAGCGCGGCGGCGACCAACGGGGTCGTGAAGAAGCTGAGCTCGCCGAACGCGGCCGGCGGGACGGCGCCGATCACCAGGTCGCGCAGCAGTCCGCCGCCGAGGGCGGTGACGAGCGCGAGCACGCAGATGCCGAAGACGTCGAAGTTCTTGCGGACGGCCAGCAGCGCGCCGGCGGTGGCGAAGACGAAAATGCCCGCGAGGTCCAGGGCGTGCTGGATACCGGGCGGGAAGAGATCCTGGGACACGCCCCCATTGTGCGTGCTGGCGGCGGTGGCCCCGGCAGGGCCCCGCCACGGCGGAACGGCAGCGCGTCCGGGGTCCCCGGGCGTGGCCGCCCCGGGACCCCGGACGCGCCGGACTAGACGGTCGGCGTCTCGACGGCTTCCGCCGCGCCGGGCAGGGCCTTGTCGCCCGGCGCCTGGTCGGGGGCGTTCTCCGGGTGGTGGCAGGCGACCTGGTGCCCGGTCTTGAGGGCGACCAGCGGCGGCTCCTGCGTGGTGCAGAGCTCGGTCGCCTTCCAGCAGCGGGTGTGGAAACGGCAGCCGCTCGGCGGTGAGATGGGCGAGGGCACGTCGCCCTTGAGCAGGATGCGGCCGCTCTTCGCGCCCCGCCGCCTCGGGTCCGGCACCGGCACGGCCGACATCAGCGCGGTCGTGTACGGGTGCATCGGCGCCTCGTACAGCGACTTGCGGTCCGCCAGCTCCACGATCTTGCCGAGGTACATCACCGCGATCCGGTCGGAGACGTGCCGGATGACCGACAGGTCGTGCGCGATGATGACGTAGGTCAGGCCCAGTTCCTCCTGGAGGTCGTCCAGCAGGTTCACCACCTGGGCCTGGATCGAGACGTCCAGCGCCGACACCGGCTCGTCCGCGACGACCAGCTTCGGCTTGAGGGCCAGCGCCCGTGCGATGCCGATGCGCTGGCGCTGGCCGCCGGAGAACTCGTGCGGATAGCGGTTGTAGTGCTCGGGGTTGAGGCCCACCAGCGAGAGCAGCCGCTGGACCTCCGCCTTGACCCCGCCCTCGGGGGTGACCTTCTGGAGGCGGAACGGCGCTCCGACGATCGTGCCGACCGTGTGGCGGGGGTTCAGCGAGCCGTACGGGTCCTGGAAGATCATCTGGACGTCGCGGCGCAGCGGCCGCATGCCGGCCACACCGAGGTGGGTGATGTCCTTGCCCTCGAACTCGACCTTCCCGCCGCTCGGTTCGAGCAGTCGCGTGATCAGCCGGCCCATCGTGGACTTGCCGCAGCCGGACTCGCCGACGATGCCGAGGGTCTCACCCCGGCGGACGTCGAAGTCGATGCCGTCGACGGCCTTGACCGCTCCGGCCTGGCGGCGCAGCAGCCCCTTGTTGATGGGGAAGTGCTTGACCAGCCCGGTCACCTTGAGGAGCGGCTCCTCGGCGGAGGCCGCCGCGGGGGCCGCAGGGACCTCGGAGAGCTCGGAGACCTCGGAGGCCCCCGGCTCACCCGTCTTGTTCATGTCGGTCACAGCTTCGGCGCAATCTCTTCGGTCCAGATCCGGGTCCGCTCCGCCTGCGACATGTGGCAGGCGGACCAGTGCCGGCTGTCGTCCTGGGTCAGCTCGGGGCGCTGGGTGCGGGTGATGCCGCCCTTGGGTACGTCGGCGTACGGGCACCGGGGGTTGAAGGCGCAGCCGCTCGGGATGTTGATGAGGCTGGGCGGGGAGCCCTTGACCGGGATCAGCCGCTCGGTCTGGTCGCGGTCGATGCGCGGCATCGAGCCGAGCAGGCCCCAGGTGTAGGGGTGGCGCGGCTCGTAGAAGACCTTCTCGGCGGTGCCGCGCTCGACGCACCGGCCGCCGTACATCACGAGGATGTCGTCGGCCATCTCGGCGACCACGCCGAGGTCGTGCGTGATCATGATGACGGCGGAGCCGAACTCCTTCTGGAGGTCCCGGATCAGGTCCAGGATCTGCGCCTGGACGGTGACGTCCAGGGCGGTCGTGGGTTCGTCCGCGATGAGCAGTTCGGGGTTGTTGACCAGCGCCATCGCGATCATCGCGCGCTGGCGCATGCCGCCGGAGAACTCGTGGGGGTACGCGTCCACGCGCCGGTGGGGCTCCGGGATGCCGACGCGGTCGAGCATCTCGACGGCCCGGGTGCGGGCCGCCTTCTTGTCGACGTCGTTGTGGGTCCGGTACGCCTCGACGATCTGCTTGCCGACCGAGTAGTACGGGTGCATCGCGGACAGCGGGTCCTGGAAGACCATCGCCATCTTGCGGCCGCGGAGCCTGCGCACGTGGTCGGCGTCGGCCCGGACGAGGTCCTCGCCGTCGAGCACGACCTCGCCGGAGATGTGCGGACGGCTGCGGGCCTGGCCGGTGCGGTGCAGGCCCATGATGGCCAGCGAGGTCACCGACTTGCCGGAGCCGGACTCACCGACGATGCCGAGCGTCTTGCCGCGTTCCAGGTCGAAGGAGAGCCCGTCGACCGACTTGACCAGCCCGTCGTCGGTCGGGAAGTGGACCTTGAGGTCGCGTACGGACAGGAAGGACGCCGCCGAGGCGCGGGACGCGGGCCCCGCCTGCTCGGGCACGAACGCGGGTCCGGCGGAGGTGGAGGGGTTGTCGGTCACGTCAGCCTCACGCGCGGGTCGATGACGGCGTACAGCAGGTCCACGATCAGGTTGGCCAGGACCACGAACAGCGCGGCGAGCAGGGTCACGCCCATGATGACGGGGAGGTCGCCCTGGCTGATGGCGGCGACGGCCGCCGTTCCCAGGCCCTGGAAGTTGAAGGTCGTCTCGGTGAGCACGGCGCCGCCGAGGAGGCCGCCGAGGTCGAGACCGAACATCGTGACGACCGGGGTGAGCGTGGAGCGCAGGGCGTGCTTGCGGATGACCACGCCCTCCTTGAGGCCCTTGGCGCGGGCCGTGCGGATGTAGTCCTCGCCGAGCACCTCCAGCATGGTGGCGCGGGTGATGCGGGCGTAGGTGGCGGCGAAGAGGAAGGCCAGGGTGACCCAGGGGAGGATCAGGCTGTTGAGCCAGGCCAGTGGATCCTCGGTCAGGGGTTTGTAGTTGGACACGTCCAGCCAGCCGAGGCCGTAGACGAAGATCGCGGGGGCCACCATGCCGGTGAAGAAGATCGGCAGGGAGACGCCGGCGAGGGCTCCGATCATCACGGTGCGGTCGATGGCGGTCCTGCGTTTGAGCGCGGAGACCACTCCGGTCGCCACACCGGCGATCACCCAGATCACGGCCGCGCCGAGGGCGAGCGAGAGGGTGACCGGCATGCGGTCGAGCATGGTCTCCCAGACGGGGGCCTCGCTCTTGAAGGAGTAGCCGAAGCACGGTGCCGCGCAGTGCGTGACCTCGGTGCCGGCGTCGTAGTCGCGGCCGACGAAGATGCCCTTGAGGAACACCCAGTACTGCTCGGAGATGGGCTTGTCGAAGCCCATCTTCACGCGGATGCCGGCCAGGGCGGTGGGATTGGTCTCGCGGCCGGCGTACATGAGCGCGGGATCGCTGCCGGTCAGTTTCGGGACCGCGAAGAAGATGCCGAAGGTGACCACGGAGACCACCAGCAGCGTGGCGGCGACGTTGAACAGCCGCCGTATGAGGTAGACGAGCACTGCAGTCGGCCGCCCGGGGCGGGCGGTCGCCGCCCCTCGTGGGGACGACGACCGCCGCCTGCGGCCTTCACCTGCCCTTCGGACTAGCGCACGTGCGGTGAAGGCACTTACTTACGTACTTGCTGACCTGCTGGTGTCCGGCGGCCGCCTCACGGGGCCGCCGGACGGTCGGACGACTGGGCGCCGACTACTGGCTGCCGTGCCCGGGGGCTACTTGGCGACGCCGACGACCGCGAGGTCGATCTTGCCCATGGAGTCGTTGAAGTAGACGTTCGTCAGGCGGGGGTTGTGGTAGACCAGCGCCTTGTCGAAGTTGATCGGCAGGTAGAGCGCCTTCTCCATGACCTTCTTGTTGATGTCCGTGTAGAACGGCGCTGCGGCGTCCGGCGTGGCGGCCGCGGCGGCCTTGTCGAACAGGCCGTTGACCTCGGGGTCGTCGAGCATCGTGTAGTTGTTGTTACCGGTCTGGGCGATGAACGAGCCGTCGACCAGCGGCTGGAGGAAGCCCGAGCCGGAGTTGTAGTCGGCGCCCCAGCCCATGACGATGATTCCGTAGTTCTTCTTCTTCACGTTCTCGGGCGAACCGATGGTGGAGGAGGAGAGCTTGCCGTCGTACTGGTCGATCGTGGCCTTGATGCCGACCTTCTGCAGCGCGGCCTGGAGCGACTCGGCGGTCTTGACCTCGGGGGCCTTGTTGTTGCGGACCGCGATGGTGGTCTCGAAGCCGTCCGGCTTGCCGCACGCCTTGAGGGCGGCCTTGGCCTTGTCGACCTGGGGCTTGCCCGCGGTCAGCTTCCACGGGTCGTAGGCCTTGTCGGCGCCGGGGACGCCGGGCGGCAGCATGTTCGCGCCGAGGTCACCGCTGGTCGGGCCGCCGCGGGCGTTCTGCAGCGACTTCGGGTCGGCCGCGTAGATGACGGCCTTGCGGCACTCGATGTTGTCGAACGGCGCGACCGTCTGCGGGAAGGCGAAGTAGCGGATGTAGCCCGTGAACGGGTTGTCCGCGTTCTTCTTGAGGTTCGCGTCCTTGAGGATCTTGTTCTTCGCGGCCTGCTGCACACCGGTGCCGTCGACGGCGAGGTCGATGTCGCCGGAGAGCAGGCGCTGGTCCATGTCGTCCGGGTTGGTGGTGACCGTGAAGGTGACCTTGTCCGGCAGACCCTTGCGGATCGTGTCGGTCTTCGGGTCCCAGTTCTCGTTGCGGACGAAGGTCGCGCCCTTGCCGGAGGCGAAGCTCTCGACCTTGTACGGACCCGTGGAGACCGGCTTGTTGGTGTACGTGGCACCCGTGTCCTTGCCCGCCGGGACGGGCGAGGAGGACGGCATGGCCAGCAGGTACTTGAAGTCGGAGTTCGCGCTCGCCAGGTTGAAGACGACCGTGTGGTCGTCCGGCGTCTGGACGGACTTGAGGCCCATCTTGTCCGGGTCGGTGTCCTTGTAGGGACCCTCGTACTTCTGGCCCTGGTCGAGCTGGTCGATCAGGTAGGTCGGGCCGCCGGCCAGCACGTCCTGCGCGAAGACGCGCTCGATGCCGTACTTGAAGTCCTTCGAGGTGATCGGCGTGCCGTCCTCGAACTTCACCCCGTCCTTGATCTTGACGGTGTACGTCTTCCCGTCGTTGCTCAGGACGGGCTCGCCCTCTGCGAGGTCCGGGACGAGCTTGGTGCCCGCGGCGCCCGGCTTGCTGTCGTACGCGTAGAGCTGGCGTATGAAGAGGCGCTGCATGTTCCACACGAAGCCGTAGTAGGCACGCGCCGGGTCGAGGAAGTCGACGTCCTGGGGGGACCAGAGCTTGAGCTCACCGCCCTTGGCGTCGGAGGCGTTCACGACGCCGGTGGCGGCACCGCTGTAGCCCTTGTCGCTCTTGTCGCCCCCCGCCGTCTTGGTGTCGTCGCCACCGCACGCGGCGGTCAGCGACAGGGCGGCGATCACGGCGGTGATCGCGAGTGCCTGCTTTCTGCGGATCACGGTTGTCCAACCTCCAGAAGTGGGTGAATCGAAAGAGCGGTTCAGCTGCCCTTGGGGTCGAGTGCGTCGCGCAGCCCGTCCCCGAAGAGGTTGAACGCCAGGACGGTGATGAAGATCGTGATACCGGGAACCACCATGTACATGGGGTCGTCCTGGTAGATGGGGATGGCGTCGGACAGCATCTTTCCCCAGGAGGCGGTGGGCGGTTTGACGCCGGCACCGAGGAAGCTGAGGGCCGCTTCCGTCAGGATGTTGGTCGGGATGATCAGCGTCGAGTAGACGAGGATCGGGGCGACCAGGTTCGGCAGCAGCTCCTTGATCAGGATGTAGCCGCGGCCCGCGCCGAGGCTGCGTGCCGCCTCCACGTACTCGCGCTCCCGCAGGGACATCGTCTGGCCACGGACGATGCGGCCGATGTAGGGCCAGCCGAAGAAGCCGATCACGAGGATCAGCACCGCCATGCGGACGCTGGAACCTTCGAGCCCGAGCAGGCTGTTGGGCACCACGGAGACGAGCGCGATGGTGAACAACAGCTGCGGGAAGGCCAGCAGCAGGTCCATCAGGCGGCTGATGAGGCCGTCGACCCAGCCGCCGAGGAATCCGGCGAGCGCGCCCAGCAGGCTGCCGATGACGACCGAGACGAAGGCCGCCAGGAAGGCGACGATCAGGGAGATGCGGGCGCCGTAGAGGATCCGGCTGAAGACGTCGCGGCCGTTGGTGGGTTCGACGCCCAGCAGGAAGTCGGAACTGACGCCGCCGAACGAGCCGATCGGCGTGCCGAGGTCGGGATCGATCATGTCCTCGTGGAACTCGTTGGGCGGGTGGCCCAGCAGGCTCACGATCTGCGGCGCGAAGACCGCCACCAGGATCAGGAAGATCACGACCACGCCGCCGGTCAGCGCGACCTTGTCGCGCTTGAGCCGCATCCAGGCGATGCGGCCGGGCGAGCGGCCTTCGATGGCCTTGGCAGGGACGTCGGCTACGGACACGGGTGCGGGCGTTTCCGCGCTCGTGTCATGCAGTGGTGCCGTCATCGTGGTGGGGACCCCTCTCGGCCGACGGGTGTGCCGGCCCATGCCCGCCGCTGTGGCGGCGTTGGTGCGGAGTGGCGCTCGGAGTGCGTGGGACACGCTGAACGCGTGTGAAGTGCAGGAAGTACAGGACGTGCGGGAAAAGCTGCGGGAAGAACGCGGTGTGCGGATGCAGGTGCCGATCACGTGCCGAACCGCGTCCTGGGAGGACTGACCGGCTCTTGGGTGGGGAGTCTTCATCGGGCGCTCGACCAGCCGCCAGACCCGCAGTTGAATGGATGCGCAACCGTGATCTGACGCCCCGATTCCCGTTATCCGGACTTCACTCCCACCTGAGCGGAGCAAGACCGTCTGTTCGGTACGCAAACGGGCATGTCGCCCAACTCACAAGAGTGCCACGCCTTTTGGGCGTACAACAGCGGCGAAAACGGGACAAGAAGAAGGCCGCCGGGAACCGTGGGATCCGGCGGCCTCAAAATGGCCGGTATGAGCTGTCTCAAAACATGAGCATGTTCCGGAAGGAGGGATTCCGGCGCTGGACCTGCACGAAGGGGCTAATAGGAGGGGGCCTGGCCCTCGCGGTCGTAGAACGGGCGGGTCTGCGAACGCAGCCACATCGCCACCGGGTCGTGCTCGTCGGCGAGCGCGACGGTGCACACCGGAACGCCCTCCGGGACCGCCCCGACCGACTGCCGCATCATCTCCCGTACGGATTCCAGGGCGGGCGCGGAAGCGTCGTACAGGTCCAGCCCCACCGCCAGGTACGCCGACCCCAGCGACGGCTGCACCCAGGCGCGGCGCAGCGAGCGGACGGCTGGCGTGCGGTGCGCGTGCTGGGTCAGCAGCCCGTAGAACTGCGGCAGCTCCAGGGCGGGCTCGGACAGCCGCAGCGGGCCGGCCGGCATCCGGTCGAGGCCGGTGGCGATGCGGCGCAGGTCCGCCCAGGGGAGGCCGAGGCCGCCGCCCTGGGCGTGGGGGTTGAGCCACAGGCCCCAGCGGTCCGGGTACAGGGCGCGGGCGATGTCCCGGCCGGTGACCACCTCGTAGCCGCGGTTCCATCCGCTGGCGGCCAGCTCCTGCGGGGAGGTCACGCAGGGCGCGTAGCCGAGGCCGTCGACCTCCATGCCGCCGTACTGGGCGTCCGGGGATCCCGGCCGGCCCTGCCAGAGCAGCATCCACAGGCGGCCCTCGGAGAGGGCGTGCAGGAGCGACTCGTAGCTCTCATAGCGCCCGGGAGTCACCTGGCGCAGCATGTGCTCGACCTGCCCGGCCGCGGCCGTGCCTGACGCACTCACCCGGTACCCCTCTTCGTCCGCCGTCATCCACGCGTATGGGCCCCCAGCTTAAGCGGCCCTACGGGAGGTAGAAGGGGCGTACGCGCTCACGGATGTAGTCGACCACCGGGTCCTGGGCGGCGTCGAGGAGGATCAACTGCACGGGCCAGGGCGCCGGTACGCGGGTCAGGGCCCGGCCGAGGGCCTCCAGCGGGGCGCTGCGCGCCTCGGGATCCCATCCCGCCAGCCGGACACCGATGTACAGCTGCGGGGCCCCGCCCTCGACGCTGGCGAGGCAGCGGTGGGCGGCGGTGACCACGCCGAGGGCGCGGAACTCCTCCGCGGCGGCGGTGAGGAAGTCGACCGGGTCGTCCTGCCAGTCGGGCTCGAAGAGCCGGACGCGGCCGCCGGTGGCGGGGCCGTCGAGGGGGGTCCGGCCGGTGCGGCAGAGCTCCGCGACGGCGGGCGGGGGGAGCGGGACGCCGACGGCGCCCTCGGGGTTGAGGGCGATGCCGAGCTGCGGGGGCAGGCCGCGGGCGAACTCGACGGCGGGGGCGACGGCGAAGTCCATGTCGGGGCCGGCGCAGACGCGGAACTGGGCCTCGGAGGTGTAGACGGGGACGTAGGCCTCGCCGCCGATGAGCATGGTCGGGAGGGTGAGGGCGGCGTGCGTGGGGCTCCCGCCGGCGGGCAGCGGCACCCATATCCGGCTGCGGCCGAGCACCTCCAGGATCCGCGCCCCGGCGTCCGCCTGCCCCAGGGCTGCGCCGAGCACCTGCTCCAGCTCGTTGTCGGGCCACCCGCTGCCGTGCATCCGCCGCCTCCTCGCTCCGCGCTACCCCGCAGACCCTAATCCGTCCCGACCCCCGGCCCCGCATCCCCACCCGCCGCCCGACCGGAGCCCCGGACCCCTTCACCCCCGCCCGGCACCAACCCCGCCGGGCAGCCCCGGCCAACTCCAGCCCCGCCGGCGTTCGAGGCGCGGGTCCGGATCCCCCTGTCGGGCCAGGCCCAGCCTCACCGGCCAACTCCAGCCTCGCCGGCGTTCGAGGCGCGGGTCCGGGCAGAGCCCGGTGCCCGGCGGAGCCGGATTCCCTGGGGCTCCGCCCCAGACCCCGCGCCTCAAACGCCGGCGAGGCTGCAAGTTGCCCCCGGCACCCGGAAGCGACGCGTCGGCGAGGCTGCAAGCGGCGCCCCCGAAGCCGGGCGGCCACGGGTCGGCGAGGCTGCAAGTTGCGCCCCCGGCACCCGGAAGCGACGCGCCGACGGGACTGCACAAGCGGCGCCCCGACACCGGGAAACGACGCGCCGGCGAGGCGGCAAGCGGCGCGCCCGAAGCCGGGTGGCACGGGTCGGCCACGCCGATGGGCTGAACGTTGCGCCCCCCGGCGCCGAGGCCAAAGGCAGGGGCGCGCCGACGGAGTCGAAGAGGCGTCCGCGGCGCCGGAAGACCGAGGGGCAGCCCACGCCGACGGGCCGGAAGATGCGCCCCGCCGGGAGGCCACGGGTCGCCCCACGTCGGCGGAGCCGAAGGACGTACCCCGGCGCCGCAAAGACCACGGGTCCCGGAAGCCCCCCCGCCGGGAGGTCACGGGGCGGGGGGCGGTCAGGGGAACGTGATCTGGGTGACCGCGGCAGCGGAAGGGCGGTCGAGGAGGGTGACCGTCGCGCAGCCCGGAGGGGGGTGGCCGGCTTCCGCGGAGCGCAGGAGACGGGTCACCGCCGCGCGGTGGCGGGCGAAGGCGTACGCCGAGACCCGCCGCCCCCGTTCCGCCTGCCCCGCCAGCGCCTCCTGCGCGGTGGTGTCCAGCAGCAGCAGGTGCAGCGCCCGCCCCCGCCGCCGCGCGGCCGCCGCCAGAAGCCCCCGCACCCATGCCTGGCTGCCGCAGTCGTGCACCACCACCGAGGCCCCGGACCGCAGGGTCCGCCACAGCCCCCAGTAGTGGGCGAAGCGGACCAGCGGCCGGTACACCCCGTACGGCAGCGCCCCCGGCATCCGCCGCTCCCACCGCTCCCGCGTGTCCTGCGAGTCGATCACCCCGGCCCCCGCGGCCCGCTTGATCAGCGTGCTCTTGCCCCCGCCGGGCAGGCCGGACACCACCACGATGTCCCCCGCTGCGAAGCAGAGCCGCGGCCCCGGCGCCCCGGCACCGCGCAGGTCCCGGACCCGCCCCGGCTGCACCGCCGCCGGCACCGGCACCGGCACCGCCGCCGGCACGTCCGCACGCCGCTGCGCCGGAACCCCCTCAAGGGTCCCCGTCAAAGCCGGCACTCCGAACCTCCGCACAGTGATCGCCTCCCCCGCCTCTGAATGTAAAGGGACGGCAATCCGCCCCACCCGGTTCCGCCCCACCCCGTGCCGCCCTCCCTCGAGCCCCGCTGGGGCCGGCCCGGACTTTCGGGCCCGCCCGCCCACACCCGCCCGCCTCGTGCAATGATGTGCGCCATCTGGACACCAACTGCATACCGGCCGCTTGAATCCGCGCGGGAGAGTCCCGGCAGGCCGCAAGGCCGTGCCCGGGCGCCGAAGGAGCAAGTTCCTCCCTTGAATCTCTCAGGCCCCGTACCGCGTGGATGAGGCAGATCTGAAAAGCGGGCTGCTCGACAGCTCCACCCAAGGTGCAAGCCGAAGACGCGTTCCGCCCGGTGCGGGAACTCTCGGCGAACCTCTCAGGTTCCGATGACAGATGGGGAGGATCGTCCTCGTCATGTCATGCCCTGGGACCCGGGAGCCACACCCATGAGCACTGCCCCCCGCCTGACCGCGCTCGACGCGCTGCACCGCTCGCTCGGTGCGACCATGACCGACTTCGCGGGCTGGGACATGCCGCTGCGCTACGCCAGTGAGCGCGACGAGCACAACGCCGTACGCACCAAGGCCGGTCTCTTCGACCTGTCCCACATGGGCGAGATCACCCTGACCGGCCCCGAGGCCGTCAAGGCGCTGGACTACGCGCTGGTCGGCAACATCTCCACCGTCGGCGTCGGCCGCGCCCGCTACACGCACATCTGCCAGGAGGACGGCGGGATCCTCGACGACCTGATCGTCTACCGCCTCGGCGAGAGCGAGTACATGGTCGTCGCCAACGCCTCCAACGCGCAGACCGTCCTGGACGCCCTCACCGAGCGCGCCGCCGGCTTCGACACCGAGGTCCGCGACGACCGTGACGCCTACGCGCTGATCGCCGTGCAGGGCCCGGAGTCCCCGGGGATCCTCGCCTCGCTCACCGACGCCGACCTGGACGGGCTCAAGTACTACGCGGGCCTGCCCGGCACCGTCGCGGGCGTGCCCGCGCTGATCGCACGTACGGGCTACACCGGCGAGGACGGCTTCGAGCTGTTCGTCGCCCCCGAGCACGCCGTGGAGCTGTGGCAGGCGCTCACGAAGGCCGGCGAGGGCGCGGGCCTGGTCCCGGCCGGCCTGTCCTGCCGCGACACGCTGCGCCTGGAGGCGGGCATGCCGCTGTACGGGCACGAGCTGACCACCTCCCTGACCCCGTTCGACGCGGGCCTGGGCCGGGTCGTGAAGTTCGAGAAGGAGGGCGACTTCGTCGGCCGCGCCGCACTGGAGGCCGCCGCCGAGCGCGCCGCCTCGAACCCGCCGCGCAAGCTGGTCGGCCTGATCGCCGAGGGCCGCCGGGTCCCGCGCGCCGGTTTCCCGGTGGTCGCCGACGGCAAGGTCGTCGGCGAGGTCACCTCGGGCGCCCCGTCGCCGACGCTGGGCAAGCCGATCGCGATGGCGTACGTGGACGCGGCGCACGCCGCGCCCGGCACCTCCGGCGTCGGCGTGGACATTCGCGGTACGCATGAGCCGTACGAGGTCGTGGCCCTGCCGTTCTACAAGCGGCAGAAGTAGTCCGCCCCTGCCCGTACAGCGTCACCGCCGCACGGAGGTCCGTACGGCGCTGTCCCGGTACCCCAGACCACTGTTCGTATCCACTCCCCCGCATCCAGGAGAATCAGGTCATGAGCAACCCCCAGCAGCTGCGTTTCAGCAAGGAGCACGAGTGGCTGTCGGCCGCCGAGGACGGCGTCTCGACGGTCGGCATCACGGAGTTCGCGGCCAACGCGCTCGGTGACGTCGTCTACGCCCAGCTCCCCGAGGTCGGCGACACGGTGACCGCGGGCGAGACCTGCGGCGAGCTGGAGTCGACCAAGTCGGTCAGCGACCTGTACTCCCCCGTGACCGGTGAGGTCGTCGCGGCCAACCAGGACGTCGTGGACGACCCTTCGCTCGTGAACTCGGCGCCGTTCGAGGGTGGCTGGCTCTTCAAGGTGCGCGTCACGGAGGAGCCGGCCGACCTGCTCTCCGATGCCGAGTACGCCAAGCTCACCGCCGGTAACTGACCCCAGGGGATCCTGATGTCCGTACTGAACACCCCGCTCCACGAGCTCGACCCCGACGTCGCCGCCGCCGTCGACGCCGAGCTCGTACGCCAGCAGTCGACCCTGGAAATGATCGCGTCGGAGAACTTCGCTCCGGTCGCCGTCATGGAGGCCCAGGGCTCGGTCCTGACCAACAAGTACGCCGAGGGCTACCCCGGCCGCCGCTACTACGGCGGCTGCGAGCACGTCGACGTCGTCGAGCAGATCGCGATCGACCGGATCAAGGCCCTGTTCGGCGCCGAGGCCGCGAACGTCCAGCCGCACTCGGGTGCGCAGGCGAACGCCGCCGCGATGTTCGCGCTGCTCAAGCCGGGCGACACGATCATGGGCCTGAACCTGGCCCACGGCGGTCACCTGACCCACGGTATGAAGATCAACTTCTCCGGCAAGCTCTACAACGTGGTCCCGTACCACGTGGACGAGACCGGCCAGGTCGACATGGCCGAGGTCGAGCGCCTCGCCAAGGAGTCCAAGCCGCAGCTGATCGTCGCCGGCTGGTCCGCGTACCCGCGCCAGCTGGACTTCGCCGCCTTCCGCCGCATCGCGGACGAGGTCGGCGCGTACCTGATGGTCGACATGGCACACTTCGCCGGCCTGGTCGCCGCGGGTCTGCACCCGAACCCGGTCCCGCACGCCCACGTCGTCACCACCACCACGCACAAGACCCTCGGCGGTCCGCGCGGCGGTGTCATCCTGTCGACGCAGGAGCTGGCGAAGAAGATCAACTCCGCGGTCTTCCCCGGTCAGCAGGGTGGCCCGCTGGAGCACGTGATCGCGGCGAAGGCCGTCTCCTTCAAGGTCGCCGCGTCGCCCGAGTTCAAGGAGCGCCAGGAGCGCACCCTGGAGGGCGCGAAGATCCTCGCCGCGCGCCTGGTCCAGGACGACGTCAAGGCCGTGGGCGTGGACGTCCTGACCGGCGGCACCGACGTGCACCTGGTCCTGGTCGACCTGCGCAACTCCGAGCTGGACGGCCAGCAGGCCGAGGACCGCCTCCACGAGGTCGGCATCACGGTCAACCGCAACGCCATCCCGAACGACCCGCGGCCGCCGATGGTCACCTCGGGCCTGCGGATCGGTACGCCGGCCCTGGCCACCCGTGGTTTCGACGCCGAGGCCTTCACCGAGGTCGCCGAGATCATCGCGCAGGCGCTCAAGCCCGCCTACGACGCCGAGTCCCTCAAGGCGCGCGTCTCCGCGCTCGCGGCGAAGTTCCCGCTGTACCCGACGCTCTGACGCGACCGGGCGGGGCCCGGTGCCTGTTCCCACAGGCCCGGGCCCCTTTTTCACGCCCGCCCGCCCGCCGGTCGGGGCCGGGGATGTGAGCCGACGCACACCCCGGCTTCCCCTTGTGGCCCCGTCCGGCAGGCGGGTCGTTCACCTCGCCGCGTTAAGCTCGACCGTCGGACAAAATCCGAACAAACCTCCCTGATCACCTCACCGCTGGTCCAACCCGCTCTCCTGTGCCCCTCTCCCACCCCACGAGCAGACAAGGGAGTCTCGCCACCGTGGCCATCTCCGTCTTCGACCTCTTCTCCATCGGCATCGGTCCCTCTTCCTCCCACACGGTCGGCCCGATGCGGGCGGCGCGCATGTTCGTGACCCGCTTGAAGAAGGAAGGCGTCCTCGCCCAGACGGCTTCCGTCCGCGCGGAGCTCTTCGGCTCGCTCGGCGCGACCGGCCACGGCCACGGCACCCCCAAGGCGGTCCTGCTGGGCCTCGAGGGCCACTCCCCCCGCACGGTGAACGTGGAGACCGCCGACGCCGAGGTCGAGCGGATCCGCCAGAGCGGCCGGCTGCGCCTGATGGGCGCCGAGATAGGCGAGGCGCACGAGATCGCCTTCGACGAGCCGAGCCAGCTCATCCTGCACCGCCGCCGGTCCCTGCCCTACCACGCGAACGGCATGACGCTCTTCGCGTACGACGCGGCCGGCGCCCCGCTGCTGGAGAAGACCTACTACTCGGTCGGCGGCGGCTTCGTCGTGGACGAGGACGCGGTCGGCGAGGACCGGATCAAGCTCGACGACACCGAGCTGAGGTACCCCTTCCGCAGCGGTGACGAGATGCTGCGCATGGCCCGGGAGAGCGGCCTGTCGATCTCCGCGATGATGCTGGAGAACGAGAAGGCCTGGCGTACGGAGGAGGAGATCCGCGAGGGCCTCCTGGAGATCTGGCGGGTCATGCAGGCCTGCGTCGCGCGCGGGATGTCGCGCGAGGGGATCCTGCCGGGCGGCCTCAAGGTCCGCCGGCGCGCCGCGAACACCGCGCGCAAGCTGCGCTCCGAGGGCGACCCGCAGGCGCTGTCGATGGAGTGGATCACCCTCTACGCGATGGCCGTGAACGAGGAGAACGCCGCGGGCGGCCGGGTGGTCACCGCCCCGACGAACGGCGCCGCGGGCATCATCCCGGCGGTGCTGCACTACTACATGAACTTCGTGCCCGGCGCCGACGAGGAGGGCGTGGTCCGCTTCCTGCTGTCGGCCGGCGCGATCGGCCTGCTCTTCAAGGAGAACGCCTCGATCTCGGGCGCCGAGGTCGGCTGCCAGGGCGAGGTCGGCTCCGCGTGCTCCATGGCGGCCGGCGCCCTCGCCGAGGTCCTGGGCGGCAGCCCCGAGCAGGTGGAGAACGCCGCCGAGATCGGCATGGAGCACAACCTGGGCCTGACCTGCGACCCGGTCGGCGGGCTGGTCCAGATCCCGTGCATCGAGCGCAACGGCATGGCGGCGGTCAAGGCCGTCACCGCGGCCCGGATGGCGATGCGCGGCGACGGCTCCCACAAGGTCTCCCTGGACAAGGTCATCAAGACCATGAAGGAGACCGGCGCCGACATGAAGGTCAAGTACAAGGAGACCGCCCGCGGCGGCCTCGCGGTCAACGTCATCGAGTGCTGAGCCGACGCCCGAGCCGCTGACGGCGGCCGGCGGGTACCGACGGGAGGGCCGGGCGCGGGTGCGCCCGGCCCTTTCCCCGTCCTCGCGCTACTTCCTGCGGATCGAGGTCAGACAGCCCTTGGCGAAGGCGTTCACGGCGTCGTCCAGCGTCTTGAGGCTCTCGGGAGTGGGGGGCTCGTCCGCCTCCCCGGTGACCGTGATGTCCAGCATGAGGTTGCTGTCCCGCACCCGTATCTGCCTGACCTGGCGCGGATCGTCCGGTTTGGTGTAGAGGAGGCGGTACGCCTCCTTGCCCACGCCCTTGACGTCGGCCGGGGCGCCGCCCGGCGAGTCCTTGCCCGCGTCGCCCCGCACCTTGGCGAAGACCGCCTTCGCGTCGTCGACGCTCGGGAGGTAGGCGAAGTCCAGCTCGACCTTGGCTCCCCCATAGGCCGCGGGGCCGCTCCGGACGAGCTTCTGGACGCACTCGGCGCCCGGGTAGCCCCCGGTGGTCCGGCGGGTGCGGTCGGCCACGTCCTCGCGGGCCCCGAGCGGGTCGGCCAGTTTGCCGTACGGCAGCGCGTTGCATATCTCGTCCGTGGCGACCCAGGGATAGCCGCCCTTGCCCTCCTGGGAGACCTCCTCGTCGCCGCTTCCGCAGGCGGTGGCCGCGAGGACGAGGACCGCGGTGATCACGGCATGACGGTGAAGGCGGGTGTGAAGGCGGTGACGGCGCATCCGGTGCTCCCCTGTCGCACGGTCCATGTCCAGGCCGCCACCCTGCCAGGAATGGCACGCCGCCACGGCGTGATCCGTGCAACCGTGACGGCGTCCCGGGTGTCTTCAGTGGTGTCACCCTTGTCCCCGTCTCTCAGAATCGGGGGGACGTCATGCAGAACGCACGACGCCGCCAGGTCACCGCCCTGCTCGCGGGCGCCCTGCTCACCGCCGGGGCCGCGTTCGCCGCGCCGGCCTCCGCCGCCTCCACCACGCTGGTCACCAACGCCCGCTGGGGCGGGCACTGCACCTACGACCGGCTCGTCATCGACCTCCAGGGAGCCGCCCCGCCGGTCACCGTCACGCCCGTCTCCGAGCTGGTCTACGACGGGTCCGGCAAGCCGGTCCCGCTGCCGGGCAAGTACTTCCTCGAGATCAGGCTGCACCCCGCCGCCGCGCACGACTCGGCCGGTCACAACGTCTACGTGGGGCCGGCGCTCCAGCAGATCGCCCTCCCCAAGCTCAAGGGCATGGCCAAGACCGGCGACTTCGAGGGGTACGTCACCTTCGGCGCGGCCTTCGACACCCCGCCCACCTATAACACGAGCGTGCTGCACGCCCCGGAGCGGTTCGTCCTGGACTTCCCGCACCCGGCCACCTGCTGACGCGACACCGGCCCGGCCCCGCGCTACCGGTGCTCGGGGTTCGGGAAGTCGAAGCGGCATCCGGCGTCCCACTCCGAGCGCTGGTTGCCGTGCGCCGGGATACCGCCCGCCCGTTTCAGCAGGGCGGCCAGGTGCATGAGGTTCCAGCTCATGAAGGTCGTGTTCCGGTTGGTGAAGTCGTTCTCGGGGCCGCCCGAGCCGGGGTCCAGGTACGAGGGCCCCGGCCCGGCCTCACCGATCCACCCGGCGTCGGCCTGCGGCGGGATCGCGTACCCGAGGTGCTGGAGGCTGTAGAGGACGTTCATGGCGCAGTGTTTGACGCCGTCCTCGTTGCCGGTGATGAGCGCCCCGCCGACCCGGCCGTAGTAGGCGTACTGGCCCCGGTCGTTCAGCAGCGAGGAGCAGGCGTACAGCCGCTCGATGACCTGCTTCATCACGGAGCTGTTGTCCCCGAGCCAGATGGGGCCGCACAGCACCAGGATGTCGGCGTCCATGATCCGGCTGTAGAGGACGGGCCACTCGTCGCTCTCCCAGCCGTGCTCGGTCATGTCGGGCCAGACGCCGGTGGCGATGTCGTGGTCGACGGCGCGGACGAGCTCGGTCCGGGCGCCGGCGGCCTCCATGACCGCCCGGCTCCGGGAGATCAGGCCCTCGGTGTTGCTGGTCTCGGGGGACCGCTTGAGGGTGCAGTTCACGAAGAGGGCGCTCAGGTCGCCGTAGCGGGGGGTCTGCGCGGTTGCGGAGTCGTCGGCCACCGCACCACCGTGCGTCGCACCGGACGCGGCCGCCAGCGGGCGCGCCCGGAAGGGGCGGGTTGTGACCCGTCCGGACGGGCGACTAGGGTCATGGGGCCTTGGTGTTCGGGAAACCGGTGGGAAACCGGTGCGGCCCTCGCCACTGTGATCGGGAAGTCCGGCTCCACTCTCCCCCAGACTCCGTCCGGGAGGTGCCCCCACCGCGGGAAGCCACTGGGACCTGCGCGGGAGACCGCACGGCCCCGGGAAGGCGGAGTCAGGGCATCAGTACCCGTGAGCCAGGAGACCGGCCGGGGCGCGTCGTCCATCCACGAGGTGCTGGAGAGGTCTCCACAGTCATGCATATCGCCGAGGGCTTCCTGCCCCCGTTGCACGCGGTCGCCTGGGGCGTCGCGTCCGCCCCCTTCGTCGTACACGGTGCCCGGGCCCTGTCCCGTGAGGTGAGGGCGAACCCGGAGAGCACGCTGCTGCTGGGCGCGTCGGGGGCGTTCACGTTCGTCCTGTCGGCCCTCAAGATCCCGTCGGTGACGGGCAGTTGTTCGCACCCCACCGGGACGGGGCTCGGCGCGATCCTGTTCCGGCCACCGGTCATGACGGTGCTCGGGACCATCACCCTGCTGTTCCAGGCCCTGCTGCTCGCGCACGGCGGGCTGACCACGCTCGGCGCGAACGCCTTCTCGATGGCGATCGCCGGACCCTGGGCGGGGTACGGCGTCTACCGGCTGCTCAAGCGGTTCGACGTGCCGCTGATGGTCACCGTCTTCTTCGGCGCGTTCTTCGCCGACCTCGTCACCTACTGCGTGACCAGCGTCCAGCTGGCGCTGGCCTTCCCGGACCCGTCGAGCGGGTTCCCCGGCGCGCTCGCGAAGTTCGGCGGGATATTTGCGCTCACGCAGATCCCGCTGGCCGTCAGCGAGGGGCTGCTGACCGTCCTGGTCATGCGGCTGCTGACGCAGTCCAGCAAGTCCGACCTGGTCCGGCTCGGTGTCGCCGGGCCGGCCGGTGGCGCCGCGCGCACGGAGGCCGCCCGATGAGCCGCAACGCGAAGATCAACGCCCTGCTGCTGCTCCTGGTCGCGGCGCTCGCCGTGCTGCCCGTCGCGCTGGGCATGGGCGACGGCAAGGAGGAACCGTTCGCCGGCGCCGACAGCCAGGCCGAATCGGCGATCACCGAGATCGAGCCGGGCTACGAGCCGTGGTTCTCGCCGCTGTACGAACCGCCGTCCGCGGAGGTGGAGTCGGCGCTGTTCGCCCTCCAGGCGGCCCTCGGCGCGGGCGTGCTCGCCTACTACTTCGGCCTGCGCAAGGGCCGCCGCCAGGGCCTCGCCCAGAGCCACCGCGAACAGTCGCCGGGCCGGCCGCCCCGCGACGAACAGTCCTAGCCGGTGCTGCCCATCGACGTGGCGGCGCACGGCAGCCGCTGGCGCCACCGCCACCCGCTGGAGAAGGCGCTGCTGGGGCTCGGGCTCACCGTCACCGCCGTCGCCCTGCCGCCCTGGCCCGGCGGGCCGCTGGTGGCGGCGGCGACCCTGGCCGTGCTGCTCGGTCCGGCCGGGG
The DNA here is from genome assembly GCF_036346105.1 of Streptomyces sp. NBC_00539. Taxonomy (GTDB): domain Bacteria; phylum Actinomycetota; class Actinomycetes; order Streptomycetales; family Streptomycetaceae; genus Streptomyces. The sequence continues at coordinate 2,319,237 of NZ_CP107811.1, forward strand.
TCGCCGGACGGCAGCTGTGGCGGGCCTTCCGGATCCCGCTGGGCTTCTGCGTCACCGGGGCGCTGCCCCTGCTGTTCGCGGTGGGCGGCCCGGCGGGGCCGGTCTCCCTGGCTCCGGACGGCCCCCGGCACGCGGCGGAGCTGCTGCTGCGTACGTCGGCGGCCTCGCTCGGGGTGCTGCTGTTCGCCTTCACCACCCCGGTGTCGGACGTGCTTCCCCGGCTGGTGCGGGCGGGCGTCCCGGCCCCGGTGGTGGACGTGGCCCTGGTCATGTACCGGATCGGGTTCCTGCTGCTGGACTCGGTGGCCCGGGTGCGCCGGGCGCAGGCGGCCCGGCTCGGGCACACGGGCCGGGCCGCGCTGTGGCGTTCGCTGGCCGGGCTGGCCGCCACCTCGTTCGTACGGGCCTTCGACCGCGCGGCGCGGCTCCAGGAGGGGCTGGCCGGGCGGGGCTACGACGGGGCCCTGCGGGTGCTGGTGCCCGGGGCGGCGGTGTCGTGGCGGTTCCTGGCGGCGTCGGCGGCCCTGCTGGGCGCGCTGGTCACCGTGACTCTCACCCTGGAAGGGCGGTACCTGTGAACCCGTTGGTGGAACTGGTGGGCGCGGGCTACGCGTACGAGGACGGCCCCGAGGTGCTGTCCGGCGTCGACTTCGCCATCGCGCGGGGCCGGGCGCTGGTCCTGCTGGGCCGCAACGGCAGCGGCAAGACCACGCTCATGCGGCTGCTGAGCGGCGGCCTGCGGCCCGGCGCGGGCCAACTGCGGCTGGACGGCACGGCGGTGCGGTACGACCGCACGGGGCTGACCCGGCTGCGCAGCTGCGTGCAGCTGGTCGTGCAGGACCCGGACGACCAGCTGTTCGCGGCCTCGGTCGAGCAGGACGTGTCCTTCGGCCCCATGAACATGGGCCTGGCCCCGGCCGAGGTGAGGGAGCGGGTGGACTCGGCGCTGACCGCGCTGGACATCACCGCCCTGCGGGACCGGCCGACCCACCTGCTCTCGTACGGGCAGCGCAAGCGGGCGGCGATCGCGGGCGCGGTGGCGATGGCGCCGCGGGTGCTGATCCTGGACGAGCCGACGGCCGGACTCGACCCCGACGGGCAGGAACGGCTGCTGGAGGTGCTGGCGGGCCTGCGCGGGAACGGTACGACGGTGGTGATGGCCACGCACGACGTCGACCTCGCGGTGCGCTGGGCCGACGACGCGGCGGTCCTCACCCCGTCGGGCATCCGCTTCGGGCCGGCCGGGGCCCTGCTGTCGGACCCGGAGCTCCTGGCGTCCGCGGGGCTCCGCCAGGCGTGGTCCCCGGTGGTGACGGCGTTCCTGCGGGCGCGCGGCCTGCTGGAGGAGGACGCGCCGGGACCGCGGACGCCGCAGGCGCTGTCCGCGTGGGCCGGGGCCCCGTCCTGAACCGGGCCACGGCCCGGCGCCGGGGCGCGAACCTAGGATGAGCGCATGTCGCTCCCGCACGCCATCCTCACCGCCCTGCTCGAAAAGCCCTCGTCCGGGCTGGAGCTGACCCGGCGGTTCGACAAGTCGATCGGGTACTTCTGGTCCGCGACGCACCAGCAGATCTACCGTGAGCTGGGCCGGCTGGAGGAGGCCGGGCTGATCCGGGCGCTGCCCAGCGAGGTGCCCGTACGGGGGCAGAAGAAGGAGTACGAGGTACTGCCCGCGGGGAGCGCGGAGCTGACCCGGTGGGTCGGCGAGAGCCAGGACCCCAAGGCGATCCGGGATCCGCTGCTGCTGCGGGTGCGGGCGGCCGGCGTCGTCGGCCCGCAGGGGCTGGCAGGGGAGCTGCGGCGCCATCTGGAGCTGCACCGGGGGCAGCTGGCCGAGTACGAGGCGATCGAGGCGAAGGACTTCCCGCCGGGGCGGGACTCCGACGAGGACCGGCTGCGCCGGCTCGTGCTGCGCGGCGGGATCGGCCTGGAGACGTTCTGGCTGCGCTGGCTGGAGGAGGCGCTGGCCGAGGTCGACGACATGACGGGGCCGCCGAGGACATGACGGGGCCGCCCGCGTGACGCGGCCCCGTCCCGCGTCCGCTACTTGTTCAGGGCGTTCCAGAACTCGTCGAAGCTCAGCAGGCCGTCGCCGTTGGCGTCCTTGGCGGCGATGACGGCGTCCGCGACGGCGCCGGTGACGTACGCGTCACCCATGGCCTTCATGGCCGCGCTGTACTCGTCGGCCGTGACGAAGCCGTCGCCGTCCGCGTCGAACTTGCCGAACGTCGCCCGCGCGCTCTCGATGTCCGCCACTGGGTCCACCCCTTCTCGGTGCTTGTTGACGGCTCAGGGTAGCGCCCCCGGCGGGTCGTCCTCACCCCGGGTCCCGTTCGGCCGGCAGAAAGAAATGCAATTACTCTTCCGCCATCCGGAAGCGATAATTCCAGCCATCAAATCCAGCCGCCACTTGTCACGCTCCGGGATCACGGCATAACGTACCGGCATTGCCGCCACACCAGGAGCGCAGGGCTCCCAGGGACAAGCGGCATAAAGGGCGATCACAGGTGACGATCACAGCTGACGCATCATTCGAAGTTCTGCCCTTCACCCGCACTTGCCGCCATATCTGGGAAGACGGCGACCATGTGCTCATCGGAGTGAGCCCCGGCAACAGCTACTTCAGCTCCGAGCGCATCAGCAGTCTTGCCCGATGGGCTGCGACCCGCTTCGCGCAGGTCGACTTCGTCTACGCGGACCTCCACGTGGACCGGATGTTCGCCGCCTTCGGCTACACCCCGGAGCACGCGGAGAAGCGGGCCACGAAGGAGATCAAGGCAGTGCGGCGAAGGATTCTCAAAGGTGTCGAGGAGGCAGGATCCACTCACGCCGAGATACGCGTGAGGGCGCTTTCCGACTTCCAGTCGAACCCGGTGTACCAGCTCCTGCACCGGCGGGTTCTGCATTTCCTTGAGACGGACGACGCGTTCCGTAAGGGATGCGAGGAAATGGCTCTCCATTTCGTGGGGTCGAAGTTGCCGGAAGGTGAATCCATCACAGACGCACAGTTGCAGGTCTGTTTCGATTACATGGCGGCGGAGCTGCCGTTCTTCGTGGACACCCCGAGCATTCTCGACGTGCCGTCCTCCGTGGCGGCCTATCACGTCAAGATGCCCATGACCGACGTCCTCTTCGCGCGTGGCGGCGGCCTGCGCGCGACCCGCAACCAGGCGTACGCCGTCGTGCGCCCCGAGCACGCCAGAGCCGTGAACCACGCACCGACCGAAGGGACCGTCGATGAGCGTCGAGCAGCTTGAGGGACGGGAGGGCGGACGGGACGCGGCCGACGGTGGGGCGCTCCTCGACTTCCCGCTGTCGCGGCGGGGCGACGTGCTTCCCGAGGAGTGCGCCTGGCTGCGCGAGAAGGCGCCGGTCGCCAGGGTCCGCACCCTGACCGGGGACCCGGCGTGGCTCGTCAGCAGTTACGCGCTGGCCAAGCAGGTGCTGGAGGACGAGCGGTTCAGCCTCAAGGACACCGCGAACGCCGGAGTCCCCCGCCAGTACGCGCTGACGATCCCGCCCGAGGTCGTCAACAACATGGGCAACATCAACAGCGCCGGGCTGCGCAACGCGGTGATGAAGGCGCTGAACCCGCGCCAGAAGGGCCTGCAGGAGTGGCTGCGCGCCAAGGCCGGGGAGCTCATCGACCAGATCGTGGCAGAGGGCGGTCCGGCGGACCTCCGGGCGGGGTTCGCCGACCCCTTCTCGGCGGCGCTGCACTGTCAGGTGCTGGGCGTTCCCTTCGCGGACCACCGCCGGCTGATGTCGGGGCTGGACGTCGCGTTCATGACCGCGCGCGAACCGTTCGCCGACTCCGCACTGAACTGGTACAAGGACGTCGCCTATTTCGCCGGGCAGCTGAACGTCCAGCTGGCCCTGCCTGCCGAGGAGCGTACGGGGCTCCTCGGCAGGTTCGCCGAGCTCAAGGAGGCCGACCCCGAGTCGGCGCACCTGAGCGACGACATGTTCGCGACGGTCGCCGTCTCGCTCTTCGGGGCGGGCGCGGTGTCCACGTCCGCGTTCCTGGTGCTCGCGGTCCTCGCGCTGCTCCAGCGCCCCGAACTCATCGGGTACCTGCGGGCGCACCCGGAGCGGATGGGCGGTGCGGTGGAGGAGCTGCTGCGCTGGAACCTGTCCGTGGGCGACGGCCTGCCGCGCATCGCCCTGGCCGACGTGCAGGTCGGGGACGTGCTGGTGAAGGAGGGCGAGCTGGTCCTCGTCCTGCTGGAGGGGGCCAACTTCGACCCGGAGGCCTTCGAGGGCCCGGACGAGCTGGACCTGGAGCGGGAGGGCGCGGGCGCCCACCTCGCCTTCGGGGCCGGGCGGCACTTCTGCCCGGCGACCGCGCTGGCCCGGCTGCACGCGGAAATCGCGCTGGAGGTGCTGGTGGAGCGGTTGCCGGGGCTGCGGCTGGCCGTGCCGGCCGAGAACCTGGTCTGGCGCACGGGGTTCATCAAGCGGCTTCCCGAGCGGCTTCCCGTCGCCTGGTGAGGCCGCGTGCACAGGAGCGGTGGCGTCCCGGGAGCCGTGCGGGTTCCCTGGGCGCCACCGCTTCGCGCCCTAACGGAAGATGCCGGTGTGGCCGAGCGAGTAGCGGCCGGGCTGGGGGTAGACGGCGAGGCCGTGGGGGCCGGAGCCGACCGGGATCTTGGCCAGCTCCTCGCCGGTCTTCGTGTCGATCGCGTACACCTCCGAGTTGTAGCGGCCCGAAAGCCACAACACCTTGCCGTCGGCGGAGACCCCGCCCATGTCGGGGCTGCCTCCGTCGGGGAGCTCCCACTTCTTGGTGAGCTTGTTGGCCTTGAAGTCGAAGACGGAGATGCTGCCCTCGCCCCGGTTGGAGATGTACATCTCCTTCGAGTCGCGGCTGACGTACAGGCCGTGGCAGCCCTTCCCGGTGGGCAGCAGCTTCGGCGCCCCGAACTTGTCGCCGCTGAGCACCCACATGCCGTGCGCCATCATGTCCGCGACGTAGAAGGTCTTCCCGTCCGGCGAGACCTTGACGTCCTGCGGCATGGCGCCTTCGAAGGGCAGTTTCTGCTGGCCGACGACCTCCATCTTCTCGGTGTCGACCTTGAGCAGCTCGCCCGAGAACTCGCAGCTGACGATGAAGTACCGGCCGTCCAGCGAGAAGTCCGCGTGGTTGACGCCGTAACAGGTCACCGGGACCGTCTTGACCCGGTCCATGGTGTGCGGGTTGCGGAAGACCAGCTCGCGGTCCATGGAGGCCATCACGACGGCGTACTTGCCGTTGGGCGTGAAGTACAGGTTGTACGGGTCGTGCACCTCCACGGGTTCACCGGCCTCGCCGGTGGCCGGGTTGATGGGGGTGAGCGTGTGACCGCGGTTGTTGTTGACCCACAGCGTCTTCATGTCCCAGGACGGCACCACGTGCTGGGGCTGGACGCCCACCGGGATGGTGTCGATGACCTTGTACGTCTTCGGGTCGATGACGGACACGGTGTTGGAGCCGGTGTTCGGTACGTAGACACGGGAAGGGAAGTTCTTGACGACCGGGGAGAGCTGGTTCGGCCGGTCGGCCGCGTAGACGTCATGGGGGTCGAGCACCGGCGGCATTCCGGCCAGTCCGGGCGGCGCCGCGGGTTCCGCCTTGGCCGGCCGGGCGGGCCCCTTGGTGCCGAGCGCCTCGGTCGCGCCCTTTCCCCCGGCTCCGCACCCGGCCAGGGCCGCGAGAACCAGTCCGGCAAGCAGCACGGTGGCCTTCCGTGGAAGGCGATTCGTCGTCATGGGGTCAGCAGCTCCGTGGTGGTCACCGCGCGCAGTTGGCGTCGCGCGAGTTCTTCGAGGAGGGGCGGCATCGCGTCGACCGTGTCCGCGTAGCCGAAGTGCAGGCTCACCACCGATCCGGCGTGGATCGTCCCGGTGACGTTGCGGATGACGGCCGCGGCGCCGGGCGAGGTGAAGTCGAGGGAGTCCACGTCGTACGAGAGGACGTGCGGGTAGCCCGCGCGCTGGGCGAGCTTCTGGACGAGGGGGGTCGCGTACTGGGTCTGCGAGGGGCGGAACCAGGTGCCGATCGAGCCGGTGAGGCGCCGCAGGCGCTGGGCGCATCCGGTGATTTCCTCGTAGGCCTCGTCCTCGGACATGGAGTTGATGGCGAGGTGGTGCTGGGTGTGGTTGCCGAGCTCGTGGCCGCCGTCCAGGACCCGGCGGGCCATGTCGGGGTGCTCGTCGAGCCAGGTGCCGATCGCCAGTACGGTGACCCGCGCTCCCGCGCGCTCCGCCTCGGCGAGGACCGCGCGCCCGGTCGCGGGGTCGCCGTTGCCGTGGAAGGTGAGCGCGATGCGGGGGCGGTCCCGGGAGCCGTGCGCGATCTCCACGGGCTGGCCGGCGAACCGGCGCGGGCCGGGGGCGGCGGCCGCCGGGGCGGGTCTGGCCGGGGTGGGGGCGGCGGGGGCGGGCGCCTTGGGCGGCGTCGCGGTCCCACAGGCGGCGGTGACGGCACCGGCGGCGACCGCGGCACCGGCGAGGAGGGCGGATCGACGGTCCGGGTAGCAGTGCACCCGCCCATTTAAGGCGTGGATGTCCCTGTACGTGCTGATTGACCCAGTTCGGCACCCTGGCCAAGCGGGCTCCGGCGAGCGAGCCGTCCGCTATGTGATCAACGATTCACGCAGAGCGGTCGATACTTATTCATCGATTACGAGGCGGGTGGGTCATCTCACCTAGGATTTAACTGTGAACTCTTAGGTTATACACACTTATGTCCGAGTTTGCGGTTTTGGCATTTGGTCGCTCGTCTGCCATAGTCGGAATCACGGCTTCCCTTTGACCCGAGCGAAGTCCAACGCCGAGGATCACACCCCCCCAGATCCTCGGCGCACCCATGAAACCCCCGCGGCGCCCGACAGAGGCGACAGGGGGTTTCTGGCGTTCCGGCGACACTCGCGTTCCGGCGGCCCCGGCTCCTCAGCGGTCGGCCACCCGCATCTCGAACCAGGTGATCTTTCCACGCGGCAGCAGGTCGGCGCCCCAGCGGTCGGACAGCTTGTCCACGAGGAACAGCCCCCGGCCCGTGGTGTCCATCTCGTGGACCGGCATCAGACAGGGCAGCCCGCGGGAAGGGTCGCGCACCTCCACCCGGATCCACCCGCGACGGCGCACCAGCCGTAAGCCGAACGACCGCGCCCCGGTGTGCCGCACGGCGTTGCCGACGAGTTCGGAGACCAACAGGACGGTGTGCTCGGCGATCTGCGGCGACAGCCCCCACAGCCGGATCACCACGGACTGGGTCAGGCGGCGCGCCGTACCGGCGGATTCGGGCATGGACGGCAGCGTGACTTCCGCCTCGGCGGGGTTGCCGTACAACTCCAGGGCCCGCAGCCCCTGCTCCTCCTCAAGAGCCGCCGCGATCCGTACCGCCGAAGCGCTGCCGCGCTGCCGCGGCTGCTCCACACCCTCCAGGCCCGCCATGCACCCATCATGGACGGCCGCACCGCCGCTCCGGGCCGTTCCGCGGGAAAACACCCCCCGGGGTCCACTGGCCCCCGGGGGGCGTTCCGGCATATGCGCAAGGCAAACAGGGAGCCGCGCCACCGGTCCGACCTGGGGTGACACGGTGCGCACCGGTGATCACGGTGAGTGGATCACTGCTGCGCCTTAAGGCTCCCTTAAGGCCTGGCTAATCCACCCCCAAGGAGGAACCGGCCACAACCGGCCGCGCCTCAGAGGAACTTGGCCTTGCCCGGACCCTCCTCGACGAAGCTGCGCATACCGCGCTCGCGGTCCTCGGTGGCGAACAGACCGGCGAACCAGTTGCGTTCGATGGTGAGCCCGGTGTCGATGTCCGCCTCCAGCCCGGCGTCCACGCACTCCTTGGCGGCGCGCAGCGCCAGGGCCGGGCCCTGCGCGAGCTTCGCCGCCCAGGCGTGCGCCTGCTCGTACACCTCGGCCGCCGGCACGACCCGGTCCACGAGCCCCAGGGTGAGCGCCTCGTCCGCCTTGACCATGCGGCCGGTGAAGATGAGGTCCTTGGCCTTGGAGGGACCGATCAGCCGGGACAGCCGCTGCGTGCCGCCGGCGCCCGGGATCAGGCCGAGCAGGATCTCGGGCTGGCCGAGCTTGGCGTTGTCGGCCGCGATCCGGTAGTCGGCGCACAGCGCGAGCTCACAGCCGCCGCCCAGGGCGTAGCCGGTGACGGCCGCGACGACCGGCTTGGGAATGCGCGCGACGGCGGTGAAGGCGTCCTGGAGCCCGCGGGAGCGGGCGACCATGGCCGCGTGGTCCATCGTCTGCATCTCCTTGATGTCCGCGCCGGCCGCGAACACCTTCTCGCCGCCGTAGATGATCACCGCACGGACGTCGGCGCGGTCGGTGGCCTCCACCGCGAGCTCGCGCAGCCGGTCCTGGGTGGCGATGTCCAGGGCGTTCATGGGCGGCCGGTCCAGACGCAGGGTGCCGACGCCTTCGGAGACTTCGAGAGAGAGGGTCATACGGGGAAGGTTAGTGCCGGTTAACGCCGGGTGGCCCGGTGCTGTGGGTCACAGCACCGGGCCACCGCATCACGTACCGGAGCGGACTACTTGATCCACTCCGACCATTCCATGTTCCAGCCGTTGAGGCCGTTGTCCGGGGCGATCTGCTTGTCCTTGGAGTTCTTCACGACGACCACGTCGCCGACGAGGGACTCGTTGAAGAACCAGGCGGCGGGCTGCTCGTCGTCACCGGCGCCGCGCGCGTCCTTGAGGCCGACGCAGCCGTGGCTGACGTTCTCCGAGCCGAACGTGCTGCTGGAGGCCCAGTAGTTGCCGTGCACGAAGGTGCCGGAGTTCGACAGGCGCATGGCGTGGGGGACGTCGGAGATGTCGTACTCGCCGCCGAAGCCGACGGTGGCGCCGTTCATCCGGGTCACCTTGTACTTCTCGCTGATGACCATCTGCCCGTTGTACGTGGTGGTCGACGGGGCGCCCGCGGTGATCGGCAGGTTCCTGAGCACCTGGTTGTCGCGGACGACCTCCATCGTGTGCGCGCTCGCGTCGACCGTGGAGACCTGGGAGCGGCCGATGGTGAAGTGGACGGTACGGGTCTGCTTGCCGTAGACGCCCGGGCGGCCCTCGACGCCGTCGAGGGCGATCTTCACGGTGACCTTGGTACCCGCGGCCCAGTACTTCTCGGGACGGAAGTCGAGCCGGTCGTTGCCGAACCAGTGGCCCTCGACCGGCACGTTGGGCTCCGCCGTGACGGTGATGGCCTTCTCGACCGCCTCGGTGTTGGTGATGCCCCGGGTGAAGTTGATCGACACGGGCATGCCCACGCCGACGGTCTCGCCGTCCTCGGGGGTGTAGTGGCCGACGAAGGTGTTCGTCGGCGTGAGGGTGGTGAAGGTGGTGTCCTTCGCGGACTCCCGGCCGGCCTCGTCCTTGGCGACCACGTGCACCTTGTACTCGGTGGCCGCGGCCAGGTTGCGCGAGGGCTCCCAGCTGGCCCCGTCGGCGCCCATCTTGCCGTCGACCGCGTTGCCCTTGGTGTCGGCGACCGTCACCGTGGCGAGCTTGCCGCCGGTGCTGGATATCTTGAGGACGCCGCTCGTGGCGACCTCCTTGGAGCCGTCGTCCGGCTTGACGTTGACCACGGCCTTGGACGCCTCGGTGCCCGTCTTGCCGCCGCCCTTGCCGCCGGCGTTGTCACCGGCGCCGCCCCCGCTGTTTCCGCCGCCGCTGCACGCGCTGGTGAACAGCAGCGCCGCTCCCAGCAGGAGGGCCGGCAGGCCGGTGCGGACGCGGCCGCGAATCGGCTGCAGGTTCACTCTTGTTCTCCCCATGTCCCCCGCGCGGACAGTCGCGCGCTTGTCGACAGGAAATCACATGGGGAGATCACGTGAAGGCACGGTCTTGTCACCGTTCCGTCCCAACTGGTGTGCGGGCCGTGTCCCGCCCCCGCGCCCCGGTCCTCAGCCGGTGGCGGAACCCGCCGCCCAGTCGGCCCAGGAGAGGTTCCAGCCGCCCAGGCCGTTGTCCGCCGCCACCGTCTTGTCCTGCGAGTTGACCACCTCGACCACGTCCCCGACCAGCGAGCGGTCGAAGAACCAGCCCGCCGGGGTGTCCGAGCCGCCGCCCTTGTCGTCGCGCAGGCCCACGCAGCCGTGGCTGGTGTTGAGGGAGCCGAAGGTGTCCGGGCTGGCCCAGTAGTTGCCGTGCAGGAAGGTGCCCGAGGTGGTGAGCCGCATGGCGTGGGGGACGTCGGGGATGTCGTACTCGCCGCCGAAGCCGACCGTCTGACCGTTCATGCGCGTGACGTCGAACATCTCCATCACCACCATCTTGCCGTTGTAGGTGGTGTTCTTGGGCGCCCCCGCGGTGATGGGCAGCGTCTGCAGCAGCCGGCCCTCGCGGCGGACCTCCATGGTGTGCGCGGCCGCGTCCACGGTGGAGACCTGCGAACGGCCGACCTTGAAGGTGACCGTCTTGTCCTGGACGCCGTACGCGCCGGGCGAGCCCTCGACGTCGCGGAGGTTCATCCGGATGGTGACGTGGGTACCGGGCTTCCAGTACTCCTTGGGCCGGAAGTCGAGGCGGTCGTTGCCGAACCAGTGGCCGACGACCTTCACCGCGGGGACGGAGCTGACGGTGATGGCCCGTTCCACGGCGGCGCGCTGCCTGATGGAGCGGTTGAACCGGAAGGAGACGATCATTCCGGTGCCCACGGTGGAGCGGTTCTCGGGCCGGAAGTAGCCGATGAACCGCTCCTCCGGCACGTAGGTGGTGAAGGTGGTGTGCCGGGCCTGCCGGCGGTCGTGCCCGTCGACGGCCACCGCGTCGACGGTGTACTTGGCCGCGAGCGCGAGCCGTCCGGCCGCCGGGTCGGGGCTCCAGCTGAGCCCGTCTTCGGCGATGTCCCCCGGGACCCGCTCCTCCTGGGCGTCCTCGACCTTCGTGACCACCACCCGCTCCAGCCTCCCCTCGGTGATCTTGACGGTCAGCGGGCCGTCGGCGGGGACCCCCTTGGCGTTGTCCTCGGGGGTGATCCGGATGGCCTCGTCCGGCGACCGGGGTTTTCCGGGCAGCTGGATCTCGACCGGTGAACGGCCGTCCTCGGTGCAGCCGCTCAGGCCGCCCAGCAGGGCCGCCCACACCGCGACGGCCGCCGAGCCCGCCGCTGCCCGCCTCGTCAGAAGAGTCACGCCCTCTCAACGACCGGCCCCCTTGGGGGGAAACGTGGGGGCGGGCGACGTTCCGGGCCGGGCAGTTCGGGCAGAACAGTGTGAAGGACCAGACGGGGGCGGGCCCGGGCCGGGACGCCGGGGCCGCACTCCCCTGCCCCCGCAGGTACCGAGAGCCGTGGAGGCGGGCAGTGTCGAGCGCAGCCGAGCAAGAGGCGGTGGAAACCGTCGCCGGAGAGGTACGGGTCGACGTGAGCGCGCCCGCGCCGCCCGTCGACGGGCGACCGGACGGGCATCCGCAGGACCGGCCCAAGGGCCTCGCCGACGGCGTCGACGGCGCCCATGGCCGCAATGGCGCCCACGGGCAGATCGCCGGGCAGGTCGTCGGCCGCCCCAAGGCCCGGAGCGTGCGGGTACAGGCGCCCCCGGGGCCGCCGGTGTGGCCCGGCTCCTCGCACCCGCTGGGCGCCCGCTACCGGTCGGGCCCGGACGGGACCGCGGGCACCAACTTCGCGCTGTGGGCGCCGGGCGCCGAGGCGGTGGAACTGTGCCTGTTCGACGGGCAGGGCGCCGAGACGCGCTGCTCCCTGACGGAGCTCACCCACGAGATCTGGCACGGCTTCATCCCCGGCGTGCGGCCCGGGCAGCGGTACGGGTTCCGGGTGCACGGCCGCTGGGACCCGTGGACGGGGGCTCGCCACAATCCGGCGAAGCTGCTCCTGGACCCGTACGCCCGGGCCGTGGACGCGCGGCCGGGCAACGACTACGGCGCACTGCCGCCGGAGGTGTACGGCCACGTGCGGGACTGGCCGCAGCAGTACATCGCGGACACCGTGCGCGACGACCGGGACTCGGCCCCGCACGTCCCCAAGGGCGTCGTGGTCCACGATGACGACGACTGGGCGGATGACGTCCGGCCGAAGACCCCCTGGGCCGACTCGGTGATCTACGAGCTGCACGTGCGCGGGTTCACGATGCGCCATCCGGGCGTTCCCGAGCAGCTGCGCGGCACCTACGCGGGGCTCGCCCATCCCGCCGCAGTCGACCACCTGACCCGCCTCGGGGTGACGGCGGTGGAGCTGCTGCCGGTGCACCAGTTCGCGCACGAGGACCACCTGCTGCGCAGGGGGATGCGCAACTACTGGGGCTACAACTCGATCGGCTACTTCGCCCCGCACGCCGCGTACTCGTCGAGCGGTACGGCCGGCCAGCAGGTCGGCGAGTTCAAGCGGATGGTGCGGGCGCTGCACGCGGCCGGGATCGAGGTCATCCTCGACGTGGTCTACAACCACACGGCGGAGGCCGGCGAGCTGGGGCCGACCCTGTCGCTGCGCGGGATCGACAACCGGGGCTACTACCGGCTCCAGAACGACCAGCGCCGGTACGCGGACTACACGGGCTGCGGCAACACCCTGCACGCCGGGCGGCCGAACGTGCTGCGGCTGATCACCGATTCACTGCGGTACTGGGTGACGGAGATGGGGGTCGACGGCTTCCGCTTCGACCTGGCGGCGGCCCTGGCCCGCTCGATGCACGACGTGGACATGCTGTCGCCGTTCCTCGCGGTGATCGCCCAGGACCCGGTGCTGCGGCGGGTCAAGCTGATCGCGGAGCCCTGGGACGTGGGCTCGGGCGGCTACCAGGTGGGCGCGTTCCCGCCGCTGTGGACCGAGTGGAACGACCGCTACCGGGACGCCGTCCGGGACTTCTGGCGCGGCGCGCTGCCCGACGTGCGGGACCTGGGGTACCGGCTGTCGGGGTCGAGCGACCTGTACGCGTGGGGCGGGCGGCGCCCGTACGCGTCGGTGAACTTCGTGACCGCGCACGACGGTTTCACGCTGCGGGACCTGGTGTCGTACGAGCGCAAGCACAACGAGGCCAACGGGGAGGACGGCCGGGACGGCACCAACGACAACCGGTCGTGGAACTGCGGGGCGGAGGGCGAGACGGACGACCCCCGGATCGGGGCGCTGCGCCGGCGGCAGCTGCGCAACCTGCTCACCACGCTGCTGCTGTCGACCGGGGTGCCGATGCTGGTCGCGGGCGACGAGTTCGGCCGGACGCAGGGCGGCAACAACAACGCGTACTGCCAGGACAGCCCGACGAGCTGGCTGGACTGGTCACTGCTGGAGGACCCGTCCTGGCGGGAACTGTTCGCGCTGACCACCAGGCTGACCGCGCTGCGCCGGGAGCATCCGGTGCTGCGCAGGCGGGCGTTCTTCTCGGGGCGGGCGCAGGACGCGGACGGCCTGCGCGACCTGGCGTGGTTCACCCCGGCGGGCACGGAGATGACCGAGCGGGACTGGTACGCGCCCGCCGCGGCGCTGGGCCTGTACCTGTCGGGCCGGGACATCCCGGGCCGGGACGAGCGGGGGCGGCAGGTGAGCGACGACAGCTTCCTGGCGTTGCTGCACGCCGGGGACCGGCCGGTGGAGTGGATGCTGCCGGGCGCGCCGTGGGCGGCGTCGTACGAGCTCGTGCTCGACACCTCGCGGGAGGAGCAGGCGACGGCACCGGGTACCCGCCACCGGGGCGGCGAGCGGATGACGGTCCCCGCGCGGGCGGTGCTGCTGCTGCGGGTGGCGGGCTGAGGCGCGGGGCCCCCGCTCGCCCCTGTGCACCGCCGCTTCAAGACGTAAGGGCGCATCCGGAACCGAAAGCCGTGTGCGCCCTGCGATGATGTGCCCTTCGTACACACACGCGTCGCACACACGTGCGCGCCGCGAAGGGGGCTTACGTCCATGCCGACAGTCGGGACCGCGCTGCGGGAGCTGCGCGGAGCGCAGAAGTCGGCGAAGGGGGTGTCGCTCTACTCGCGGTTCGTCAACCGGCCCGCCGGGCGGTACCTGGCCGCCGGTTCGTACGCGCTCGGGCTCACCCCGAACCAGGTGACGCTGGTCAGCGCCGCGTTCAGCTTCGCCGCCGTGGCGGCGGTCGCACTGGCCGCACCCTCGTGGGGGCTGGGGGTCGCGGTGTGGGCCGCGCTCGCGGTGGGCTTCGCCTTCGACTCGGCGGACGGACAGCTGGCCCGGCTGCGCGGGGGCGGCAGCGCTGCGGGCGAGTGGCTCGACCACGTCGTGGACTGCGCCAAGCTGACCGCGCTCCACACCTGCGTACTGATCGCCTTCTACCGCTTCCCCGACGCGTACGGGATCGCGGGCGACGACGGGACGGGGTCCGGCGGCTGGCTGCTGGTGCCGCTCGGCTTCCAGTTCGCGGCCGTCGTCACCTTCTTCGGCGGCCTCCTCACCGAGAAGCTCAAGCCCCGGCCGGCGCCGGGGAGCCCCGCCGCCGCCCCCTCGACGCTGCGCGCGGTGGCCTTGCTGCCCGTGGACTACGGGGTGTTCTGTCTGGTGTTCCTGCTGCTCGGCGGCGGCGGGCTGTTCCGCTGGGCGTACGCGGCGCTGGGCGCGGTCGCCGCGCTGTTCCTGCTGGCGTTCCTCGCGAAGTGGTTCCGGGAGCTCAGCGCAGTTCCGCGGTGAGGGGTTCCGGGAGCGGCTGCGCCAGCGCGTCCAGCGCCCGGCGCAGCTGCGTGCTGGAGGTGTGCACCGTGTAGGGGAAGTAGACGACGTCGACCCCGTGCTCGGCGAAGTCCTTCTCCAGCCGGTCGCCCTTGGGCGTGCCGCGCCAGTCGTCGCCCTTGAAGATGACGTCGAAGCGGACCTGCTTCCAGGTCTCCACCTTGTCGGGGACCGTCTCCACGAAGGCGGCGTCCACGTACTTGACGCTGCGGACGATCTCCAGCCGTTCGACGAGCGGGATCATCGGCCGGCGGCCCTTGGCGAGCTCGGCCATCTCGTCGGAGACCACCCCGGCCACCAGGTAGTCGCACTGACTGCGGGCGTGCCGGAGGATGTTGAGATGTCCGATGTGGAACAGATCGTAGGCTCCGGGCGCGTAGCCGACGCGATACGGCCTGCGTGCGGGCGCGCCAAGGTCGGACATGTCCTGCTCCGTCATCTCTTACCCCCCAGAAGCCACACCCCCCGGCGTGGCGGATCAGCAGACAATAGCGTGCACGTTCCGCACCACGCCGGTGAACGAATAGGGTGACGAGCGCATCATCCAGGGGAGAAGGGGACGTTCAGTGTCCAGATCCGGTCACCGGCGACTGCTGCTGGTTTCCACCAATTACGCTCCCGAGCACGCGGGGATTGGGCCGTACGCCACCCAGATCGCGGAGCACTGGGCGGATCTCGGCCACGAGACGCACGTACTCGCGGGCATGCCGCACTACCCGGCCTGGTCGCTGGAGCCGGAGTACAAGGGGGCGCTCCGGCGCACGGAACGGCGCGCGGGTGTCACCGTGCACCGGCGTGCGCACACCGTGCCGCCCCGCCAGACCGCCGTACGCCGGGCCCTGTTCGAAGGATCGATCCTGCTGCACGGCGCGGTGGCCCCGCCCCGGATGCCGAAGCCCGACGCGGTCCTCGCCCAGATGCCCAGCCTGGCCGGCGGGGTGCTCGCCGCACGCCTCGCCGCGAAGTGGAGGGTCCCCTACGTCCCGGTCGTCCAGGACCTGATGGGCGCCGCCGCCGCGCAGAGCGGGATCAGCGGCGGCGACAAGGCGGCCGCGCTGGCCGGGCGTGCCGAGGCCTACGCGCTGAAACGCGCCACCCTGGTCGGTGTCATCCACGAGACCTTCGTGGACCGGGTCGTCGGGATGGGCGTGCCCGAGGAGAAGATCCGCCTGGTGCCCAACTGGTCGCACGTGGCCGTGCCGACCAAGCCGCGCGGCGAGACCCGCCGCCACCTCGGCTGGGCGCCGGGACAGACGGTGGTCCTGCACTCCGGGAACATGGGCCTCAAGCAGGGGCTCGAAGTCCTCGTGGGCGCCGCCCGGCTCGACCCGGACGTCCGCTTCGTCCTGATGGGGGACGGCAGTCAGCGCGCGGCCCTCGCCGACCTCGCCGCCGACGTACCGAACCTCGACATCATCCCTCCTGCCGCCGACGGGGAGTTCCCCGATATCCTCGCGGCGGCGGACGTGCTCGCGGTCACCCAGCACGCGGCGGTGCTCGACATGAGCGTGCCCTCCAAGCTGACCTCGTACTTCCAGGCCGGCCGGCCCGTCGTCGCGTCCGTCGCTGCGCAGGGCGGGACCGCCCAGGAGGTGGAACGTTCCGGCGCGGGGGTGCTCGTACCGCCGGAGGACCCGCACGCCCTGCTCGAGGCCGTACGGGCGCTGGCCGAGGACCCGGGGGCCGCGGACGCGCTGGGCGCCGCCGGACCCGTCCACGTCGCGGCCCACCTGAGCCGCGAAGCGGGGCTGGCCCGCATCGACGCACTGATGGACGAAGCACTTGGGGGTTCCCGGCCGTGATCGAGACGAACCGGCCGGCAGCGGCCCCCGCCGAGGACGAACCGGACCTCCTGCGGGACCAGTTCCGACAGCTCCTGCGCTACCGCCGCCTCCTCGGCGCGGGCGTCGGCATCGGACTGCTGGGCGGCGTCTACCTCGGCATATCGACGGCCGACACCTATGTCGCGACCGCCGACATCGTGCTGCGCGCACCCACGGACGACCCCTTCAACCCGAGCCTGGCGCCCGACAAGGCGATCAACATCGGCTCGGAACGCCAGGTGGCGCTCAGCTCCTCCACGGCCGACGAGGCGGCGAAGAAGCTCGGCGTCCCCGACTCCGGCGTCCCCGCCCTGCGCAGCGGCCTCCAGGTCACCAACCCGCCGCAGACGATGGTGCTCCGCTTCACGTACACCGCGTCCTCCCCCAGGGAAGCCGCGAAGCGCGCCAACGCGATGACCGCGGCCTACCTGCTCAAGCGGCAGGAGTCCCTGGACGTCACCCGCGACAAGATGGTCAAGGGCTACCAGGACCAGCGCGATCCGGTCGCCAAGCAGCTCGACGACCTCGTCAAGCAGATCAACGCCATGCCCTCGGGCCCCGGCCGCGACGCCGCGTACTCCTCCAAGACCGACCTCCAGAGCAAGGTCAACACCCTCAACAGCAACATCGCCAAGCTCCAGGCGCTGGACATGGCCCCGGGCCGGGTCACCAGCCCCGCGACCCCGCCCGGCGACTCCGACGGGCCGGGCCTGCCGATGTCCCTCGCGCTCGGCGCGGCCGTGGGTCTGGCGCTCGGCCTGCTCGCCGCCTGGGTCCGGCTCGTCTTCGACCCGGCGCCGCGTTCCGAGGGCGATGTGGCGCGGGCCCTGCGCGCGCCGGTACTGGGTTCCCTGCCGCGGGACAAGACCGGTGGCGGACCGCTGCTCGCCGCCGGCGAGGAAGACCCGCGCCTGGCGGAGGAGTTCCGGTCGGTGGCCTTCCGGCTCGCGTACGACTCCCGCTTCGCCGACCGGCGCCGGCTGCTGGTGGTCGCGCCGCGCGGCAGCAGCGAGACAGCCGCCGCCGTCGCCGTGAACCTGGCCGCCTCCTTCGCGGAGACCGGCAAGGACGTCCTGCTGATCGAGGCCGACCTGCGCACCCCGGTGCTGGCCAGCCAGTTGCCGACCGACGCCGGCGGGCGGCCGCGCTGGAGCCAGATGCCGGGCGGCCCGGGCGCGGGGGGCCGGCCCGGACAGCAGGGCGACTCCGACTGGCCCGACGGACGTCAGCTCGTCGTGGACGCCGGGGAGTCGGGCGCGTTCGACCTGATCCCCGGTGAGCCGGTCCGCAACGTCGCCCGCGCGCTGACCTCCCCGCGCGCCACCCGGCTGATCTCCGAGGCCGACTCGCCGAACTCCACCGTCGTGGTGCTCGCGCCGCCCGTGCTCTCGTACGCCGACGCGCTCGCGCTGGTCGACCGCGTGGACGGCGTGCTCGTGGTGTGCGACCCGCGGGCCGTGCACCGCAGCGACCTGTCCCGCATCCGGGAGCTCATCAGCGGCGCCGGCGGGACCGTGCTCGGCGCGGTGCTGCACGCGCCGCTGCCCGGCGAAAAGCGCGGCGGGCGCGGCAAGGGCAAGGGCAAGGCCGACCCCGCGGGACCGGCTCCGGCGCCCGCCCCGGCCCGCACGTCGGCGCCGCAGCCGATCCGGCACGAGGTCGCCGAGGCCGAGCAGCACATCGCCGGTGACGGCACCGACACCGTCGCGCTGCGCACGGTCCGCACGGGCCGGCGGTGAGGCGCGGGAGCCTCGCGGCGGTCGCCTCGGTCCTGGACCAGGCCGCTTCCAGCGCCACCAACATCCTGGTGCTGGTGCTGGCCGCCCGGCTTTCGTCGGCGTCCGGCTTCGCCGACTTCTCGATGGTCTACGTGACCTTCACGGTGCTCCTCGGGCTGAACATGGCCTACGTCGGCCAGACGGTGGTGCTGGAGAAGTCCGCGCAGCGCCTCGGCACGGTATGCCGTTCGGGTCTGGCCTTCACCGCGGCCGCCTCGGCCCTGGCCGGGGTGGTGCTGGCCCTGGTGGGCCTGGTGCTGCCGGGCACCGGGGGGTGGGCGTTCCTCGCGCTGGGGCTCGTCCTGCCGCTGGTGCTCGTACAGGACGGGCTGCGGTACTGCTTCTCGGCGCTGCGCGTGCCGGAGCGGGCGCTGGCCGCCGATGTGCTGCGGCTGGGCGGTGTGGTCGGCGCGCTGCTCGCGCAGCCCGAAGGGGCTTCGGCGGCGCGGCTGGTGCTGGTGTGGGGGGTGTCGGCGCTGCCGGCGCTCGGGCTGGGTCTGTGGCTGCTGCGGCCGTACGTGCGCGGGGCGCGGGTGGAGCTGCGCCCGTACGTGCGGCGCGGGCACCTGGGTCAGCGGTTCGTGGTCGAGTTCGCGGTGGGCAACGGTTCCAGCCAGCTGGCGGTGCTGGGGCTCGGGGTGTTCGCGACGCCGCTGGCGGTGGGCGCGCTGCGGGGTGCGACGACGTTGTTCGGACCCCTGAACGTGCTGTTCAACTCGGCGAACGCGTTCGGGCCGCCGGTGGTCGGGCGGGCGTCGGGCAAGCGGGGCGTGGTCCGGCTGACGCTGCTCATGGGCGGGGTGCTGGCGGCGCTCGGCGCGGGGTGGGGCGCGGTGCTGTACGCGCTGCCGGGGTCGGTGGGGCGGCAGTTGCTGGGCGACACGTGGGCGGCGGCGTCCGCCCTGCTCCCCGCGACGGGGGCGCAGTACGCGGTGATGGGCCTGGGCACCTGCGCCCTGCTGACGCTGCGGGTGCTGAACCCGAGGGCGACGCTGTCGTTGCAGGTGGTGTTCTCGCTGCTGTCGGTGGCGCTGCTGTTGGGCGGGTACGCGGTGTGGGGCGTGGCGGGCGCCGCCTGGGGCCTGGCCGCCGGCTCGGCCGCGAAGGCGGCGGCGGCCTGGGCCCGTGTCTCCCGCCTGCGGACCCCTGCTCCGGAACCGGCCCCGGAACCGGCCTGACGCCTGAGGGGCTGGCCGACGCGGGCCGCGACCTACCGGGCCGGGCCTGACGCCGGCTGCGGCCTCGTCGGCCCGACCGGTCCGAGCAGGGTCCGGTGCGCCGCCGCCGCACGAGTACCCCGGCTGCGCCGGGCCTTCCGGGGCTCCGCCCCGGACCCCGCGCCTCGAACGCCGGCGGGGCTGGATGTTGCCGCCCCGGCACAACCGGCCCGGCCCCGCACCTCGAACGCGGGCGGGGTGTCAGCGGAGGCGGGCCGACTTGTCCTCGCGGAACGTCGCGACCAGCGCCAGGCACAGGGCCGCGATGGCGATGCGGCCCGACGCCTGGAGCAGGGGGCCCCGCAGGAGGATGAAGGAGTAGCCCGCCACCAGCGGGACCACCACCGAGATGAGGCTGCCCGGCGGCGACCGCCTCGTGGCCCGCTTCGCGTACCGGCGGTCCACCCGGGCGGCCGCGTACCCCATCCCGAGCAGCCCCGCGCCCATGCCCAGCGAGCCGAAGTCCACCCACAGCTCTGCCCAGATCGGGGACGAGAGGTTGGTGTTGACCGTCCCCATCCACTCCCCGATCATCACGCCCGTGTCCTTCGGCTTCCCGGCCCACACCGACCGCGGCACCGCGAAGAACACCGACCCCGCGAGCTGACGCCCGTACAGGTGGCCCGGTCCGGAGTCCGAGTACGTGATGGTGTTCGCGAACATGCCGATCTGGTCGTAGTCCTTGAGGGCCATCGGCTCCAGGAAGGACGTCGTCTCGACCGGCTTGTAGTTCTTCTCGTCGTACCGGAAGCGGTCCGCGAACGGGAAGACGAGCAGCGCGATCACCACGGCCATCGACAGGGCCACCCGGTACATCGCCGCGCTCACCGGGAAGACGGTGAACAGCAGCGCGAACATGACCGTCAGGAACCAGTAGCGCGGGTTGGAGATCGGGTTGTTGACCACCAGGTTCAGCAGCGCGAGCCCGCCCCACGTCACGATGACCGACACCTTGCGGCGGGCGTACTTCGAGGTGATCAGCCAGCGCGTGTACAGCAGCAGCGCCAGCAGCGCCGGTACCGTGCCGAAACCGCGCAGCAGGGCCTGGCCCGCCTGGCCGTCGCCGTTGGAGACGCCCGCCTCCTCGATTCCCGCGATGATCTCCTGCCGGCTGGAGAAGAAGACCGCCGGACCGCCCAGCTTCACGATGAACGCCGCGCTGCACAGGAACGCGAGCGCGGTGAGCAGTTGCAGGCGCCGCCGGTGCGCGAGGACCGGGCGCTTCCCCTTCTGCGAGCCTCCCGCCCGCCCCGTCGGCCGGTGCCGGGCCAGCAGTACGCCGACGTCGAAGGCCGTACAGCCCAGCAGGACGAGGCCGATGGCGGTCGTCAGGTCGTAGCGGGGCCCGACGACGGGTGTCGGGACCCGGCCGAGGACGGCCTGGGCGAGCGGGGCCACGCCCATCGCCATGTAGACGAACAGCCAGAACGAGCCCTGGAGCAGTTTGCGCCGGCTGGTCAGGACCATCGCGGACAGCCGGGCGCCCGCGTACATCGTGAGCAGCAGCTGGAGCCAGAAGGCGGCGTCACGCTGGCCGTCGCCGGGCTGGACGGCGACGAAGAGCGGGAGGAAGACGGTGAACCCGAGGATCAGCGGGACGGACAGCGCGCGAGAGAGCAGGGTGCGGGGGGTGGTGACACGGCCCCACTGGGCCTCGTCCGGTGGCGCCGGGGCCGCGACGGCGGGGTTGCGTACGTCCGTTGCCACTGCTGCCCCCACCCCATGTGCCTGGTCCGCGCGCAGTCTAGTCTGAGCGGGCGGCGCCCGGGGAGGCGCGGCGGGGTGGTTGTCGGGGGCGGACGATGAGGGGCGACTGTTGCGTGATCTTCCTTCCTTCACGCTGGCCGGGTACGACAAGGGGCGCGGACTGCTGACGCAGGCGCTCTGGTTCGCGGTGATGAACACGCTCTTCATGGCGTGGTTCTGTCCGGCCCGGCTGCGGGTGGCGCTGCTGCGCGCGTTCGGCGCGCGGATCGGCGAGGGCGTGCTGATCCGGCACAAGGTGCGGGTGCTGTGGCCGTGGAAGCTGACGGTCGGCGACCACGCGTGGATCGGCGAGGGCGCCTGGCTGCTGAACCTGGAGCCGGTGACCATCGGTGCGCACGCGTGCGTCTCGCAGGAGGCGATGCTGTGCACCGGCTCGCACGACCACCGGGCCGCGGACTTCCGCTACCGCAACGCGCCCATCGTGGTGGAGGACGGTGCGTGGGTGGCCGTACGGGCCACCGTGCTGGCGGGTGTGACGATCGGTCGGTGCGCCGTGGCGGGCGCGGGCTCGGTGGTGCACAAGGACCTGCCCGCGCTGACCCTGCAGACCCAGGACGGGCGGCGCCGCCCGGTGGAGGAGCCCAAGTGAGTGCCGCTTTGAGAGTTCTGCACGCCGTCACCCTGCACTCCCCCTCGCACGCCTTCGGCGGACCGGTGCGGGTGGCGCTGAACCTGGCGAAGGGGCTGCGGGCGCGCGGTCACGAAGCGCGGTTGCTCGCCCTGGGCGAGGGGTTCCCCGATCCGTGGCCCACCTCCGTGGAGGGGGTGCCCGCCAAGCTGTTCCCCGCGCGCAGGCTGCTGCCGCTGGGCTTCAGCGGGATGACCTCCCCGGCGCTCCTCGCCTCGGCGGGGCGGCTGGTGCGGGACGCCGACGTGGTCCACGTCCACCTCGCCCGGGACCTGGTGACGCTGCCGGTGGCGCTGGCCGCGCTGCGGGCCCGCAAGCCGCTGGTGCTCCAGACCCACGGCATGGTGGACCCGAGCGGGAAGCTGCTGGCCAAGGTGCTGGACGCGGTGGCGGTACGCCGGCTGCTGCGCGGCGCGGACGCGGTGCTGTACCTGACCCCGCACGAGCGCGAGGGACTGGACGCGGTGGTGGGGCCGCCCGCGCTGGCCACGGCGGTACGGCTGGTCAACGGCACCCCGGCGCAGGAGGAGCGCCCGGCTCCGGCGGGGGCGCCGCGCATCCTCTACTCGGCGCGCCTGCAGGCCCGCAAGCGGCCGGTGGACTTCGTGGACGCGGCCCCGGCGGTGCTGGCGGCGCATCCGGACGCGGAGTTCGTGGTGGCGGGGCCGGACGAGGGCGAACTGGCGGCGGTCCGGGCGCGGATCGCGGAGCTGGGGCTGGACGCGCACTTCACGGTCCCCGGGGCCCTGTCGGGCGCGGAGGTCCTGGCGGAGCTGCGCCGGGCCCACGTGTACGTACTGCCGTCGGTGGAGGAGCCCTTCCCCATGTCGGTGCTGGAGGCGCTGGCGGTGGGCGTGCCGTCGGTGGTGACCCACTCCAACGGTCTGGCCCGGGACGTCGCCGCGGCGGGGGCCGGACGGGCGGTGGAACCGGGTCCGGCGGGGGTCGCCGAGGCGGTCCTCGCCCTCCTGGACCCGGACGCGAACCGGTCGGCCTCGGTCGCCGCCCGGAAGCTGGCGGCGCAGTCGTTCTCCATGGACGCGGTGCTGGACACCCTCCTGCCGGTGTACGGGTCCGCGCGCGGCGCGGGGGCGTAGCCGCCCCGCTCGGGGCGGGGCGGCGTCAGATGATGTCGCGGCCCCGCTCCTCGACCACCGGGAGCACCCCGGCCGCCCGGCGGCGGCGCAGCACGCTGGAGTACACGGCCAGGCCGATCGCGCCCGCCGCCATCATGATCAGGCCGACCAGGGGCAGGTTGACCCCCTCCATCCGCCAGTCGCTCGCGAAGGTGAGGATGGCCCCCACCACGATCAGGGCTATGCAGCCGCCGATGCCTCGCATGTCAAGTCGCCTCCACGCTCGTGGTGTTGTGACGGCGCGAGTACCCCCGCCCCGGACATGGAAACGCCCGGGCACGCAAACGCCCCCGCGACGGTGACGCCGTCCGCGGGGGCGTTCTCGTACGGCTGCCGCCGCTCAGGCGGGGATCCAGGCGTAGCAGGCGGTCGAGGTGAACTCGGCGGTGCCCGCCGGGACCGTCGCCGTGATCTTGTCGCCGGCCTTCGGCGGGGCGGCCGGGCCCGAGGCGAGGACCGAGCCGTCCTTGCCCTTCGCCTCCCAGGAGCAGGTGGTGCTCTGGGTCAGCGCCCGGTAGGTGCCCGGGGCGGGCGACTGGTGGCGGCCGTCGCCGAAGCCCTTCTCGGCGGCGGCCAGGATCGGCTTCTGCTCCGGGCACAGGAACGGGATGGCGTCCTTCGCCCCGGGGATCTCGCCGGCCACGATGGCCCCGGTGGCCGCGTCCTTGTCGTGCTTGGCCGTGCGCTCCACCCGCTGGCAGGACTCCTGGCCCGTCTGGAGGACGGCCGCGGGGTCCATCTTCTCCGGGACCCGGCCGCTCAGGTACTTCTTCTCCGTCTCGGTGAAACTGCCCGTCTTCGGGACGAGCTTCGCGTCGGGGAGGACCGGACCGGACGGCTTCGCCCCGGGTGAGGCGGGCGCGCCCGGGCTGTCCGCGGGGTCCGGCGCCGGGGAGGCGGCGGGCGGCTTCGGCTTGCCGGCCGCCGGATCGGCCTTCGCGTCGCCGTCCGAACTGCAGGCGGTCAGGGTCAGGGCGGCGGCCAGCAGAACAGCAGCCGCTGCGGAGCGTCGGTACATCAGGGGGCTCCCGTACTTGCCGGTGGTGGACAAAGGAGTACGGGGCCTGCCGCGCGGGCAGGCCCCGTACTCCGTCAGGCGGGTGGTGCCTCGGCCGTTACTTGGGGCCGAAGGTGAGGATCAGCTGCGGCGCGGCGTCCGCGGCCGTCGCCTCCGAGGACCAGAGCCACAGCGGGTCGGTGCCCGTGCTCGTCAGGGCCACGCTGTAGCCGTTGGTGCCCAGCACCGACGAGACGGCGGTGGTGTCCAGTTCGACGTTCTGGATCGCCGAGCCGTCCGGCACGCCCGCGAGGGATCCGAGCGGGGTGGTGCCGAGGGTGGGCTTGGTGTTGAACGTCGTGCCCGCCGCGCTCCAGGTGCCGGTGACCGGCACCACGGACACGGTGTCGGCCGTACCGGCACCGGTCTGCGTCGTGGTCTTGACCTGCAGCGAGGCCGCCTTGAGGACCGTCCCGGCCGGGGCGGCCGGCAGGTTGAAGCGCAGGTACGTCTCGTACGCCGAGGTGCCGCGCACCGCGAGCGAGGTGGACGTGCCGTAGGCCTGGCCGGGGGCGCCCTGGTTGATGTAGGTGTCCTCGGTCGTGACGACCTTGGAGACCGTGTCGGTGGGGGCCTTGGCGAGGTCGTAGTGGTTCTTGACCTGGGCCTGGGTCAGCGCCGTCGGGTAGACGGCCGTCTCGTCGATCTGTCCGGCGAAGAAGTTGCTCGTCGGACGGTTCGGCCAGCTGCTCAGGTTGTCGCCGCCCACGTGCCAGAAACCGGCGTACTGCTGGAAGCCGGTGACGTTGAGCGTGCCCTTGTTCTGCCCGTCCACGTACAGCGCCATGCCCGAGGGGCCCTGGGTGCCGACGACGTGGTGCCACTTGTTGTCGTTGTACGTCTCGAACAGGCCGGTGGAGAGGGTCCGGGTCGAGCCGTTGTACACGCCGAAGACCAGGCGGCCGGTGTTGGTCATGTACAGCTGCTTGTCGTACGAGCCGCTGTTGCGGTCGGTGTTGTTGCCGAAACCGATCAGCTTGCCGCCGCGCGTGGTGTTCGTCTTGAACCAGGTCTCGACGGTGTAGCTGCTGCCGACCGTCTGGCGGTGGTCGCTGTAGACCTGCTGGCTGGTGCCGTTGAAGCCCATCGCGGTGCTGGCACCGGAGACGGCGCCGGGCGTCTGGCGCAGGGCCGGGGCGTTCAGCTGGATGCCGCTGGTGTTGCCGCCCGCGGAGGAGTCGGCGACGTAGGGGCTGACGGTGTCGTCGTAGCGCCAGTACAGGTTGGCGCCGTCGGCGCGGACCTGGTTCGGGTACGACTGGACCGAGGCGGGGACCGTCACCGAGGCGGTGGCCGACAGCGCGCTGGTGTTGCCGGCGGCGTCGGTCGCGGTCACGCGGTAGGTGTAGGACTGGCCGGCCTTGACCGTGGTGTCGGTCCAGGAGGCCTGCTGCCGCTC
The DNA here is from genome assembly GCF_036346105.1 of Streptomyces sp. NBC_00539. Classification (GTDB taxonomy): domain Bacteria; phylum Actinomycetota; class Actinomycetes; order Streptomycetales; family Streptomycetaceae; genus Streptomyces. Next base: position 2,344,682 of record NZ_CP107811.1, read on the forward strand.
GAACTCCAGGGAGTCGGCGGTCATCGTGTGCGCCGGGGTGGACGAGCCGTTCCGGTAGATCCGGTACGTCAGCTTGCTGTCGTCCTCGTCGTAGCTGGTGCGCCAGCGGACCTGGACCTCACCGGGCTTGACGCTCGCGGCGCTGGCGACCGGGGTGGTCGGGGCGCCGACGTCACCGGTGGAGGCGAAGCGGGTCAGGCCCTGCTGGGCGACGCCGTTGACGGTGGTGAACTCGCCACCGACCCACATGTACTTGGTGTCGCCCTTCTCCGCGACCGCCATGACGCGCGGGCCGATGCCCTCGCCGAGGCCGTCGTTGGTGTCGGGGAACCAGCCGAGCTTGCGGGGGCTGGCCACGAACCCGTCCACCGGGGCGGGGGGCGCGCCCTGGAAGTCGGTGGGCTGCGCCAGCAGGTGGTGACGGCGGCCGTCGGGGTACTCGCCGTTCAGGGAGCAGTCGTGCGCGTGCGAGGAGCTGTAGAGGACTCCGTCGTACGGCAGGACGAACTGGGTGGCACCGAGGCAGCGGTCGCGCCACTTCTCGCTGAAGTCACCGAGGTTGAGGCCGATGCGGCCGTCGAATACGCCGCCGCCGGAACCCTCGTTGCCGGTGTAGAAGCCCGTCGCGTCGGTGGCGATCGACTTGACGACCGAGTTGGACGGGATGGTGCCGTACGTCTTGGCGACGGCGCCGGTCGCGGAGTCCACGACCGCCAGCGCGTGCGTGTTCTGGCCGTTGACCGTGAAGAAGTCACCGCCCAGCAGCACGTTCTTGCCGTCGGGGGTGACCGCGACCGCCCGGCCCGGCTCGTCGGCGTTGGCGACGAAGGGCCTCAGCGCACCGGAGCCGGCGTCGACCGCGGCGAACCGCTCGCGGGTCTGGCCCTCGACGGTGGTGAAGTCGCCCGCCGCGTACAGCGTGTCGTCGGTGACGGCGAACGCGCGCACGGTGGAGGGGAAGCTGGGGTGGAACGACGCCTTGGGGGTGCAGGTGTCGATGTCGATCGCCGCGACGCTGGAGACCGGCGTGCCGTTGACGGCGCCGAAGTAGCCGCCCGCGTACAGGGTCTTCTTGTCCTTCGAGACGGCCAGGGCGCGCACGGTGGCGCTGCCGTCGCCGACGGTGAAGGCGAGCTTGCAGGAGGTCGGGGCGCCGGTCGCGGCGTCGAGCGCCACGAAGTTCACCGCTTCCTGCTCGGTGCCGCTGCCACTGCCGTCCGGCGGACGGACCGCCGAGAAGGTGCCGCCGGCGAAGACCGTGCCGCCGGCCTGGGCCATCGCCCAGACGATGCCGTTGGGCTGCCAGGTGGGCAGCTCGTCGGCGGTGAAGGCCACGGGCGGCGTGATGGCGGACGCCTCGGGCATCAGCACCAGGCCTATGCCGGTGCCGGCACCGGCCAGTGACAGGACGAGGGCAGCAGTCAGCCCTCTGGATCTACGCATGAGCCCCCCAGGGCAATCGCCCGGTTTTGATGGCTGGAACTATCCGATCAGCCATATGTACTGGCGCAGACTAGGGCTCACGCGAGGGCCCGGTCACCTCACTTGACCCATTGCATACCAACTTGGAATCAACGGGTTCCGCATGGAGGGCGCACGGCGGACATACGGCGGGTTCGCCCCGGTCACGCGGCAGGTACCCGCACGGCGTGACCGGGACGCAGCAAATCAACAGGCGAAATATACGTCCTCTAGCGGTCGATGCGGACCGTTGCGCCCGCCAACTGGTCCTCGACCTGGCGGATATCGGCGTCGACCATGATCCGGGCGAGTTCGGCCACCAGGACCGTCGGCTTCCAGCCGAGGATCTCCTGCGCCTTGGAGGCGTCGCCGATGAGGGCGTCGACCTCGCTGGGGCGCTCGTACTTGGGGTCGTAGCGCACGTGCTCGTTCCAGTCGAGGCCCGCGTGTCCGAAGGAGGACTCGACGAACTCGCGGACGGTCGCGGCGACGCCGGTGGCGACCACGTAGTCGGTGGGCTCGTCCTGCTGGAGCATCCGCCACATGGCGTCGACGTACTCCGGCGCGTAGCCCCAGTCGCGGACCGCGTCGAGGTTGCCGAGGTAGAGGTGGTCCTGGAGACCGGCCTTGATCCGGGCGACCGCGCGGGTGATCTTGCGGGTCACGAAGGTCTCGCCGCGGCGCGGGGACTCGTGGTTGAAGAGGATCCCGTTGACCGCGAACATGTCGTAGGCCTCGCGGTAGTTCACCGTGGTCCAGTACGCGAAGACCTTGGCGGCACCGTACGGGCTGCGCGGGTGGAACGGCGTCTGCTCGTTCTGCGGCGGCGGGGTAGAGCCGAACATCTCCGAGGACGAGGCCTGGTAGATACGGGTGTCCACGCCGCTGGCCCGGATGGCCTCCAGCAGGCGCAGCGCGCCGAGGCCGGTGACGTCACCGGTGTAGAGGGGTGCGTCGAAGGAGACGCGGACGTGGGACTGCGCACCCAGGTTGTAGACCTCGTCGGGGCGTATGTCGCGCAGCAGGTTCACCAGCGCCACGCCGTCGGACAGGTCCGCGTGGTGCAGCACGAGGGAGCGGTTCTCGGTCTGCGGGTCCTGGTAGATGTGGTCGATCCGCTCCGTGTTGAAGCTGGAGGAGCGCCGCACGAGCCCGTGCACCGTGTATCCCTTGGAGAGCAGGAGCTCGGCGAGGTACGAGCCGTCCTGCCCGGTGACGCCGGTGATCAGTGCGGTCTTGCCCATAGGGTCCCCCTGGGGGTCGTTGCGGTCTGTCGTGCCGGCCGGCGGTCTTCCGCCGGCCCTGTCGAGGCTGCGCCTCATGGTGTGTGGCGGGCCCGCCGCGCCGTGGAGGGCGGCGGCCCGGAGTGCGGGGCGGGCGGGCCCGCGGCCGCGGCGCGCGTACGGCCGCCGGCCCGGACCCGGGGGGCCGGATGGGTACCGTACACGCCTGTTGCGGAACCGATCCCCCCGCATTCGGCCCCGGCCACACCGCCGGAACCCGCTGCCGATCCGGGGCGCGCGGGCCCGTGGGCCGGGGCGGCCCCTCCCCCGCAAACCCGCGGCGGCGGACTGGCATCATCGGCGGTATGACAAGTTCGCTGCCGCTCCTGCCCCCGCACGCCCGCGTCTTCGTCGCCGGCCACCGCGGCCTCGTGGGGTCCGCGGTCGCCCGGCGGCTGACCGCCGACGGCCACGAGGTGCTCACCCGCAGCCGCGCCGAGCTCGACCTGCGCGACGGCGCCGCGACCGAGGCGTACCTGCGGGACGTCCGCCCGGACGCCGTGGTGCTGGCCGCCGCCAAGGTGGGCGGGATCATGGCCAACAGCACCTACCCGGTGCAGTTCCTGGAGGACAACCTCAAGATCCAGCTCAGCGTCATCGCCGGGGCGCACGCCGCCGGGGTGGGCCGGCTGCTGTTCCTCGGCTCGTCCTGCATCTACCCCAAGCTGGCCCCGCAGCCCATCAGCGAGGACGCCCTGCTGACCGGCCCGCTGGAGCCGACCAACGAGGCCTACGCCCTCGCCAAGATCGCCGGGATCGTGCAGGTCCAGTCGTACCGCAAGCAGTACGGCGCCTCGTACATCTCGGCCATGCCCACGAACCTGTACGGCCCGGGGGACAACTTCGACCTGGAGTCCTCGCACGTCCTGCCCGCGCTGATCCGCCGCTTCCACGAGGCCTCGGCCGAGGGGCGCGAGGAGGTGACGCTGTGGGGATCGGGCACCCCGCGCCGGGAGTTCCTGCACGTCGACGACCTCGCCGCCGCCTGCGCGGTGCTGCTGGAACGCTACGACGGCGACGAGCCCGTCAACATCGGCTGCGGCGAGGACCTCACCATCAGGGCACTGGCCGAGACGGTCGCCGAGGTGACCGGCTTCGAGGGCCGGCTCGCCTGGGACACCTCCAAGCCGGACGGGACGCCCCGCAAGCTGCTGGACGTCACCCGCCTGACCTCGCTGGGCTGGAAGCCCGGCATCCCGCTGCGCGACGGCATCGCGTCCACCTACCGCTGGTGGCTGGACTCCCCGATGTCGCGCTGATCGCAAGGCGGGCCCCTCAGTACGCTCCGCGGCCGTCGACGACGGCGCGGAGCGTACGGCCCATGACGTCGACATCGCTGGTGAAGGACCAGTTGTCGACGTACTGCAGATCAAGCTGAATCGTTTCGTCCCAGGACAGGTCCGACCGTCCGCTGATCTGCCACAGGCCCGTCATACCCGGCCGCACGCTCAGACGGCGCAGCTCGGTCTCGTCGTACCGGGCCACCTCCTCGGGCAGCGGCGGGCGCGGGCCGACGAGGGACATGCTGCCGGTCAGCACGTTGAACAGCTGCGGCAGTTCGTCCATCGAGGTCCGGCGCAGCAGCCGGCCCACCCGGGTCACCCGGGGGTCCCGGCGCATCTTGAACATCAGGCCGTCGTTCTCGTTGGCCCCCGCCAGTTCCGGCTTCAACCGGTCGGCGTCCACGACCATCGTGCGGAACTTCCACATGACGAACGGGACCCCGTCACGCCCGATCCGGCGCTGGCTGTAGAAGGCCGGCCCGCGCGAGCCGAAACGTATCGCCAGCACCAGCGCGAGGAAGAGCGGCGACAGCAACAGCAGCCCGACGGCGGCCCCCGCCCGGTCCAGCGCCGACTTGAGCAGCGGTTGCACGCCCCTGCGCACGGGCGGCGCGATCCGCAGCACGGCGAGCCCGCCGGCGGAAAGGGTCTCCAGCCGCTTGACGGATATCTCCACCAGGCCGGGGAAGACGGCCAGTTCGAGCCCGGCGTCGTGCAGCGCCCAGGCGACCCGGCGCAGCCGGTCCCCGGCGATCCGCACGCCCGGGGCGACGAGCACCAGGTCGGCGTGGTGGCTGCGGACGGCGCCCAGCACCGCGGTGGCGTCCTCGTTCGGACCGTAGGGGGCCGCGTCCAGGCGGGCCGCGACGGGTACGCCGCTGTCCAGCCGGCCTTCGCCGACCGGGACGACGCCGACGACCACGTAGGGGTGGTCGGTGCGCGAGGCGAGGTGCGCGATCACGCCTTCGGCGGCCTCGGGTTCGCCGACGACCAGGACCCGGCTGACCGCCTGGGCCTCCCGGCGGGCGGCGAAGAGGTGACGGTAGGTCAGTTTGTGGCAGGCGACGGTCACGAGCAGGGCGGGCAGCAGCGCCCCCAGCGCCGCCAGCCGCGGGGTGCTTTCGCCGGTCACCACACGGGCGACGGCAAGGACACCGATCAGAATCAGCCAGTCGTGGACGACGGGCAGCACTCCGCGGGACTCACCGAGCGTCCGGGTCGCGTACCGTCGGCGCAGCGCCTGTACCGCGGTCCACGCGAGGGCCGCACCGACCGCGCAGTAGACGGGCCGGGCCTGCTGCGCCGCGTCGAAGACGAGTCCTACGGGGACGGCCGCTCCCAGGAAGTCGGCCGTGACCGCCGCGGGAAGGTACCAGCGGGCCTTGTCGACGAGCCGGCGCGGAGGCGCCGAACTCGACGCGGTCGGATCGACGGCCGTCCCGGCCACTCTTTGCGCAGGAAAATGGACATGCCTCATGGGCCCCCCTGGCACGTGGTCTATGTCAGTGGCGTGTGCCCGCGGCTTCCCCTGGCGACGAGCATCTGACGCACCGGGAAACAGTACGACAAACACCCGTACGGTAAATGCCGTTTGCGTTAACGAGGTCCCCCGTTGCTCAAGTGTTAGCAACCGGTATCTGTAGTTCCGGCTGTTTCGGCTCCTCCTCTCACACAAAAGTGAATGGTTCGGATACCGGATACGTCTCTTCGGACAACGGACTGTTTCCAGCCAACCTTTTGATGTGGCCCTGACATCGACGCCCGCAGGTGACACTCTTCGACCGTTCATCGCACGAGCCCTGATCTGCCCGGAGGCCCACCCAGCCGTCCGGAACCCCCCTTGCAGAAGGAGTTTGCGTTGAGTCACACCCCCCAGCGGCGCGCCACCGCGGCCGGCGCCCTCGTCGCCGCCGCGGCCCTGCTCGCCGTAGGCATTCAGGCCGGAACCGCCAACGCCGACGCCACCGCGTCGTCGCAGTCCACCAAGGCGGCTCAGCCCAACCCGGGCGCGGCCGCCCGCCTGCTCAGCGCTTCGGAGCGTGCGACGCTCCTCGCCGATGCCAACTCGACCACGGTGCAGGCGGCCAAGGCCCTCGGCCTCGGCGGCAAGGAGCGCCTGGTCGTCCGCGATGTGGTCCAGGATGCCGACGGCACCACCCACACCACGTACGAGCGCACGTTCGACGGCATACCCGTGCTCGGCGGTGACCTGACGGTCCACGCCAAGGGCGGCGTCACCAAGAGCGTGACCAAGGCCACCAACCACGAGATCAGCGTGGCGGACACCAGCCCCTCCGTCGCCCCCTCGGCGGCCGAGAGCCAGGCCGTCTCCTCGGCCAACGCCGCGGGCGCCAAGCAGGCCAAGCCCTCCAAGAACGCCCGCAAGGTGATCTGGGCGGCCGAGGGCGCGCCGGTCCTCGCCTTCGAGACCGTCGTCGGCGGCCTCCAGGACGACGGCACCCCGAGCGAGCTGCACGTGGTCACCGATGCCAAGACCGGCGCGAAGATCACCCAGTGGCAGGCCATCGAGACCGGCACCGGCAACACCATGTACAGCGGCCAGGTCACGATGGGCACCTCGCAGTCGGGCAGCAGCTACACGCTGACCGACGCCGGGCGCGGCGGCCACAAGACCTACGACCTCAAGGGCGGCAGCTCCGGCACCGGCACGCTCTTCACCAACACCACGGACGTCTGGGGCAACGGCGCCGCCTCCAACCGCGAGACGGCCGGTGCGGACGCCCACTACGGCGCCCAGCTGACGTGGGACTACTACAAGAACGTGCACGGCCGCAACGGCCTGCGCAACGACGGTGTCGCCCCGTACAGCCGGGTGCACTACGGCAACGCCTACGTCAACGCGTTCTGGGACGACGGCTGCTTCTGCATGACGTACGGCGACGGCACCAGCAACACGCACCCGCTGACGTCCATCGACGTGGCCGCGCACGAGATGACGCACGGTCTGACCTCGGTCACCGGCAACATGACCTACAGCGGTGAGCCCGGCGGCCTGAACGAGGCGACCTCCGACATCATGGCGGCGAACGTCGAGTTCTACGCCAACAACCCGCAGGACGTCGGCGACTACCTGGTCGGCGAGAAGATCGACATCAACGGCGACGGCACCCCGCTGCGCTACATGGACAAGCCCAGCAAGGACGGCGGCTCCAAGGACTACTGGTCCTCCAGCCTCGGCGGCCTCGACGTCCACTACTCCTCGGGCCCGGCCAACCACGTCTTCTACCTGATGTCCGAGGGCTCCGGCGCCAAGGTCATCAACGGCGTCAGCTACAACTCGCCGACCTCGGACAACCTCCCGGTCACCGCGATCGGCCGCGACGCCGCCGCGAAGATCTGGTTCCGCGCGCTGACGGTCGGCTACTTCAAGTCGAACACCAACTACGCCGCCGCCCGCACGGCGACGCTGCAGGCCGCCGCCGACCTGTACGGCCAGGGCTCGACCACGTACAACAACGTGGCCAACGCCTGGGCCGGCATCAACGTCGGTGCCCGCATCACCTCCGGCGTCTCGGTCACCCCGATCGCCAACCAGACCACCCAGGTCAACACCGCCGTGAGCCTGCAGGTCCAGGCGACCAGCACCAACGCGGGTGCGCTGAGCTACGCGGCGACCGGTCTGCCGGCCGGCCTGTCGATCAACTCCTCGACGGGTCTGATCTCGGGCACCGCCACCACCGCGGGCACGTCCAACGTGACCGTCACGGTGACCGACTCCGCGGGCAAGACGGGTACGGCGTCCTTCACCTGGACCGTCGGCACGGTCCAGCAGAGCGTGTTCGAGAACACGAACGACTACCAGATCGCGGACAACTCGACCGTCGAGTCCCCGATCACGGTGACCCGCACGGGCAACGCCCCGAGCACCCTCAAGGTGGACGTCAACATCGTCCACACCTACGTCGGTGACCTGCGGGTCGACCTGGTCGCCCCCGACGGCTCCGTCTACAACCTGCGCAACCGCAGCGGCGGCAGCGCGGACAACATCGTCCAGAGCTTCACCGTGAACGCCTCCTCCGAGGTCGCGCAGGGTGTCTGGAAGCTGCGGGTGGCGGACCTCGCCTCCGCGGACACCGGCTACATCAACAGCTGGAAGCTCACGTTCTGACCCCGACAGGGGTGACGGGGGCCGAGCCGAACCCAGGCTCGTCCGATTGATCGCGGGGCCGCCCGGGAGACGACCTCCCCGGGCGGCCCTGTTCCATGACGGTTCCACGAACGGTTCCACGAACGGTTCCACGACGCGCAAGGGCCCGGCACCACGGGGGTGCCGGGCCCTTGCGCGTCATCCGGTCGGCAGGTCCCGCGGCTGCCGGCCAGGTCGGGTCAGTCAGGTCAGGTCAGGTCGGGTCAGTCGATGGCGCCGAAGATGCGGTCGAACATGTCGCCCTGCTCGCCGGTGCGGCCCTGCTCCTCTTCGCGCCGGTCCTGCTCCTCGCGGGCCTGCTGCTCCATACGGGCCTGCTCGTCCCGCTGGGCCTGGTCCTGACGGCCCCTCTCCTCCTGGCGGGTCTGCTCCTCGCGCTGGGCCTGGTCCTGGCGGCCCTGCTCGTCGCGGGCCTCCTCGTCGCGGGCCTCCTCGTCGCGCGCCTCCTCGTCGCGCGCCTGCTGGTCCTGAGGGGCCTGCTCGTCGCGGGCCTGCTCCTCACGGGCCTGCTCGTCGCCGGCCTGCTCGTCGGCCGGCTGCTCGTCGGCAGGTTCGTCCGTGCGCGGCTTCATCATCTCCTGCATGGCCGGCTTGGCGCCGTTGTGCACCGGCGCCCCCGCCATGCCCGGCCCGGCTTCGTGGCGGCGGCCCCGGTCCTCGTCGCCGTTGCCGGACTCGTCGTCATTTCCGTCGTGGCGCCCGCCGTTCCAGTCGTCGCCGCGTCCGTCGTGGCGGCCCTCGCGGTCGTCGTCGTCCGTCGGCTTGAAGAGCACCGAGCGGACCTGGACGCCGTGCGCCCGCTCCCCCGGCGCGAGCGCCCGCTCGGCCCGCTCGCCGCACTCACGGTCCCGGAACAACACCGCCAGCGACTCCGTCTCGTTGCGCACGGTGGTCGCCGGGTTCTCCCACGAGGTGCCCGTCAGCCTGTAGCAGGTGTCGTTGTCCGCCGGGCGGATCTGGCGGTGCTCGTTGCCGCCGGCCTCGTCGTCGTCATCGTCATCGACGAGGTACTCCAGGCGGCCGAGCGGGCGACGGCCGTCATCGTCGTCGTGATCCGCCGCCAGCGTGGCGCCGGCGGTGGGCAGGACGATGGCGAGGGCACCGAGGAGTGCGGCGGCGGTGGTACGAGCACGCATGAAGAGTCCGTTCTCTGGTCGGCTGGAACGCCGGGTCCGGTGGCTTCCAGCGGGCAGCGTAGGAGCGGACGATTCGGATGAAACGATTCAGCGTGCCCAGCGCGTTCGAAGGTTCACCCTCCTGGATCGGTCGGCGGGGCCCATACGGCAGTCACCGCGCCGACCGGCCCCACGGCCTCCGCCGCACCCCGCGCTCAGACCCGGTCCACCACCGCCACGGCCTCCGCGGGCCGGCCCCCGGCCTGCGGCCCGCCCGCGCTCCGCCCCGCCGAACGGATCAGCAGCACCGCGGCGAGGGCGCCCAGCAGACCCATCGCCCCCGAGGCCACGAAGGTCTCGCGCAGCCCGCTCACGAAGGCCGCCTCCACCCAGGCCTTCGCCGCCGGGGCGGCGGCCAGCAGCCGCCCCGCCCCGCCGGACGCCAACGCCTCCGCGGTCCCGCGCGCCCGACCGGAGCCGGCCAGCCCGTCCGCCAGCCCGGCGTGGAAGAGGGAGCCGAGCACCGCGATGCCGAAGGCCATCCCCAGCTGCCGCGCCGTGTTCAGCGCGCCGCCGGCCATGCCCGCCCGGGCCGGGGCCACCGCCCCCATCGCCGTGGCCGCCAGCGAGGGGATCGCCGCGCCCACCCCGGCCCCCGTCATCAGCAGGCCCGGGACCAGCGCCGGCCAGCCGTCGCCCGCGTCCAGCATCCAGGCCTGGAGCAGCGCGCCCGCCCCGATGAGCGCCAGCCCGCCGCCTATGGTCAGCCGCGCCGGGGCGCCGTGCAGGAGCCGGCCGGCCAGCGCCGAGACGAGGAACGAGGCGAGGCTCAGCGGTACCACCACCAGGCCCGCGCCGACCGGGCTCATCCCCTCGACGGACTGGAGCCAGAGGGAGACGTACATGAGGTACGAGAACGCCGCCCCGGACAGCAGCAGCGCGGCGGCCATGACCCCGACGAAGGTACTGCTGCGGAACAGCGAGAGGTCCAGCATCGGGCGGGCGGTGCGCAGTTCGACGAGCACGAAGACGGCGAAGGCGGCCGCGCCGAGGCCGAGGAGGCCGAGGGTGGAGGCGGAGGTCCAGCCGTTCTCGCCGGCCCGGATCAGCGCGTACGTGACGACCCCCGCGCCCGCGGTGAAGGCGGTCATACCGGGCAGGTCGAGGCCCTTGGCGTGCGGGTCGCGGGAGTCGGTGACCGCCTTGAGGGTGACGTACACCGCCAGGGCGCAGACGGGCAGGTTGATGTAGAAGATCCAGCGCCAGCCGAAGTGCTCGGTCAGCAGCCCGCCGATGATCGGCCCGGCCGCGGCGGCGGCGCCGTTGACCGCCCCCCACACGCCGAAGGCGATGCCGCGGTCGCGGCCCTGGTAGGCGGCGCTGAGCAGGGCCATGGTGGTGGCGAACATCGCCGCGCCGCCGAGGCCCTGTACGGCGCGGAAGGCGATCAGGGCGGCAGGGCCGGTGGCGAGGCCGCAGGCGAGCGAGGCGGCGGCGAAGAGCACGAGACCGCCGAGGTAGACGCGGCGCCGCCCGATCCGGTCGGCGAGGGAGCCCGCGCCGAGCAGCAGGGCGGCCAGCGCCAGGGCGTACACGTCCATCACCCACTGGAGGGCGGAGAACCCGGTGTGCATGTCGGCGGCCATGTCCGGCAGGGCGACGGTCACGATCGTGACGTCGACCAGGAGCATGAAGGCCCCCAGACAGACCGCCGTCAGCGGCAGCCACTTGCGCATGAATCTCTCCTCGTGGGGGTTTGGCGTCATCGGTGACCCCAAGTTCTCAGCGCGGTCCCGCATTCCACACCCGGCACCCGTCCGCCGACGGATTTCCGTCATGGACGGCTCTGGGATGATGGAAAGCATGAACCGAACCGCACCGAACGAGGAGCTCGACCTCCTCGACCGCTCCCTGATCCAGGCGTTGATGATCGACGGACGGGCCTCGTTCAGCCGGCTCGCCGAGGTGCTGGAGGTCTCCGACCAGACGGTGGTGCGCCGTTACCGGCGGATGCGGTCCGGGGGCCTGATCCGGGTGGTCGGACTCCCCCTGGGCCGCCGCGTCGGGCTGTTCGAGTCGTGGCTGCGCGTGCAGTGCGCGCCCGACGCGGCGCTGGTGGTGGCCGGGGCACTGGCCCGCCGGCCGGACATCTCCTGGGTGAAGCTGGGCTCGGGCGGGACGGAGATCCACTGCCTGACCAAGGCGCGCACCCGCGCCGACCGCGACGGCCTGCTGCTGGACAAGCTCCCCCGCACCCGCCGGGTGACCGGGGTCAGCGCGCACACGCTGCTGCGGGTCTTCGTCGGCGGCCCGGAGCGGTGGTGCGGGCTGGACGTGCTGCGGCCCGACCAGGCCGCGGCACTGGAGCGACCGCCGGTCCCGCAGGGGCGGGAACGGCACACCCTGGACGAGGTCGAGCTGGCGCTGCTGTCGGTGCTCGGCCGGGACGGGAGGGCCGGCTACCCCGAACTGGCGCGCGCCTCGGGCCTGTCGGAGTCCACCGCGCGTCGCCGCCTGGAACGGCTGCGGGATCTCGGGGCGCTCTACCTGGACGTGGAGCTCGTCCCCGCCCGGCTCGGCTACGAGGCGGAGGCCACCTTGATGCTGACGGCGGCGCCCTCGCGGCTGGCGGAGGCGGGCGCGGCGGTGGCCCGGCACGAGGAGGTGCCGTTCGCCGCCGCGGTGACCGGGGCGGCGAACCTGCTGGCCGTGGTGGTCTGCCGGGACACGGACGCGCTGTACACGTACCTGACGGAACGGATCGGCGCCGTGCCCGGCATCGAGCGGGTCGAGGTGATCCCGACCCTGCGCAACATCAAGCGGGCCGGGATGCTGGTCGAGGACGGACGGCTGGTCGACCCCTGAGTCCGGGTCCGGGCCCTGCCGCCCTGCCCCTGGGGCCTTCCCCGCCGCCCGTCCCCGCGTTCCTCACCTCAGCAGCATCCCGCCCGCCGCGTCCGCGTCGGCGCCGGCGTCCTGCGGGCCCGCGACCAGGCCGAGTTCGGCCGGGCTCGCCAGCAGCGGGTGCGCGGGCAGGATCCGTACGGTGTAGCCGAAGGGCCCCGTACGGTCGAGGGCGAGCGGGCCCTCGTAGACCCAGCGGCCCTCCAGGTCGGGCCCGGAGGCCGGTTTCAGCGGGAAGGTCCGGGCGGCCTGGATCACGTCCTGCGCGTCCACCCGGCCCGCGACGGCCTGCACCTCCACGTCCTCCGGCGCGAGCGCGTCCAGCGCCACCCGCACCCGCAGGGTGAGCGTGGCGCCCAGCTCGGCGGTCCCGCCGACGGGCGCGGCGGCGAGCGCCTCCACGTGCTCGACGGTGACCCGGGGCCAGCCCGCGCGGACCCGGCCCTTCCACCAGGCGAGGTCCCGGGCCGCCTCCGGGTCGAGGGCGCGGTGGGCGAGCGCGGCGGGGGCGTAGAGGCGCTCCACGTACTCCCGCACCATCCGCCCCGCCAGCACCTTGGGCCCCAGGGAGACCAGGGTCCGCCGGACCATCTCGATCCACCGTTCCGGCAGTCCGCTGCGCCCGGCCCGGTCGTAGAAGCGGGGCGCGACCCGGCTCTCGATCAGCTCGTAGAGGGCGTTCGCCTCCAGGTCGTCGCGCCGCTCGACGTCGGTCCCGGCCCCGTCGGCGGTGGGGATGGCCCAGCCGAAGTCGGGCTCGAACCACTCGTCCCACCAGCCGTCGAGCACGGAGAGGTTGAGGCAGCCGTTGAGCGCCGCCTTCATCCCGCTCGTGCCGCAGGCCTCCAGCGGGCGCAGCGGGTTGTTCAGCCAGATGTCGCAGCCCGGGTAGAGCTTCTGCGCCATGGCCATGCCGTAGTCGGGCAGGAAGACGATCCGGTGCCGCACCCGCGGGTCGTCGGAGAACCGCACCAGTTCCTGGACGAGTCGCTTGCCGCCGTCGTCGGCGGGGTGCGCCTTGCCCGCGACCACGATCTGCACCGGCCGGTCCGGGTCCAGCAGCAGCCGGCGCAGCCGCTCCGGGTCGCGCAGCATCAGCGTGAGCCGCTTGTAGGAGGGGACGCGGCGGGCGAAGCCGATGGTCAGCACGTCCGGATCGAGTACGCAGTCCACCCAGCCCAGCTCGGCGTCCGCGGCCCCGCGCTGCTTCCAGGAGGCCCGCAGCCGGTCGCGCACCTCCTGCACCAGCTGCTCCCTGAGCACCCGGCGCAGGTCCCACACCTCCTGGTCGGCGATGGCCGACACGGCGTCCCAGCGCGGGGACCCGCCGACGGACAGCGCGTCCTCGGTCCGGCCGGCCCCGATCTGGCGCGCGCCGAGCCGCATCACCTCGGGCGCCACCCAGGTCGGCGCGTGCACGCCGTTGGTGATGGAGGTGATCGGCACGTCGACCGGGTCGAAGCCGGGCCACAGCCCGGCGAACATGCCGCGGCTGACGGCGCCGTGCAGGGTGGAGACGCCGTTGGCGCGCTGGGCGAGGCGCAGGCCCATGACGGCCATGTTGAACACCCCGGGGTCGCCGCCGGGGTAGGACTCCGCGCCCAGTTCGAGGATCCGCTCGACGGGTACGCCGGGCAGTTCGCCGCCCTCGCCGAAGTGCCGGGCGACCAGGGCGCGGTCGAAGCGGTCGATGCCGGCGGGGACGGGGGTGTGCGTGGTGAACACGGTGCCGGCGCGGACCGCCTCGACGGCGGCGTCGAAACCGATACCCTGTTCACCTTCGAGTTCCCTTATGCGTTCAAGACCGAGGAAACCGGCGTGTCCCTCGTTGGTGTGGAACACCTCGGGGTCGGCGTGACCGGTCAGCCGGCAGTACGTCCGCACGGCGCGGACCCCGCCGATGCCGAGCAGCATCTCCTGGAGCAGCCGGTGGTCGCTGCCACCGCCGTAGAGCCGGTCGGTCACCTCGCGGGCGGCGGTGTCGTTGTCCTCGACGTCGGAGTCGAGCAGCAGCAGCGGGACCCGTCCGACGCGGGCTTGCCAGATGTGCGCGTGCAACGACCGGCCGCCGGGCAGGCCCAGGGTCACCCGGGCGGGCGTGGCGTCGGCCTCGCGGACGAGGGCGAGGGGGAGCTCGTTGGGATCGAGGACGGGGTAGTGCTCCTGCTGCCAGCCGTCACGGGAGAGGGACTGGCGGAAGTAGCCGTGGCGGTAGAGCAGTCCCACGCCGATGAGCGGGACGCCGAGGTCGCTGGCGGCCTTGAGGTGGTCGCCCGCGAGGATCCCGAGCCCGCCGGAGTACTGCGGCAGGGCTGCGGTGATGCCGAACTCGGGCGAGAAGTAGGCGATGGCGGCGGGCAGGTCCCCGCCGTTCTCGTGGGTCTGGTACCACCTCCCGCCGTGGACGTAGTCATCGAGGTCGGCGGCGGCCACGGCCAGCCGCCGCAGGAACCGCCGGTCGCCGGCGAGCTCCTCCAGGCGGCCGGCGGACACGGCGCCGAGCAGTCGCACGGGATCGCCGGCAGCGGCCTGCCAGCCCTCGGGGTCGACGGATTGGAAGAGTTCGCGGGTTTCCGCGTGCCAAGACCAGCGCAGGTTGCGCGCGAGGTCTGCCAGTGGCAGCAGCGGCTCGGGGAGGACGGGGCGCACGGTGAATCGACGGATAGCCTTCACGTGTTCCACCTTCGCAGGGGATTGCGGATCGGAGCGGCCGCACCACGCTGTGCACCCGCGCATCCGTCCACTTTGGATCCACTTCCGGAGCCACGAGGCTAGCCCGCCTGCGCGCCGCGCTGCCACGACGCCGACGCGCGCACGGGCCGCGAAGGGGGTATACCGGTGTAGGTCCGGGAGTTACCAACCGACTTGACGGAGCCTCGGCGGATGTCGAGCCGGGGCTTGGTTATCGGCGTGCCACTACGTACGAGTAGTTAACCAAGCGCACGGATTGGGTGGCACGAGAGTGGGAAGGGCTCCCCGGGTACACGCACGGCGCACACCGCACACCACCTCTCCCGCCACCCGAGTGAACGCGGACAGGAGCGGCCATGCCCGCAGCCCAGCCGTCTTCTGAACGGCTAGAAACAGAGCGAACAGAGCGTGCACTGCCGGCTGCCCCGTCAGCCGGACCGCCCACACCTAGCCCCGCGAACTGCCCCCAGGTGATCCCATCATGATCGGTCGCATTCCCGTGCTGGACGTCCGCCCCGCCGTCGACTGCGGCGCCAGACCCGCCAAGGCGGTCGTGGACGAGGTCTTCCGGATCTCGGCCACCGTGTTCCGCGAGGGCCACGACGCCGTTTCCGCCCACGTGGTACTCCGGGACCCGAGCGGACGGCTGCGGCCGCCCGTGCCGATGCACGAACTCGCTCCCGGTACCGACCGGTGGGGCGCCAGGGTCTGCGCCGACACCGAAGGGCGGTGGACGTACACCGTCGAGGCGTGGAGCGACCCCATCGCCACCTGGCGCGCGCACGCCGCCATCAAGATCCCCGCGGGGATCGACACCGGGCTGATGCTGCTCGAAGGCGCGGAGCTGTACGCGCGGGCCGGCGCGAAGATCCCCAAGAAGGACGGTCGCGCGCACGTGCTGGCCGCCGCCGAGGCGATGCGCGACGAGGACCGGGAGGTCTCCGTGCGGTACGCGGCCGCCCTCGCCGCCCCCGTGACCGAGGCCCTCGCGCGGCGCCCGTACCGGGAGCTGGTCAGCGCCGCCAAGCCGCTGCCGCTGCTCGTCGAGCGCAAGCGGGCCCTCTTCGGCTCCTGGTACGAGATGTTCCCCCGCTCCGAGGGAGCGGTGGTCGAGCCCGGCTCGGCTCCGGTGAGCGGGACCTTCCGGACGGCCGCCGAGCGGCTGCCGGCGATCGCCGCCATGGGCTTCGACGTGGTGTACCTGCCGCCCATCCACCCCATCGGCAGCACTTACCGCAAGGGCCCCAACAACACCTTGTCGGCCGGTAGTTGGGATCCGGGCGTGCCGTGGGCCATCGGGTCGACCGAGGGCGGCCACGACGCCGTCCACCCGGAGCTGGGCACCATCGAGGACTTCGACGCCTTCGTGGCGCGGGCCCGGGAACTGCGGATGGAGATCGCCCTGGACTTCGCGCTCCAGTGCTCGCCCGACCACCCCTGGGTGGAGAAGCGGCCGGAGTGGTTCCGCCACCGCGCGGACGGGACGATCGCGTACGCCGAGAACCCGCCGAAGAAGTACCAGGACATCTTCCCGATCCACTTCGACACCGACATGGCCGGGATCGTCGAGGAGACGGTACGGATCCTGCGGCACTGGATGGACCACGGCGTCCGGATCTTCCGGGTCGACAATCCGCACACCAAGCCCGTCGTCTTCTGGCAGAAGGTGATCGCGGACATCAACAAGACGGACCCCGACGTGATCTTCCTGGCGGAGGCCTTCACCCGCCCCGCGATGATGCGCGCCCTGGCCGCCGTCGGCTTCCAGCAGTCCTACACGTACTTCACCTGGCGCAACACCAAGGCAGAGCTGACCGAGTACCTGACCGAGCTCGCCGACGACCGCTCGGCGGCCGTCATGCGGCCGAATTTCTTCGTCAACACGCCGGACATCCTGCACGAGTACCTCCAGCACGGCGGACGTCCCGCCTTCGAGGTGCGGGCCGTGCTCGCCGCCACCCTCTCCCCCACCTGGGGGATCTACGCCGGGTACGAGCTCTGCGAGAACGAGCCGGTCAGGCCGGGCAGCGAGGAGTACATGAACTCCGAGAAGTACGAGTTCCGGCCACGCGACTGGGCCGCCGCCGAGCGCGAGGGCCGCACCATCGCCCCGCTGATCACCACCCTGAACCGGGTCCGCCGCCGCAACCCCGCCCTCCAGCAGCTGCGCGACCTGCACTTCCATTCGACCGACAACGAACAGGTGATCGCCTATTCGAAGCACGCCGGAGCCAATTCCGTACTGGTGGTCGTCAACCTCGATCCGCACCACACCCAGGAGGCGACCGTCTCGTTGGACATGCCGGTACTCGGCCTCGACTGGCACGGGTCCCTCGCGGTGCGCGACGAGCTCACCGGCGAGACCTATCACTGGGGCAGGGCGAACTACGTGCGCCTAGAGCCGGGCAGGACGCCCGCGCACGTGCTGGCCGCTCTGCGACCGTCCCCGCCCACCGGAGGGTCACCCATCACATGATGATCAACGATCCCGTCCCCGACATGTTCGAGGACACCCCCGCCAAGGACCGCGACCCCGACTGGTTCAAGCGGGCGGTGTTCTACGAAGTCCTCGTCCGCTCGTTCCAGGACAGCAACGGCGACGGCGTCGGCGACCTGCAGGGGCTCACCTCCAAACTCGACTACCTCCAGTGGCTGGGCGTGGACTGCCTCTGGCTTCCGCCGTTCTTCGCCTCGCCGCTGCGCGACGGGGGCTACGACGTCTCCGACTACACCTCCGTGCTGCCGGAGTTCGGCGATCTCGCCGACTTCGTGGAGTTCGTGGACGCCGCGCACCAGCGCGGCATGCGGGTAATCATCGACTTCGTCATGAACCACACGAGCGACCAGCACGAGTGGTTCCAGCAGTCGCGCAAGGACCCGGACGGACCGTACGGCGACTACTACATGTGGGCCGACAACGACAAGCAGTACCAGGACGCCCGCATCATCTTCGTCGACACCGAGACCTCGAACTGGACGTACGACCCCCTGCGCAAGCAGTACTACTGGCACCGCTTCTTCTCGCACCAGCCGGACCTCAACTACGAGAACCCGGCCGTGGTCGAGGAGATCATCTCGGCGCTGCGCTTCTGGCTGGACCTCGGCATCGACGGCTTCCGCCTCGACGCCGTGCCCTACCTGTACGCCGAGGAGGGCACCAACTGCGAGAACCTCCCGCGCACGCACGCGCTCCTCAAGCGGGTCCGGGCCGAGATCGACGCGCACTACCCCGACACCGTCCTGCTCGCCGAGGCCAACCAGTGGCCAGAGGACGTGGTCGACTACTTCGGGGACTTCGCCAAGGGCGGGGACGAGTGCCACATGGCGTTCCACTTCCCCGTCATGCCGCGCATCTTCATGGCGGTACGAAGAGAGTCCCGCTACCCCGTCTCCGAAATCCTGGCCAAGACCCCGGCGATCCCGGCGAACTGCCAGTGGGGCATCTTCCTGCGCAACCACGACGAGCTCACCCTCGAAATGGTCACGGACGAAGAGCGCGACTACATGTACTCCGAGTACGCCAAGGACCCGCGGATGCGGGCCAACATCGGCATCAGACGCCGGCTGGCACCGCTGCTGGACAACGACCGCAACCAGATGGAGCTGTTCACCGCCCTGCTCCTGTCGCTGCCCGGCTCGCCGGTGCTCTACTACGGCGACGAGATCGGCATGGGCGACAACATCTGGCTCGGTGACCGGGACGGCGTGCGCACGCCCATGCAGTGGACGCCGGACCGCAACGCCGGTTTCTCCTCCTGTGATCCGGGCAGGCTGAACCTGCCGGTCATCATGGACCCCGTCTACGGGTACCAGGTCACCAGCGTCGAGGCGGCGATGGCATCGCCCTCCTCGCTCCTGCACTGGACGCGCCGGCTCATCGAAGTCCGCAAGGCCAACCCCGCCTTCGGTCTCGGGTCGTACACCGAACTGCCGTCGAGCAACCCGGCGGTCCTCGCTTTCCTGCGCGAGTACGGGGACGACCTCGTGCTGTGCGTGCACAACTTCTCGCGCTTCGCCCAGCCCACCGAGCTGGACCTGCGCGCGTTCAACGGGCGGGTGCCCGTGGAACTCACGGGCGATGTGCGGTTCCCGCCGATCGGCGAGTGGCCGTACCTGCTGACGCTCGCGGGCCATGGCTTTCTGTGGTTCCGCCTGCGCACTGAGTAGTCCGGCACCGAAAAGCGGGTAACGGCGGTACGGGGCGGGCGCGCGAATGGGTCAATCGCCCGCCCCTGTACGGATCATCCTGACCCGACACTCGCACACCGCCGGACAGCAACCATCGCCATCCGGGACACTCTGCGCATTCTGTGACGGCCCGGGGAAAGGACGCGACGCCATGTCGGAGGCTGCATCCGCCCGGAGCC
This sequence comes from Streptomyces sp. NBC_00539, assembly GCF_036346105.1. GTDB lineage: Bacteria > Actinomycetota > Actinomycetes > Streptomycetales > Streptomycetaceae > Streptomyces. The sequence goes on from NZ_CP107811.1 coordinate 2,363,954, forward strand.
GCCAGGGAAGCCTGGCAGGAGTCCCGCTCGGACCGCTGGAGCCCATGCTGCGAGCCTGGCTGCCGAGACAGCGCTGGTTCGCCGGAAAGGGACGCCCCATCACCCGGCTCCGGATGGTCTCGGCCGTCGAACTGCTGCCTCCCGGGGCCTCGCCAGGGCTGCTCCACCTGCTCGTCGGAGTGGACGCCGAGGGCAGTTCGGACTGCTACCAGCTGCTGCTCGGGGTACGCCCCAACCTGCCTCCGGCGCTCGCGCCCGCGCTGATCGGGTACGCCGAACAGGGCCCGTACGCGGGGCACGCCGTGTACGAGGGCCTCGGCGATCCGAGGCTCGCGGCGCTGCTGCTGGAACGATTGCGCTCCCCGGGCGCGCTCGGCCCGCTGCGCTTCGAGCGGGACCCCCATGCGCTCATCCCGGCGGCGCCCACGCCCCGGCCGCTCTCCGGCGAACAGACCAACTCCTCGCTGATCTACGGGGATTCGCACATCCTCAAGGTGTTCCGCCGGGTCGGTCCGGGGATCAACCCGGACCTGGAACTGCCCCGGGCGCTGGCCGAGGTCGGCTGCGCGCGGGTACCCGCGCCCGTCGCCTGGTACGAGGCCGAACTGCCCGGCTCCGAACCGCTGACCCTGGGGGTGCTCCAGCCGTACCTGCGCGGCTCCGTCGACGGGTGGCAGCTCGCGCTGGGCCGGCTCGGCGCGGGGGCCGACTTCACCGCCGAGGCACACGCGCTGGGCCGGGCCACCGCCGAGGTGCACATCGCGCTCGCCGACGCCCTGCCCACCCTGGCGCTGGATCCGGAGCAGACCGCCCGGCTCGCCGCAGGGATGACGGCGCGGCTGGCCGCCACCGCCCGGGAAGTACCCGCGCTGCTGCCCTACGAGGCGGGGCTGCGGGGGGCGTTCGACGCGCTGGCCGCCTCCCGGGGCGCCGGGGTCGCCGCCCAGCGGATCCACGGGGACCTGCACCTGGGGCAGACCCTGCGCACCCCCGACGGCAGTTGGGCGCTCATCGACTTCGAGGGCGAACCGGCCCGGCCGCTGGCCGACCGCCGCCGCCCCGAACCGGCGGTGCGCGACATCGCCGGGATACTGCGTTCCTTCGACTACGCGGCCCGCTCGCACCGGCCGTTCGCCCCCGCGTGGGCCGACGACTGCCGGGCCGCGTTCTGCGAGGGCTACGCGCGCACCACCGGGCGGGACCCGCGCGAGGACCCGGTCCTGCTGCGGGCGTACGAGACCGACAAGGCGGTGTACGAGGCCCGCTACGAGTCCCGGCACCGCCCCGACTGGCTGCACGTCCCGATGGCGGCGATCCGGCGGCTTTCGGAGCCCCAGCGGCCGGCCCACCGGCTGCCGTCCGCCCCGGGCGGCGCCGCCCACACCCAGCCCCATCCGAAGCCCCCGAGGAGGCCGCTCGCGTGAGCGCCGCACGACAGCCGTCACCGACCGTCCGCGACGAAGCCGCTACCGCCCCCGAGCCCGCGAGGAAGGCTCGTACCCCCCGCGCCCGGCGGGCCGCCGCGCCCCAGGGCGTCTCGCCGGCGCCCGTGCTCGACGCCGGGGAGCGGGCCCGGCTGCTGGAGGGCCGCCACCACGACCCGCACGCCGTACTGGGCGCCCGCCCCGGGCCCGGCGGGGTGGTCTTCCGCGCGCTGCGCCCGTACGCGAAGTCCGTCACCGTCGTCACCGACGGGCTGCGGGCCGAGCTCCTCGACGAGGGCGACGGCCTGTTCTCGGGGCTGCTGCCGCTGACCGAGGTGCCCGAATACCGCCTGCTCGTCGGGTACGACGGCGACGGTGTCGAGGTCCACGACCCCTACCGGTTCTTGCCGGCGCTGGGCGAACTCGACCTGCACCTGATCGGCGAGGGCCGGCACGAGGAACTGTGGACGGCGCTGGGCTCGAGGGTCATGGAACACCAGGGCGTGAGCGGAACCCGCTTCACGGTGTGGGCGCCCAACGCCCAGGGCGTGCGGCTGATGGGCGACTTCTCGTACTGGGACCCGGGCGCGTACCCGATGCGCTCGCTGGGTTCGACCGGGGTGTGGGAGCTGTTCCTGCCGGGGATCGGCGAGGGCACCCTCTACAAGTACGACATCACCCGCCCCGACGGCGGCCACACGGTGCGCGCCGACCCGATGGCGAGGCGGACGGAGGTCCCGCCGGCGACCGCCTCGATCGTCACCGACTCCCACCACACGTGGCAGGACGCCGAGTGGATGGCCACACGCGGCGCCCGGCCGGCCCACCTGTCGCCGATGTCGGTCTACGAGGTGCACCTGGCGTCGTGGCGGCCGGGGCTCTCGTACCGCGAGCTCGCCGAGCAACTCCCGGCGTACGTAAGGGAGCTGGGCTTCACACACGTGGAGCTGATGCCCGTCGCCGAGCACCCCTTCGGCGGGTCCTGGGGCTACCAGGTCACCGGCTACTACGCACCGACCTCACGGATGGGCACCCCGGACGACTTCCGGTTCCTCGTGGACTCGCTGCACCGGGCCGGGATCGGCGTGATCGTCGACTGGGTCCCGGCGCACTTCCCGCGCGACGAGTGGGCGCTGGCCGAGTTCGACGGCCGGCCGCTGTACGAGCACCACGACCCGCGGCGGGCCGCACACCCGGACTGGGGGACGCTGGAGTTCGACTACGGCCGCAAGGAGGTGCGCAACTTCCTCGTCGCCAACGCCGTGTACTGGTGCCAGGAGTTCCACATCGACGGGCTGCGGGTGGACGCGGTGGCCTCCATGCTCTACCTCGACTACTCGCGCGAGGAGGGCCAGTGGCTCCCGAACGAGCAGGGCGGGCGGGAGAACTGGGACGCGGTCGCACTGCTCCAGGAGATGAACGCGACCGTGTACCGGCGCTGCCCGGGCGTGGTGACGATCGCCGAGGAGTCCACCGCCTGGGAGGGGGTGACCCGGCCGACGGACGCGGGCGGGCTGGGGTTCGGCCTCAAGTGGAACATGGGCTGGATGCACGACACCCTGCGCTACGTGTCGAAGGAGCCGGTGCACCGCAAGTACCACCACCACGACATGACCTTCGGGATGATCTACGCGTACAGCGAGAACTACGTGCTCCCGATCTCGCACGACGAGGTGGTGCACGGCAAGGGCGCGCTGGTGTCGAAGATGCCCGGCGACTGGTGGCAGCAGCGGGCCTCGCACCGCGCGTACCTGGGCTTCATGTGGGCCCACCCGGGTAAGCAACTGCTCTTCATGGGACAGGAGTTCGCACAGGGGGCGGAGTGGTCGGAGGAGCACGGGCCGGACTGGTGGCTGGTGGACCCCGGGTACTCGGCGGCCGGTGACCACCGGGGCGTGCGCGACCTCGTGCGGGACCTGAACCACACCTACACGGCCACGCCCGCGCTGTGGGAGCGGGACACCGTGCCGGAAGGGTTCGCGTGGGTGGAGGCGGACGCCTCGGACGACAACGTCTTCGCGTTCCTGCGGTACGCCGAGGACGGCTCGCCGCTGCTGGCGGTGTCGAACTTCTGCCCGGTGGTCCGGCACGGCTACCGGATCGGGGTGCCGGAGCAGGTGGCGCAGTGGCACGAGGTGCTCAACACGGACTCCGAGGCGTACGGCGGCAGCGGGGTGCGCCACCTCCAGCCGCTGCGCCCCGAGCCGGTCGCGGCCCAGGGGCGCCCGGTGAGTCTGCGCCTCACGCTGCCGCCGATGGCGACGGTCTGGTTCAAGCCGTAGCGAGCTCGGGCTCCAGCTCCTGGAGGAGCTTGCGCTTGGCGCGGGCCCCGACCATCTGCCGGACGGGCTCGCCGTCGCGGAAGAGGATGAGGGTCGGCAGGGACAGCACCCCGTACCGGATGACGGTGGCGGGGTTGCTGTCCGCGTCGATCTGCACGACCTTGAGCCGGTCGGCCTCCTCGGCGGCGACCGCGGAGATCACGGGTGCGATCTGCCGGCAGGGGCCGCACCAGCCGGCGGTGAACTCCAGGAGCACGGGCCGGCCGCGTTCGCCGAGCACCTCCGTCCCGAAGTCCGCATCGGTCACTTCGGCGACGCCTTGAGCCTTCATCTTCTTCTCCGTTCGTCCGGTCGGGCCTCTGGCGGCCCTCCGGTCGGGTCTGCGGTCGGGTCTGCGGTCGGGTCTGCGGTCGGGTCTGCGGTCGGGTCTGCGGTCAGCCCAGTTCACAGCGGGGTGCGGCGGCCCCTCCGGCCGCCTCCTCGGCTTCGGCCAGCTGGCGCGCGACCGTCTCCCGTACGTCGGCCAGCCGGCCGATGACGGCGTCGAGTTCGGCGAGCTTGCGCCGGTAGACGGCGAGCGAGGCCGGGCAGGAGTCCCCGGCCGGGTGTCCGGCGCGCAGGCACTCCACGAAGGGCCGGGTCTCCTCCAGCTCGAAGCCGAAGTCCTGGAGCACCCGGATCTGGCGCAGCAGGCGCAGGTCTTCCTCGTCGTAGGTGCGGTAGCCGTTGCCGGTCCGCCGGGCGGGCAGCAGCCCGCGCGACTCGTAGTACCTCAGGGTCCGCGTGCTGGTCCCGGCCCGCTCCGCCAGTTCGCCGATTCGCATGCCGAGACCGTAAGCCTTGACGTCGAGGTCAAGGCAAGGAGGCGTTCGGGGCCCTCGCCACCCCCGTATGCGAGGGCCCCGGTATGGATCACGCGGGCGACGGATGGCCGGTTCACGGCCGTGACGGGGATCACTCGGCCGTTGTTCCGGTAACCCTGAAATCGAGTGGCGAAATCCCTACGCTGAAATGGATCTTCGCTCCATCCGATTACCGGACGGTCGCCGGGAAACCCACCCAAAGCGGCGAACTCAATAGGACATTCCTACGAGTTATGAGCTTGTTTGAATGGTCTGTAGTCGCCACGCCTTGGCAACTCCTACCGTGTGCCCTGTGCATTCCAGCCCCCCTTTCAATGCCCCCGCCGCGCGTCGTCTCCGCGCGGCCCTGGGCATGGCTCCCGGCCACGTCGCCTTCGGCCTGCGCGCCCAGTACGGCCTGACGGTCGCGCCCGAGACGGTGATGGCGTGGGAGCGTGGCGAGATCTCGCCGTCGTCCGCCGAACTCACGGCGCTCGCCGGTGTGTTGTGGTGCGCCCCCGGGGAACTGCTCGCGGAGCCGGTGACCCTGAGGGAGCACCGGATGGCCCGGGGCCTGGCCCCCGACGAGCTGGCCCGGCGCATCGGGATGGAGACGAACGCCTACCAGAAGATGGAGGACTCCGGCCGCTGGAAGGGCAACGAGCGGCAGTCGGCCGCCCTCGCCGCGACGCTGGGGCTGAACCTGCCCCAGTTCGTGAGGGCCACCGGCAAGGAGCAGGAGCTGGCCGAGCTGCTGCGCAGCGCGGTGACCACCCGCTGGCAGGCGTACGCGAAGCCGCTCGGCAAGCTGCTGCCGGTGCCCCGGGCGGACCTGGACCGGGTGCTGGAGAAGATGCACGGCGAGTACCAGTCGCTGATGCTCACGACCTTGAGCTGGGGCGGAGGGGGCGCGACGGCGACGGGCGACGGCGGCCGGGAGTACCTCTCGCAGATCGTGGACCGCTTCTGGGCGGTGGCCGTCGGCACGATGTAGGACACCGCACGGGGTGCGGCCCCACGCCGGCGGCGGACCGGACCGGTCAGAAGACCGACTCGGCCTCGTACATCCGGTGGTCCGGGACCCGCTTGAGCTCGGTGACGGCAGAGGCCAGGGGGGCCATGACGATGTCGGTGCCGCGCAGGGCGGTCATGTTGCCGAAGTCGCCCCGGTGCACGGCCTCGACGGCGTGCCAGCCGAACCGGGTCGCGAGGACGCGGTCGTACGCGGTGGGCGTGCCGCCGCGCTGGACGTGGCCGAGGATGACCGGGCGGGCCTCCTTGCCCAGGCGGTGCTCCAGCTCGACGGCCAGGCGGTTGCCGATGCCGGCGAAGCGCTCGTGCCCGTACGCGTCGATCTCGCCCTTCTCGTACGGCATGGAGCCCTCGGCCGGGTGCGCGCCCTCGGCCACGCAGATCACCGCGAACTTCTTGCCACGGGAGAAGCGTTCCTCGACCATCTTGACCAGGGCGTCCACCTCGAAGGGGCGCTCCGGCAGGCAGATCCCGTGGGCGCCGCCGGCCATGCCGGACTCCAGGGCGATCCAGCCCGCGTGCCGGCCCATGACCTCGACGACCATGACCCGCTGGTGGGATTCGGCGGTGGTCTTGAGGCGGTCGATGGCCTCGGTGGCGACCATCACGGCGGTGTCGAACCCGAAGGTGCGGTCGGTGGAGGAGATGTCGTTGTCGATGGTCTTGGGCACCCCCACGACCGGCATCCCGGCGTCGGAGAGCATCCGGGCGGCGGTCAGCGTGCCCTCGCCGCCGATCGGGATCAGCGCGTCGATGCCGTACCGGGTGGACAATTCCTGCGCGTGCTCGGCGGCTTCGTGCAGCCGGGCACGCTCCATGCGCGCCGAGCCGAGGATGGTGCCTCCGCGGGCCAGGATGCCGCTGACGGCGTTGATGTCCAGGGGGCGGTAGTGGCCGTCGAGCAGGCCCTTGAAGCCGTCCTCGAAGCCGATGACTTCGTCTCCGTGTCCGACCAGCGCACGGTGTACGACCGACCGGATGACGGCGTTCAGCCCTGGGCAGTCGCCGCCTGCGGTGAGAACTCCGATACGCATCGTGCTGTGTCTCCTGCTCCTGGTCGTACCTGGCCGTACGCGTGCGGGCGGGCGGCCGTACATCTGAAAGGCGTATTACTGGGGCCTTGTCCGATTGTTCCACGGGGCGGGGGCGGGGCGCTCTTTCCCGGCAGGTGTCGTAGCTAGGCTCAGAGGTATTGTCAAGAGGTCAAGCCCACCCTAACCGGGACAACCGACCTACAAAGATCGACGAGCATGGACGGAGAGCACGCGTGACGCGCAGCGTGTATGTGACCGGTATCGAGCGGGGGGACGGCCGGCAGGTCGTCGAGCTGGGGATCATGGAGCTGCTGGCCCGGCAGACGGGCCGGGTGGGCGTCTACCGTCCGCTGCTGCACGACAGCCCCGACCGGCTCTTCGACCTCTTGAAGGCGCGCTACCGGATAGACCAGGACGCGGCGTCCGCGTACGGCATGGACTACCACGAGGCCTCGGCCGTCCTCGCCGAGAAGGGTACCGACGAGCTGGTGTCCCGGCTGGTCGAGCGCTACCACCGGGTGGCCCGCGACTACGAGGTCGTGCTGGTGCTGGGCACCGACTACGCCGACACCAACCTGCCGGACGAGCTCGCGCTGAACGCCCGCCTGGCCAACGAGCTGGGGGCCGTGGTCGTGCCCGTCGTGGGCGGTACGAAGCACTCCGCCGAGGCCGTCCGCGCGGAGGCCCGCAACGCCTACCGGGCGTACGAGGGCCTCGGCTGTCACGTCGTGGCCATGGCGGTCAACCGGGTGGCCGCCGAGGACCGCGACGTCATCGCCGAGTGGCTGGCCGCCCGCCTCCCCGTGCCCTGCTACGTCCTGCCGGACGACAAGTCCCTCTCCGCCCCGACCGTCGCCGAGATCACCCGGGCGCTGGGCGGCGAAGTACTGCTGGGGGACGACGCCGGGCTCGCGCGCGACGCCCTCGACTTCGTGTTCGGCGGCGCGATGCTGCCGAACTTCCTGGGCGCGCTGACCCCCGGCTGCCTGGTCGTCACCCCCGGGGACCGCTCCGACCTGGTGATCGGCGCGCTGGCCGCGCACACCTCCGGCACCCCGCCGATCGCCGGGGTGCTGCTGACGCTGAACGAGCGCCCGGGCCGGGACATCCTGACGCTGGCCTCCAAGCTGGCGCCCGGCACTCCCGTGGTGTCGGTGGCCGGGAACAGCTTCCCCACGGCCGCGGAACTCTTCTCGCTCCAGAGCCGTTTGAACTCCGCGACGCCGCGCAAGCTGGAGACCGCGCTCGGCCTCTTCGAGCGGCACGTGGACACCGCCGAGCTGCGCGACCTGCTGTCGGTCGCCCGCTCCGAGCGGGTCACGCCGATGATGTTCGAGAACGAGCTGCTGGAGCGGGCCCGCTCCGAGCGCCGCCGGGTCGTGCTGCCGGAGGGCACCGAGGAGCGCGTGCTGCGCGCCGCGGACGTGGTGCTGCGGCGGGGGGTCTGCGACCTGACCCTGCTCGGCGAGGAGCCGGCGATCCTCAAGAAGGCCGCCGACCTGGGCATCGACATCTCGGGCGCCCAGCTGATCGACCCGGCGACCTCGCCCCTGCGTGAACGTTTCGCCGAGTACTACGCCCAGGCCCGGGCCCACAAGGGCATGACCGTCGAGCTGGCCAACGACGTGGTCACCGACGTCAACTACTTCGGCACGCTGATGGTCCAGGAGGGCCTGGCGGACGGGATGGTCTCCGGCGCCGTGCACTCCACCGCCGCGACCATCCGCCCCGCCTTCGAGATCATCAAGACCAAGCCGGAGGCGTCCATCGTCTCCTCGGTCTTCTTCATGTGCCTGGCCGACCAGGTCCTCGTCTACGGGGACTGCGCGGTCAATCCGGACCCCGGTGCCGAGCAGCTCGCCGACATCGCCGTCCAGTCCGCCGCCACCGCCGCCGCCTTCGGCGTCGAGCCGCGGATCGCGATGCTCTCGTACTCCACCGGCACCTCAGGTACCGGCGCGGACGTGGAGAAGGTCCGCAAGGCGACCGAGACCGTCCGCGAGCGGCGGCCCGACCTGCTGATCGAGGGGCCGATCCAGTACGACGCGGCGGTGGAGCCCTCCGTCGCCGCGACGAAGCTGCCCGGGTCGGAGGTGGCCGGGCGGGCGAGCGTGCTGATCTTCCCCGACCTCAACACGGGCAACAACACGTACAAGGCCGTACAGCGCTCGGCGGGCGCCGTCGCGGTCGGTCCGGTGCTCCAGGGGCTGCGCAAGCCGGTCAACGACCTGTCGCGCGGCGCCCTGGTCCAGGACATCGTCACGACGGTGGCGATCACCGCGATCCAGGCCCAGTCGCCGGCCCCGTCGTCCGCCCGGCCGGCGTCGGCCGGCTGACCCGTACGTCCCACGTTTCCTTCGGCCACCCCCTCACCAGAGAAGGCATCCGCACCTGTGACCGCATCACGCATCCTCGTCCTCAACTCCGGCTCCTCCTCGCTCAAGTACCAGCTGCTCGACATGGCGGACTCCTCCCGCCTCGCCGTGGGCCTGGTCGAGCGGATCGGCGAGGAGACGTCCCGGCTGGTCCACGAGCCGCTGACCGGACCCGGGGCCGAGGGCGGCAAGCGCGAACGCGCCGGGGCGATAGCCGGCCACGAGGCCGCCCTGAGGGCCGTCGCGGCGGAGCTGGCCGCCGACGGACTGGGGCTGGACTCCCCCGAACTGGCCGCGGTGGGCCACCGGGTGGTGCACGGCGGCACCCGGTTCACCCGGCCGACGGTGATCGACGACGAGGTGCTGGCGGAGATCCGCAGCCTGATCCCGCTGGCCCCGCTGCACAACCCGGCGAACGTGACGGGCATCGAGGTGGCCCGCTCCCTGCGCGCCGATCTCCCGCAGGTCGCCGTCTTCGACACGGCGTTCCACGCGACGGTGCCGGAGTACGCGGCCCGGTACGCGATCGACGCCGAGACCGCGCGCAAGTACTCCATCCGTCGGTACGGGTTCCACGGCACCTCCCACGCCTGCGTGTCGCGGGCGACCGCCGCGCTGCTCGGCAGGCCGGTGGAGGACGTCAACGTGATCGTGCTGCACCTGGGCAACGGGGCGTCGGCCTCGGCCGTGCGGGGCGGGGTCTGCGTGGAGACCTCGATGGGCATGACCCCGCTGGAAGGACTGGTCATGGGAACCCGGTCGGGGGATCTGGATCCGGCCGTGATCTTCCACCTGGCGCGGGTAGGCGGCCTCTCGGTGGATGAGATCGATTCGCTACTGAACAAGAAGAGCGGTCTGCTGGGCATGTGCGGCGACAACGACATGCGCGAGGTGCTGCGGCGCGCGGGCGAGGGGGACGAGGCGGCGTCGACGGCGTTCGCCGCGTACGTGCACCGGCTGAAGAAGTACATAGGGGCCTACTCGGCGGTGCTCGGGCGGGTGGACGCGGTGACGTTCACGGCCGGGGTCGGCGAGAACGCCCACCAGGTCCGGGAAGCTGCGGTGGACGGGCTGGCCGAGCTGGGCCTGGTGCTCGACCTGGAGGCCAACGCGGTGCGCTCCTCGCAGCCGCGGCTGGTCTCGGCGGAGTACGCCCGGGTGGCCGTGGCCGTGGTACCGACGGATGAGGAGCTGGAGATCGCCACCCAGGCCTACGCGCTGGTTACCCAGTAGTCACTTTGGACTTTCCACCAGACGGAATATTCCGCTACGAAACAAACCGATAGGATCCGCTCCATGCGCCGTTCCAAAATCGTCTGCACGCTGGGCCCCGCCGTCGACTCGTATGAGCAGCTGAAAGCACTCATCGAGGCAGGCATGAACGTGGCCCGATTCAACTTCAGCCACGGATCCCAGGCAGAACACCAGGAGCGGTACGACCGCGTCCGGAAGGTCTCCGAGGACACCGGGCGCGCGGTCGGCGTCCTCGCCGACCTCCAGGGCCCGAAGATCCGTCTGGAGACCTTCGCCGAGGGTCCCGTCGAGCTGGTGCGCGGTGACGAGTTCACCATCACCGTCGAGGACGTCCCCGGTGACAAGTCCATCTGCGGCACCACCTACAAGGGCCTGCCGGGCGACGTCGCCAAGGGCGACCCGATCCTGATCAACGACGGCAACGTCGAGCTGCGGGTCACCGAGGTCGACGCCCTCCGCGTCAAGACCATCGTCATCGAGGGCGGTGTCATCTCCGACCACAAGGGCATCAACCTGCCCGGCGCGGCCGTGAACGTGCCGGCCCTGTCGGAGAAGGACATCGACGACCTGCGCTTCGCGCTGCGGATGGGCTGCGACATGGTCGCCCTGTCCTTCGTGCGCGACGCGAACGACGTCAAGGACGTCCACAAGGTGATGGACGAGGTCGGCCGCCGGGTCCCCGTGATCGCCAAGGTGGAGAAGCCGCAGGCCGTCGAGAACATGGCCGCCGTGGTGGACGCCTTCGACGCGGTCATGGTGGCCCGTGGTGACCTGGCCGTCGAGTACCCGCTCGAAAAGGTCCCGATGGTGCAGAAGCGGCTCATCGAGATGTGCCGCCGCAACGCCAAGCCGGTGATCGTCGCGACCCAGATGATGGAGTCGATGATCACGAACTCGCGTCCCACGCGCGCGGAGGCGTCCGACGTCGCCAACGCGATCCTGGACGGCGCGGACGCGGTCATGCTGTCGGCGGAGTCCTCGGTGGGCGCCTATCCGATCGAGACCGTCAAGACGATGTCGAAGATCGTCGCGGCTGCGGAGGAGGAGCTCCTGTCCAAGGGCCTCCAGCCGCTGGTGCCGGGCAAGAAGCCCCGTACGCAGGGCGGCTCCGTCGCCCGCGCGGCCTGCGAGATCGCCGACTTCCTCGGCGGCAAGGCGCTGATCGCCTTCACGCAGTCCGGCGACACGGCCCGGCGGCTGTCGCGCTACCGCGTGCAGCAGCCGATCCTGGCCTTCACCACGGACCAGAACACCCGCAACCAGCTCACGCTGAGCTGGGGCGTCGACTCCTACATCGTCCCCCACGTGGACACCACGGACGCGATGGTCGACCTGGTGGACGGCGAGCTGCTCAAGCTCGGCCGCTACAACACCGGCGACACCATGGTCATCACGGCCGGCTCTCCCCCCGGCGTCCCGGGCACGACCAACATGGTCCGCGTCCACCACCTCGGTGGCGCCACGCCCACCGCCTGACCCACCCGCTCCCCCTCTGCCGCACAGGGACCGAGGGCGGCGCCCGACCCCTCACGGGGTCCGGGTGCCGCCCTCGGTGCGTGGGAACGACGGAGCTCCCGGCAGCGCGACCGCTGCCGGGAGCTTCCGTTTGCCGCTCCGGGTTACTCCGGGGGGCCTACGTAGTTGTGCAGGCCCGGGACCGTGAGGTTGCCGCCGAACTGGCCGGCCTGGACGACCTTGACGTTGGTGAAGAACGCGAAGGGGACGTTCAGGGGCGGCGGGGAGTTCGGGGTGAACTCGATCGGGATCAGGCCGAACAGGTTCCCCTTGAGGCTTTCGGTGTACATCGTCACCTTGCCGCCGCGGATCGTGGACGTGGAGCCCGGCCGGGACTTGAGGTGGGCGACGTTCCCCGTCTTGCCGACCGTCTGGTAGAGGTCCTTGATGTCCAGGGAGTCCGCGGTGAACTTGAGGACCTTCTTGGTCTTGCCGCCCGCCGTCTTCACCTCCACGATGCCCGCGTAGTCCAGGCCGTAGAGGGTCAGCAGGGAGCTGTCGAGGTACCACGGCTCGTCCGGCAGCAGCGGGATGCCCTG